>CAMDAH010000001.1 GCA_945888625.1 Chryseobacterium gleum
GTATAGGGCGCAACTCCATAGCGTGCATAAGCGGTTGCATTAACCGTACACTTGTTTGTGCAGAAAGGTGTTTGTGGCGTAAACCATTGATTTCCGTATGATTCCGGTGTTTTTCCGTACACAATAACTTGAAAAGGCCAAAGAGTAGAAAATGGGTCGTATCGAATGTAATTTTGGTTACACCCTGCTCCCCAAGCGTTTCTACCAAGATGCATGCGTACATAAATATTTGTCGGGGAACAAGATTCTGGATAGCAACAAGTCAAGGGCGCCATCATATTAAAACTGTCTAAATAAGCCGTTCCAGCAAAATTAGCCGTCGCTCCCGTAACTGTAAATGTTTGTGAGTTGCCACAAACGGTGCTAAAATACATGGCGCCATTACTCATGGTGGCAGGAGTAAATGGATCGGCATAAAAGCTAGCGGAAACATACAAACCAGAAACAGAGATGCCCGCAGGTATTGTAACAAGAACGCTATCCATATTATAAGAGGGCATGAAGCAAGAAGGCATATATCCTCCGCCCCAATTGGCCATCGGACCAGCGACTAAAGGATCAATTACAACCGGATAATTTCTAGACGGATCGTTTAACCAACTACTTGGTATAGCCAGCTGAATTACGGTGCTTCCATCTTCTTTTTGTATTATTTTGTGTGAGCCCAACAAGCTTGATTTATTGGCATCGTAATAAAATGGAATGAAAATTTTACCTGTTGATAAACCGTTTTGATTATTAATAAGAATGTCCCCTTGAAAATAACCATCCGATAAAGCGACCGATTCTTCTTGCATCGAAAGCGTATACCCTTTTGGTAATTCGATTTTTTCTTCAATAATTAAATTCTCGCCTATTACCTGAGGGGAGCTTTGAAGAATATAGTTGCTTTTTATGGCATTTTCAAAAAAGCTTACTTCTTTTCTTAGTTGATCGTTATAAATTAACTGCGCCTTATTGTTTGCTACTGTTAAATTTCCTGAGGACAAAACGCCATTTATCCAAACTTTATCGGCAACATGTATTTCTTGACCATCGCTGGAGGAAATAGCATAGGAGCCATTGGTAAATAATTTAGTAGGATAAGGTTGCTGTGCAGCGACCCAATTTCCTGACTCATTGTCCTTTATTAATAACGGACTAATAGGAGTTAGTAGTCCGTCTTTCCCGATATAATTTATCGGTTTTTTACTAAAAATGCTCTTCGTATCGCCATTCGTATTGGTAAAAGAAGTGGAGAAAATGGAACGCATTGAGATGGCTTCACTCCACAAGCCGGTATCTAGTGCCACTAACTTTTTTGTTTGATCGTCTGAAAATAAAGGAGCACTAAAGCCCGCTAATTGCCCAAAAGAGGTTAGGCCTATAAAAACGGAAATTATGCTTAACAGAATGCTTCTATTCGCCTGAGGTAACTTCATTTGTTTGTTTCAATTATTTGCACTAATTTAATAAATACATTTTAATTATCTGCTTTTTGAGATAATTCGATAGGGCTATTCTTTGAAATGCATTATTTTTGCATCTATGAGTCGCATAAAAATAAAATACATTTTAAGTAATGAAGGGCAATTGCTCATTGGACAACGAATTACTGTCAAAGGGTGGGTAAGAGCATTTAGAAGTAATCGTTTTATTCAAATTAACGATGGTTCTTGTTTATCAAACATTCAAGCTGTCATTGACTTTGAAAAGTATGATGAAGGAATAATTAACCAGATCACAACAGCTGCTGCCGTTTCCGTTTCGGGAATATTGGTCGCTTCTATTGGGACGGGGCAATCAGTAGAATTACAAACAGATGCCATCGAAATTATTGGCGCTGCGCATCCAGACGAAGTCCAAAAGACCGTACTGCAACCCAAAAAACATAGCCTGGAATTATTACGCGAACAAGCTCACTTGCGCTTCAGAACCAATACATTCAGCGCTGTATTTAGAATTCGACACCATGTCGCCTATGCTATTCATCATTATTTCCATGAAAAAGGGTTTTATTATTTACACACACCCATAATCACTGGATCTGACGCCGAAGGTGCTGGAGAAATGTTTCATGTTTCAACCCTAGATCCCCTTTCGCCACCGCTAGATTCCGATGGAAATGTGGATTACAAACAGGATTTTTTTGGAAAACCCGTAAACCTAACCGTTTCAGGACAATTGGAAGCAGAGTTAGCAGCATTGGCGCTTGGGCAAGTGTATACCTTTGGTCCTACGTTTCGTGCAGAAAACTCTAATACCTCAAGGCACCTTGCAGAATTTTGGATGATAGAGCCCGAGGTTGCTTTTAATGACTTGAAGGACAATATGGATTTGACAGAAGATTTTTTAAAGTATATCTGTTCCTATGTTATTGAAAATTGTCAAGAAGATCTTCAGTTTTTAGATCAGCGTGAAAAGCAAGAGCAAAGTCAAAAACCAGAAAGTGAACGCAATGAAATTGGACTAATCGAACGATTAAATTTTGTTATAGAAAATCCATTTAAACGATTGACGTATACGGAAGCTATAACTGTTTTATTAAACTCCAATCACCACAAAAAGAAAAAATTTAATTTCCCAATTCAATGGGGAATTGATTTACAAAGCGAACATGAGCGTTATTTAGTCGAAAAAGAGTTTAAATGCCCCGTGATTTTAAGCGATTATCCAGCTGAAATAAAAGCTTTTTACATGCGCCAAAACGATGATAACAAAACCGTTGCAGCCATGGATGTTTTGTTTCCTGGAATAGGTGAAATTGTTGGTGGATCACAACGCGAAGAACGATACGATGTTTTATTAGAAAAATGTAAAGCCTTCAATATTCCCGAAGAGGAACTTTGGTGGTATTTGCAAACAAGAAAGTTGGGAACGGTTCCACATGCTGGTTTTGGCTTGGGATTTGAAAGGATGATTATGTTCGTAACAGGAATGACCAACATTAGAGATGTTATCCCATTTCCAAGGACGCCTTTAAATGCTTCTTTTTAATATTATGGCACTAAAGCAATATTTAACGCAAAAAACCGAACAGCGTTTATCGCCTCAACAAATTCAATTAATGAAATTATTGCAGGTGCCAACCTTGGAATTAGACCAGCGCATTAAGCAGGAATTAGAAGAAAATCCTGCGTTAGAGGAGGGAATAGAAAGAGATGATGAAGAGTTTGATAAAGAAGAGGACATTAGTTCTTCAGAAGAGGACGACGAATTTGACATTTCTGATTATTTTGATGAAGATGTTGCCGATTACAAAACACAAGCAAACAATGCCTCAAAAGATGAAGAAGATCGTGTAGTGCCGCTATCCGGCGAACAAAGCTTTCAAGAAAAATTAACGGAACAACTGCATTTAATTGTGCTCAATGACACGCAGTTTTTAATTGCAGATGTATTAATTGGCAACCTCGATGAATCCGGTTATCTAAATAGAGAAATAAGTGCCATTGTAGATGATTTAGCCTTTTCCCAAAACATCATGGTGGAAGAAAAAGAAATAGAGGCAGTCCTCCTTTTGGTACAATCCCTAGACCCTGCCGGTATTGGCGCTCGAAATTTAAGAGAATGCCTGCTAATTCAAATGAATAGAAGACAAGATAAATCGTTAAACCGTATTCGAGCAAAACAAATACTTGAGAATTATTTCGACGAATTTACCAAAAAACACTACGATAAAATTGCCAAGAAATTAAATGTGGAAGAAGAAGAGTTAAAACAAGCCATTAACGAAATCTTAAAGTTAAATCCGAAGCCGGGAGGATCCACGAAAGAATCCACCAAAAATTACCAACAAATCATTCCTGATTTTCTTTTAATAGAAAATGAAGGGGCATTAGAACTCACCTTGAACAGCAGAAATGCGCCAGACTTAAAAATCAGTAAAGAATACGAAGTCATGTTGCGTGCTTATGCCGAAGGAGCTAAAACATCAAAGTCAGACAAGCAAGCGATGACTTTTGTGAAGCACAAATTGGACAGCGCAATGTGGTTTATTGATGCCATCAAACAAAGGCAACAAACTCTATTGCTTACCATGTCTGCCATATTGCGCTATCAAGAAAGTTTTTTCCTAAGTGGTGATGAAACGAAACTAAAACCGATGATTCTCAAAGACATTGCCGAAATTGTTAGCTTGGATATTTCAACCGTATCACGAGTGGCTAATAGTAAATATATTCAAACTACTTTTGGTGTTTTCTCGTTAAAATACTTCTTTTCAGAATCGCTTTCAACGGACTCGGGAGAGGAGGTTTCTACCCGAGAAGTAAAACAAATACTATTAACAGCCATAGAAAACGAAGATAAGCGAAACCCACTACCCGATGAAAAACTAATGGCATTACTAAACGATAAGGGCTACAATATCGCCCGCCGAACAGTTGCTAAATATAGAGAACAACTTAATCTTCCGGTGGCACGAATGCGAAAAGAACTATAAGTATGCGAATAATTTCACATGTTTTATCCTGGGTTTTTTTACCCTTATTAATGCCATCTTATGGCTTACTCATAAGTTTATATTATCCCTCTGAACAACTGAACCAATCGGTTAATAGCATGTTTGCATTGCCGAGCGCAATAAAATCACAGCTCTTTTGGCTCTTTTTTACTTTTAGCTTCGTTGCTCCCGGTATTTCATTTGTAATGCTCCACCGGCGGAAAATAATTAGTACGATTGATATGGAAAACGGTAAGGAAAGAAATATTCCTTTGTTAATAATGTTTGGTTATTGTATTTTCTTATTTGCATTGTTCCTTTACAAAGCGCCTAATGGTATTTTACCTTCCTTTTTTTATGCCCTGCCTCTATCCGGTGCGATCGTTACAGCTGCATTTATGCTAATTAATCGTTGGATTAAAATTTCTATGCACGCCGGTGGTGGTGGTATCTTGTGTGGGTATTTAATTGCCTTTTTTATTGGGCAGTTTAATCCGCCTATCTTCATAATTACTCTTGCTTTTTTGTTTTCTGGACTAACGATTTCTGCGCGATTATTCCTAAATAAACACCTTGAAATTGAAGTTTATTCCGGGTGGATTTTGGCCTTTTTAATTACTTTTTCTTGTAATTGGTTATATCCCGCCTAATTACTCCACCGTAACGCTTTTCGCCAAATTTCTTGGTTGATCAACATTACATCCGCGCATAACGGCAATATGATAAGATAATAATTGGAAAGGTATAGTGGCCAATAAAGGAACCAAAAACTCATGGGTTTCGGGTATTTCAATTGTGTGATCTGCCATTGACTTAACCTGTACGTCTCCCTCAGTTACAACAGCAATTATTTTTCCTTTTCGGGCTTTTACCTCTTGAATATTGGACACCACTTTTTCATAGGAATTTCCTTGGGTTGCAATTACAAAAATGGGCATATTTTCGTCAATAAGTGCAATCGGTCCGTGCTTCATTTCAGCGGCAGGATACCCCTCAGCATGGATATAAGAAATCTCTTTAAGTTTCAATGCCCCTTCAAGCGCAACGGGAAAAGAACTTCCTCTACCTAAATATAACGCGTTTGTGGCCTCTTTATATTCGGTTGCTATCGCCTCAATTTTATCATTTAACAACAATACTTTTTTAACTTTTTCCGGTATTGCCTCCAATTCAGCAAGTAAAACACGGAAGTTTGTCTCAGAGACAGTTCCTTTTCGATGCGCAAGTGAAAGGGCCATAAGGATTAAAACCGTTACTTGAGCGGTGAACGCTTTGGTTGATGCAACTCCTATCTCTGGACCTGCATGGGTGTAAGACCCCGCATCGGTTATGCGTGAAATCGATGAACCGACCACATTACAAATCCCTAAAATAGTTGCCCCTTTCGTTTTTGCTAACTCTAAAGCGGCCATAGTATCAGCGGTCTCGCCAGACTGGGAAATAGCTATTACCACATCGTTTTCGGTTAAGATTGGGTTGCGATAACGAAATTCACTTGCGTACTCAACCTCAACATTTATGCGAGCAAGATCCTCAATTAAGTATTCCCCCACTAGCCCTGCATGCCATGATGTGCCACAAGCAACTAAAATTAATCGATTCGCTTGTATCATTTTTTGTTCGTAGTCTTTGATGCCCCCCAAAGAAACCCAACCTTCCTGCGCATTTAATCGGCCTCTAAAGCAATCTTGTATAGACCGCGGCTGTTCGTTGATTTCCTTTAGCATAAAATGCTCATATCCCCCTTTCTCCAACGCCTCTAATTCTAATTCTAACTGCTGAACATAGGGTGTTTTTTGTTGATCTGCAATATTAAATATTTTCAACTCTTCTCCTAACTTAACAACAGCTATCTCCTCGTCTTCTAAATACACTACACGTTTAGTATACTCGACAATGGGCGTGGCATCTGAAGCCAAATAAAAATCCCCTTCTGAACCAATCCCCACAACGAGTGGACTACTTTTACGAGCGGCTACCAATTGATTTGGAAAATCCTTGTGCACGGCTACAATAGCGTATGCACCTACTACATTTAAGAGCGCCAAACGCAAAGCCTCGCCAAACCAAACTTTTTCTTTAATAGAAATGAAATCTACTAAATGAACGAGTACTTCGGTGTCCGTCTGACTCTTAAAAAGATAGCCTTGCTTTATTAATTCCCGCTTAAGCGCATCATAATTTTCTATAATTCCGTTGTGAATAAGCGCAAGAGATCCATCCATTGATACATGAGGATGTGCATTTATGTCCGTTGGCAAACCGTGTGTCGCCCATCTAGTATGACCAATTCCAGTAGTCCCTTCGGCATTTTTATTTGCAACAAATGACTCTAAATTTGCCACTTTCCCGGCACATTTAAAAACATTCAACTCCCCGTTGTTAATTAATGCAACACCAGCACTATCATAACCGCGGTATTCAAGACGCTTCAATCCCTTTAAAATAATTGGATAAGCGTCTTTTTCTCCGATGTATGCTACAATTCCACACATAAATTAGTACGTTGTATAAGTTACTACTAAACGAGGTTTAAATTTGTTATTCGTGTTTTTTCCGTTAAAGATAATACGCTCAGCGGAATTTATAAAAAACCTTGGGGAAAGTATTAGTCCTGTATTTTCAATGTCTTTATTTAAGATTGCTTGAACGTATTGTTTGATGTCCAACCTGAACTCCTTATTAAAGTCATCTAACACTCCTAATATTCCTAAATTAGTAAATCCCGTGGCTGTTTCTTTTATCCGAGTTGCAACAGATATGCTTACTCCTGGTTTATAACGATAATTACTTTGGTATTGAATCGGCAGGTGCAGCTCTGCTCGATGAATCAACTTGTTTTTTGTTAAATTATTTAACCCGGGTATTTTAACTACTGCTCGTAAATTAAATGCTTGGGCATAAAATGAATTGTTTCCATTTGTACTATCAAGTAAAATTTGATTTATGGGTGTTCCGGTATGGTCTTTATCTATGTGTGTAAAATCAGCACAAGAACTATTGATTAATAAATCATACGTTTTCTTTACACCTGCTTGTGTAAAATACACCGTCATTTTTGTCGCTGGATCGCTCAAATTAAAATAAAATATTCCTCCATTACCTGGCGACTGAACCCCATTGTTTGTAACAATTTTTAGCCCTTTAAAATACGCTGTAAATGCGTCATTACTGCTAAACGTTGCGCTTCCACTTGCCGCTTCGTTAATCAAACTTCTTGCTAGGTTTGTGTCAAGAGGTATTCTCAGTTGAGGGCTCAAACTATCCACACCTACAACGGTTTTATTAATTGGGTCAGGCGTTATTGTTCCTTGTCCTAGCACCACTAAATTGGTTGGGTTGGTTGTTTTTGACGTAAAGGTATAATAACTCGAATCGATGTAAAGTGCTTCGTTCAATTCATAAACTTCAAACGTTTGAGGTTTTAAATCGCCATAATATCCCACATATTTTAATGACAAAACGAATGAATCTAATACAATTGATGCGGTATTGCCGAAATTAGGGTTGATGCCGGCGAGACGAACCTGCGTGTAAAATGAGGCGTTAAACTTTCCAAAGACTGGGTCAGTATAACTTCCCAATATAACATTGGCTGCATTGTCCGTAGTTATCGAATCCTCATCGATCGTGTATGAAATGATATCGAAAGTGTCCGTGGTCGTTCCGCTCAAATACGATGCGTTGTCTAAAATATCTTTGCCTAAAGCGTTTTCTTTTTTCTTACACGAAGAGCTTAGTATGACCAGAAAAAACAGAAAAGAAAAGAGTTGGCGCTTATTCATAAGAACGTCTATCGCCAATTAAACTAAAACAGGCTCATCCACTACTTTATCAATAAAAGCGGATAGTTGTTTGCCCATTGCTTCTTCTGAAGTGAAGCCCATTTTATGACTCGATGATTCTTCATAAATCTGTTGGAGCGCGGGAGTTAATTGTTCTTCTGCACAGCTAACACCATCGCAATGATCTACAATAATTTTAGTGATATTGGTAAGCGAAGAGTCTTTCAGGTTATCGGTTAATTTTGAGGGAAATCCGTCTTTCTTTAACTTCTCAGCAAAACGAGTGCTCCAGACTTGATCTATTCCATCATTATATAAGTTATAGATAACTTTAGTTAACTTGAAGTGAGGGTCTTTGTTGTAAACATGTTTTACATAAAGCGCCATTATTCCCGAAAACCAACCGCTACAATGAATTACATCGGGTTGCCATCCTAATTTCTTAACCGTTTCTAAAACACCCCTGCAAAAAAACATGGACCTTTCATCATTGTCGGCATAATATGAATTATCATCTTCTCGCCAATTATTATTTCGTTTAAAATAATCGTCATTGTCAATAAAATAAACTTGCATTTTTGCGGAGGAAACGGAAGCAACCTTAATTATCAATGGATGGTCTTGGTCGTCAATAGACAGATTGAGTCCCGATAAACGTATAACCTCGTGCAATTGGTGTCTTCGTTCGTTTATTGCACTGTACCTTGGCGTAAACACCCTGATCTCCTTTCCCTCTTCCTGTGTAATTTGTGGCAATCTTCTGGATTGTGAGGAAACGTCCGTTTTTGGTAAAAAGGGGAATATTTCTTGTGAAATAAATAACACTTTCTTTTTTTCCATTTGTAGCTTACTTTAGTGTTAATGAGGTGCAAAAGTACAATAAAATATGATAATTACATAAAAACCAATAGCTTTGGACGTTTAAAAAGAATAATTACATGGCCGGTTTACGTGTTTTCGAAAATAAATCGAGCTTAATTTCCACAATTAGTGCGCTAAAAACGCTTGGGAAAACGATTGGTTTTGTGCCCACCATGGGGGCATTACATCTCGGACACCTTTCGTTGATTCAAAAAGCACTGCATCAATGTGATCATGTGGTCGTTAGTATCTTTGTTAACCCACTTCAGTTTAATAACCCTTCGGATTTTGAACGGTACCCAAACACCTTAAATGAGGACCTTGATCTACTCAGCCAGTTTTCCAATTTATCTGTTTTTACGCCCTCGTTTGACTGCTTATTTACTTCCCCAGCGCTTAATTACAAGGTAGAACTTGGCGAAATCACCTCTATTCTAGAAGGCGCATACCGGCCTGGACACTTTGAAGGCGTCATTCAAGTAGTTCATGTGCTTTTTGAAACCGTTCAGCCAGACAAGGCATTCTTTGGGAGTAAGGATTATCAACAAGTCGCCGTAATCAAAAAAATGGTGGGAAAACTAAAGTTGCCGATCGAAATTGTGGCCTGTGCCACCGTCAGAAATGAGGATGGTTTAGCGATGAGTAGTAGAAATTTATTGCTAAGCGAAACTGCTCGATACCAAGCGAAAATTATTTGGGAAACATTACTGTTTGTAAAAGAAAAAAAAGTTGCGTTTTATCCTAAAGCATTACAAATCATTGGAGAAACTTTTTTTAATAGGGGCGAATTGCAATTAGAGTACTTAGAAATTGTAGATGCGGAAACACTTCTTCCCGTCACCAATTGGAGTCAAAAAAGCGTTTGTTGCATTGCTGCCTTCTGCGGAAAGATTCGTTTGATTGATAATTTAGTGCTGAATTAATTGTTTTGGCTTAATTTTACACAAAATTTAGGTATGCAAATTCAGGTTTTAAAATCGAAAATACACCGGGTTAGAGTTACACAAGCCGAGCTAGACTATATCGGAAGCATAACCATTGATGAGACGCTGATGGTTGCTGCAAATTTAATTGAAGGAGAGCGCGTTCAAATTGTGAATCTAAACAACGGAGAGCGTTTAGAAACCTACGTAATAAAAGGATTGGCAAACAGCGGAAATATCTGTTTAAATGGCCCCGCGGCACGTCGAGTAGCTATTAACGATATTATCATCGTAATTGGATATGGATACCTGGATTTTGAAGAAGCAAAAACCTTTAAGCCTTCGCTTGTTTTTCCAAATGAAAAAACAAATTTATTGGAAAATTGAGTAAGATAGATCATTGGGCAGCTACCAACGCTAAGATTATTGGTCTGCAAGAGGCAATTGTACTTTCTGCTGGATGGAAAAAAGCAGGTCAAAAAATTGTTTTTACCAACGGCTGCTTTGATATCTTACATTTAGGACACGTTACCTATTTAGCAAAAGCGGCATCGCTTGGCGACCGCTTGATTGTTGCCTTAAATACAGACGAATCAGTTCGAAAACTAAATAAAGCACCAAACCGACCGATTCACGACGAAAAAGCAAGACAAATTGTAATCGCTGCTTTGAGTTTTGTTGATGGTGTTTTGTTGTTCAATGAACACACTCCTCTTTCAACGATACAAGCATTATTGCCTGATGTCTTAGTAAAAGGAGCAGACTACAACGCAGAGGAAACAAATAAAGCCGCTTTGAACTACATTGTAGGGTCGGATATTGTTAGAAAAAACGGTGGGGAAATAAAAACCATCGAATTGGTTTCTGGTCATTCTACAACAACGATTTTATCGAAATGATTTTTTTTTACTTCGCTCGTAAAAGGCAATTATTGGAAAAAGCATGCAGAAATTATAGTACAAATCCTCAAAAGGTATCGTTATAAATCGCCATCCAATAATGTGGTTTTCTGAATACCAAACAATTGGTTCCGCAGTAAAGGATCCCGTCAAAATACCATTAACAATAAAAAAGGGGATTAAACAAACCAGGTAGGTAAATGTGAAACTCCCTAACCAACTTGGCTTAAAAATCCATGCATATACGACAAAAGCGAAAGCAAGGAGGCACGTAGACATAGTATACCAGTTCTCGTTATAAATAACAGCGAAAAATAAACTGCTTACACCCAATAAAATAAAAAACCAACTTGATAATTTGGTGAGTTTTACCGCCGGAAAATACCCTTTAAGAACCTGGTGAATAAAAACACAATTGTATGGAACGACAACGAAAAACAACACCTCTTCAATAGGTAAACGTCCTAAAAATATATTCAATAAATATTCGCTATTAAATCCCCAAATTTTATGAAGAGTAAAATACTGGTCCCAAATTAAAAAGCCTACTGCCGTAATTAATAAACCAAGAATTAAGTGAGTCCACTCCCTATAGAATGCAATTTTTTTATCAAAACTTAATGCAAAAGGGCCTAAAAAAGAAAAAATAATAAGGTAGCCGTACAAACTCATTTTAAGGGTTTATTCCTTCGATAGGCTGTACGCGCTTCTTTATAAAATTTAGGCGGAACTAAAAGCATTCCAAAACACTGGCCATGCTCTTTCCCAGTATTTTTATGGTGTATCTTATGGGCTTTACGAATAGCATAAAAATAAGGGTGGTCAATATTTCTTAACCAACGAAGACGTTGATGAATATAAACGTCGTGAATTAGAAAGTAAGCAAGTCCATAAGCTGCTATGCCATAACCTATCCATACAAAAACGTATTGATTAAACATCATGCCTAACATGATGCACAACCAAGAGGGTATTGCATAAATAAGAAAAAAAATATCGTTTTTTTCCATAAACCCTGGCTCAACTTGATGATGATCACGATGAAAAAACCACATTGTGCCGTGCATTAAAAACTTGTGCGTGCACCAAGCCATAAACTCCATGGCAAAAAAAGTTGCTATCAATAAAAAAGGGCCCCACCAATACATCAAAACAAATTTAATAGAATAAAAAACAATAACATAATGCAAAACAAAACCATAAAAACTTTGTTCGGGGCTTCTTTGATAAACTGCACATAAACGAATTGAATTAATAAGCTAATCACAAACCAACAAACATAATTATAAATCGGAATTACTCCTCCTTCCCAAAACCAATAATGACTTTTAATTGCAACAGGTTCCATGATAATATCGAAAAGTAACATTAACGTGGCGGCCAACAACACCCTAAGCCCTCTGGTTTTTGTAATAAAGAAAGAAAGATGTGCGGCACCAATGGAAAGAACGGACCAATTAGCAGCGATTATAAGTGGGGCTCCTCCGATCTTCAATCCTAAATTAGTTTCATATTGATAGGTGCCAAATAAAATACTTGTATTAACACCGATAAGCTCCGCAATAAAACCAATGGAGCCGGAAAACACAATAAAAAGTACCGTACGTTTTATCGGGCGCTCAATTGAAATTAAAACAGCCATAAGAGACAAACTAAGAATAACAGGAGAAAGCGATAAAAAAAAGTTTTTATAGACTGGGGAAACAATTCCAAAAAAACCAACAATATATAAAACCAGTAAAACTACTAACACCAACTGGTTCCTATCAAACTTGTCTCTCTTGATCATTTTTAATCGATTCTTCCTTTAATTGCATGCGCTAATGATTCGCTGAGCGGAGTAAACGCCAAACCTGTTTCGCCGATAAGCAAACTACTATCATAAGAAATATTTTTATAAGCAGAATAAACGGACTCCAAGGTTAACCCTCTTCTTTTTCGCAATAATAAACTAATTACCTCGGAAAACGATGCAAAAATTAATGCGATTAGTTTTGGTGCCATAACCAATGGGGCTTGTTTTTTAAACTGTAG
The DNA here is from genome assembly GCA_945888625.1 of Chryseobacterium gleum. Lineage (GTDB taxonomy): Bacteria > Bacteroidota > Bacteroidia > Flavobacteriales_D > Crocinitomicaceae > UBA952. Next base: position 12,926 of record CAMDAH010000001.1, read on the forward strand.
CGCTAAGGCATTTAATAATTCCTTGTAGCTTAAGTTGTGGCCCGTACATAAAAACTTGCGATTAACAATATCTGAATGCATTAAAAACAACATGTTTGAAACAAGATCCCTCACGTCAACAAGGGCATTTGCCCCACTTGGATAGAATAAAATTCCTTTTGATGAGGTGCGAAGTAAAGATAGCGAACCCTCATTCCATGATCCTGGACCAATGATTATGCAGGGATTAATTATAACCACAGACAATCCCTCCTCTACTCCTCTCCAAACCTCTTTCTCCGCACTGTACTTTGAAACAGAATAGCCCGAAACGTCTTTTCCTGGACGCCATTTCACAAGTTCATTAGTCATTGAATTATTGTTTGAACCCAGGGCCGCAGTAGAACTAACATAGCACAATTTTTTGACTTTAAAATCCAAACACATATTTACAATGTTTGCCGTTCCCTGTCTATTTATTTCCAAACAAGTATAAAAATCAATTTTATGAAAAGAAACCAAGGCCGCGCAATGATATACATAACAAACACCTTCAAATAATGAATTTAAATCGATTAGTGAACGAATGTCTGCTTTAACCCATTCTATCTTACTGAAATAAAGAGAAGATTTGTCCTTGAAATAAAAATCAAATAGTTTTTTCGTCATCAACTTTTTTTTCTCGCTTCGATAACTTGCTCTAACGGATTCTTCCTGCTGTGTTAATTTGCACAACAAATGCGCACCAACAAGACCTGTTCCACCAGTTACTAAAATCATCTTGCAACAAAGATACTATCCAAAGAAGCACAAAACTTGCTTGCTGCTAAATCGAGGACGTTTTCTGTGTGGGCCTCGGAAACAAACCCTACTTCATAACCACTCGGTCCAATGTAAATCCCGTGCTCTAGTAATGATTTGTGTAAGGCATTAAAATTGCTCATATCAGGATTTATCTGATCTGCAGCAGCTATTCGCTTTTTTTTATCAAACGACAACCAAAAGACTGACCCAATTGAAAAAATTTCAAAAGGATATCCCTGTGATGTAGCATGATTATTTATTTTCTCAACAAACCGTTTGGTTTTTGATGCTAGTAATTGATAAAAATTTGGTTTCAAACAATTTGTTAACTGTGCGATACCGGCCGCCATAGCAACGGGATTCCCTGATAACGTGCCCGCTTGATAAACAGGCCCTTCAGGTGAAACGTTTGCCATTAATTTTTCGCTTGCGCCATATGCGCCAACAGGCAAGCCCCCACCCATGATTTTTCCATAGGTCACAATGTCCGGAGCAATACCATAATGTTCTGCTGCGCCGCCAAAAGCAACCCTAAAACCAGAAATAACCTCATCAAAAATTAATAGTATGCCTAATTCAGTGCACAATTCTCTTAACGCTAAAAGAAATGTTTTGTCTTGTAAAAGCAATCCATTATTCGCCGGTATCGGCTCGATAATAACCGCAGCAATTACGTTCTGATACTCATGTAAGCATTTGCTTAATAGAACAATATCATTAAGTGGCAATACAATGGTTTCATTTGCTAGTGCCTCCGGAACCCCAGCGCTTGAAGAATTTCCAAAAGTTATCAATCCACTCCCCGCTTTAACCATCAACGAATCAACATGCCCATGATAGCACCCGTCAAATTTTACCAACTTATCCTTTCCGGTAGCGCCTCTTGCTAATCGAATAGCTGACATAACCGCCTCTGTCCCAGAGGATACAAACCTTAACTTATCGATAAATGGAATATTTGAAAGAATTAAGTCCGCTAATTCGTTTTCCTTTTTTGTTGGGGCACCAAAACTAGCGCCTTTGGCCAGCGTAGCAACCGTTTCTCTATAAATATCCGGGTGATTGTGACCTAAAATTAAAGGGCCCCAACTACAGCAAAAGTCGATGAACTGGTTGTCATCCTCATCCCACAAATAGGGACCGTCTCCTTTTTGAATGAAAAGTGGCGTGCCACCAACCGACTTAAATGCACGAACAGGCGAGTTTACCCCTCCGGGAAAATACTTCCTTGCCTTATCGTATAATTGTTTAGAATTTACTCTGATTAATTCACTCATTTTCTTCTCTATCTTTGCGTTTACAAACTTAACAAATTTCACTGGCTTATGTTTTTCGAATCAACGCTCGAATTTGCGCAATCACTTGATGCAAAAGATCCCCTACTCGCTTTTAGGCAAGAATTTATTTTTCCTACCTATCATGAAAAACCAATGCGTTATTTTACAGGAAATTCTTTAGGGCTACAACCAAAAAACGCTAGAAAATATATTCTTGAGGAACTAGATGATTGGGGAAAGTTTGGCGTAGAGGGGCACTTTATAGCACGTCGCCCATGGTATTCCTACCACGAAAATTTAACCGACATGATGGCAAAAATCGTAGGTGCTAAACCAATTGAGGTTGTTGTTACCCACTCGCTAACCACAAACCTTCACCTTCTATTGGTGTCTTTTTTTCAACCTAGAGGAAAAAGAACAAAAATTCTTTGTGAATCAAAAGCATTTCCAAGCGACCAATACGCCTTGACATCCCAAGTCGCGTTTCACCAATTAGAAGCCTCTAATTTAGTTGAAATCTCCCCAAGAACAGGTGAGTATTTACTTCGAGAGGAGGATATTTTAAATAAAATACATGAATTAGGAGATGAGTTAGCTTGTGTAATGATTGGCGGAGTAAATTATTACACTGGCCAACTTTTCGACATGGAAGCAATAACAGCCGCTGGACATTCAGTTGGCGCGAAAGTAGGATTTGATTTAGCGCATGCTGCTGGCAACGTTTCTCTCTCACTGCATGAGTGGGAAGTTGATTTTGCCGCTTGGTGTGGTTATAAATACCTAAATTCTTCTCCTGGGGGTGTTTCAGGCATATTTGTACATGAAAAACACGCAACAGACAGCTCCCTACCGCGATTTACTGGTTGGTGGGGTCATGATAAATCTTTGCGCTTTCAAATGGAGAATGGCTTTCAAGCTATTCCTGGTGCGGAAGGATGGCAGTTAAGTAACGCACCAATACTTGGCATGGCTGCCCAACTGGCCTCACTTGAAATTTTTGAACGCGCGGGAATGGATCAGATTGGAGAAAAAAGAAACTTGCTAACTGCTTATTTAGAATTTATTGTTTTAGCTATTTCAAAGCAAAACATTGCGGGATGCTCTTTTGAAATCATTACACCAAAAGACGTTGAAAAAAGAGGGTCGCAATTGTCTATTTTACTACACGGAAAAGGAAAAGAAGTGTTTGAGAGTTTAACGAAACAAGGTGTTGTAGCAGATTGGCGAGAACCAAACGTTATTCGCGTGGCAGCAGTTCCTCTGTACAATAGTTTTGAAGATTGTTACTGGTTTGGAAAATGTTTAGAGGAATCGCTTGTAGAGACATCATAGTCTTTAATTATAGCGGCAATAGCTGAGGGGAAATATCGCTGTTCAAGAACATGAATTTTATTTTCTAACGTTAAAATGGTTTCGTTTTCTTGAATCTCGCAGGTATATTGCCTTAAAATACGCCCATCATCGAAGGCGTCACTTACAAGATGTATAGTTATTCCTGAGTGTGTTTCTTTATTTGCGATAACCGCCTTGTGTACGTTTTTTCCATACATTCCTTGGCCGCCAAATTTAGGAAGAAGGGAAGGATGAAGGTTAATTATCTTAAAATTAACACATTTAATTAATTCTGTATTAACTTTTTTTAAGTAACCTGCTAATACAATCCAATCTATATCGTATTTTAAGCATAATTCAATTTGAAAAACGTCGGGTACAATTTGATTGGTAACCGTAAAAAAATCGGTGTTGTGTAACGCACAAAAAGTAGCCATTTCAATATTTTCTTTAGACGAAAAAACAAACTGAACTTTTACGGCCGGGGAAGCGTGGAAAAAATGGACAATATTTTTTGCATTAGAGCCCTTGCCGGAAATAAAAATCGCTAATTTCTTTTGAACGTCCACAAGACAAATTTAGGGATTACTTTTTAACTTATATTTACGTTAGAAAAAGACAATGTAAATAAAAAACTAAGAATTACTTTGATAATTGCTTGTTTGTTTTTTTCTTTGTGCTCATTATTAATTAAAATAATTTCAATATGTCCGAAATAGAAGATAAAGTTATCGCAATTATTGTTGATAAATTAGGTGTTGACCAAGCTGACGTAACTAAAGAAGCAAGCTTTACAAATGACCTTGGTGCTGACTCACTTGACACTGTCGAGCTGATTATGGAATTTGAAAAAACATTTAACATTTCTATACCAGACGATAAGGCAGAGGGCATTCAAACTGTTGGAGATGCAATCAGCTATATCGAGACAAACAAATAGTACCCGCTACTTTTTAAGTTTAAATACATGGAACTCAAACGCGTAGTCATTACTGGGCTCGGAGCCTTAACGCCCATTGGAAACGATGTAAATTCGTTTTGGTCATCCTTAATAGCCGGCAAAAGTGGCGCAGCAATGATTAAGCAATTTGATGCTTCCTTGTTCAAAACTCAATTCGCCTGTGAACTAAAGGACTTTAACATCGAAAACCACCTTGACCGTAAAGAGGCGCGAAAAATGGATCAGTTCTCACAGTATGCCGTAGTTGCTTCAACAGAAGCAATAGAAGACGCGGGGATATTAGCCAGCAATCCAAATCTTGACCGTATTGGTGTGGTTTGGGGCTCTGGTGTAGGCGGGCTAAAAACATTTCAGGAAGAAGCAAAAGGTTTTTTTGAAGGGGATGGTACGCCTCGTTTTAATCCTTATTTTATTCCTAAAATGATTGCCGACATCGCTTCGGGACACATTTCCATTAAATATGGCTTTCGCGGCCCAAACTATGTAACTGTTTCTGCCTGCGCATCAGCAACAAATGCAATTATTGATGCCTTCAACCTCATCCGACTTGGAAAAGCAGATGCCATAATAACAGGTGGGTCTGAGGCAGCCGTTAATCAGATGGGAATGGGAGGATTTAATGCGTTAAAAGCGCTTTCCACGCGAAATGATTCTCCTGAAACGGCTTCAAGGCCTTTTGACTTAGATAGAGATGGGTTTGTTCTAGGTGAAGGTGCAGGAGCACTGATACTTGAGGAACTAAATCATGCCATTAAACGTGGCGCAAAAATTTATGCTGAAGTTGCTGGCGGAGGAATGTCTGGAGATGCTTACCATTTAACGGCTCCACATCCAGAAGGAATCGGCGCTAAAAACACAATGAAAGCAGCTTTAGAAGATGCTGAAATGAACCCGTCAGAAGTGGACTACGTGAACGTACACGGAACATCAACTCCATTAGGAGACATCGCTGAAGTAAAAGCAATTGAATCCATTTTTGGAGAACATGCTTACAAGTTAAACATAAGCTCAACCAAATCTATGACCGGACACTTACTTGGCGCGGCAGGGGCAATTGAGGCTATTGCTTGTGTACTTAGCGTAAAACATGACCTAGTTCCTCCAACGATTAATCACTTCACCGATGATCCCGAGTTAAACCCGAAGCTTAACTTTACCTTTGATAAGGCAGAAGCTAGAACTATCAACGTTGCTATGTCAAACACTTTCGGATTTGGTGGACATAATACCAGTGTTATAGTTAAAAAATTCCAATAAACATTGGGTGTTTTAAAATCCTTTTTTTTAAAGAAAAAAACACCCGAAGACATAGGTCTAATTCGTTTTGTTATTCAATCGTTCGGATACCGGCCAAAAAACCTCACTTTATTTAGGAAAGCGTTAACACACAAATCGATCGTTAGTAATAACGACGAGGAAAATTCTAATGAGAGACTTGAGTTTTTGGGAGACGCGATACTAGATGCTGTCATTGCAGAATACCTCTATGAAAAATATCCTGGAGAGGACGAAGGATATTTGACTACTTTAAAATCAAAAATTGTTAATCGGAAAACGCTATCGGATATTGGTGAAAAAATGGGTGTTCGTAACTACCTAAATTATAGTTCTGCTAGAAGCATAAATCTTCTCGCAATTGAAGGGAATGCGTTAGAGGCGCTTGTGGGGGCGGTTTACCTTGATGCAGGATATAAACAAGTACGGGAAAGTGTGAGTAACTATGTACTTAGAAAATTCGTGGACATTAACAAATTACTTGAAGAGGAGCTCGACTTTAAATCGCGTTTAATAATCTGGTGTCAAAAAAAACGCTTGCCTTTGGCTTTTTCTCTGATTTCGGAAACGAAAGACAAAGGCGTAAATAAATATACCGTTGAAGCGAGAATAAATAATGCCGCATACGGCAAAGGTGTTGGCGGAAACAAAAAGGAGGCCGAACAAAATGCAGCAAAAGAAACCTTTAATTTATTAACGGAAATCGATTAATACTTTATTTAGTTAAAAATAATTGTTTTCTTTGCATTGTTAAATTTTCAGGTATGACCTACACAGACTTTATTTATTCTATCGGTGACTTATTTAAATGGGCATTTGGCTTTTTTGAGTTCGTACAAAACTATTTTAACAATGTGCTTTTATTGTTGGGTTTTGTTGGATTCGCTTTTTGGATGAATACACAGCGAAAGTTTAATTCCAAATCAAATGTGCCTGTTGAATCAAGTGAAAATACGGGTTGGTATAAAAAAGGCGAGGAAAATCAAATTAAATAAGTATTTGTTTAATTTCACTTCTTAAATAATGGAGGCCTTTAAATACTCTCTATTCATTCTCGCAATATTTTCTAAAGAAATTCCTTTTGGGCATTCCACTTCACAAGCGCCAGTATTAGTGCAATTTCCAAAACCTTCTGCGTCCATTTGATTCACCATGTTCATTACTCGTTCTTTTGCCTCGACCTTTCCTTGAGGTAATAATGAAAACTGAGAAACTTTTGCAGCGACAAACAACATCGCAGACGAATTCTTACACGTTGCTACGCAAGCACCACAACCGATACAAGTGGCCGCATCAAAAGCTCTATCGGCATCGTGTTTTGGAATAGGTATCGTGTTGGCATCTATTGTATTGCCAGAAGTATTAACAGAAATAAAACCCCCTGACTGCTGAATTCTATCAAAAGCAGTACGATCAACAACTAAATCTTTAATAACAGGGAAGGCTTTCGCGCGAAACGGCTCTATGTAAATCGTGTCGCCGTCTTTGAATTTCCGCATGTGTAATTGACATGTAGTAACCAATCGGTCCGGGCCATGGGCCTCTCCGTTAATGAAAAGTGAACACATTCCACAAATTCCTTCACGACAATCATGGTCAAAAGCAACCGTGTCTTCTCCTTTAACGAGCAATTCATCATTTAAAATATCTAACATCTCCAGGAAAGACATGTCTGGTTCAATATTATCAACAGTATAATCTACCATTTTTCCTTTTGAACTCGCGTTATTTTGTCTCCAAATTTTAAGGGCTAATTTCATCTTTTCTTGCTGCTATACGTTAATGCTATTTATAACTTCGTTGAACTAATTTCACATTGTCAAATTCCAACTGCTCCATGTGAAGAACGGCGTCATTTGGATTTCCTTTATATTCCCAAGCAGCAACGTAAGCAAAATTTTCATCATCTCGCTGTGCCTCGCCCTCGGGAGTCTGATATTCTTCTCTAAAATGCCCACCGCAAGATTCGTTTCGATGAAGTGCGTCTTTAGCAAACAACTCTCCCAATTCCAAAAAATCGGCCACCCTCATTGCTTTTGCTAATTCCGGATTGAAGTTGTCTGCAGTGCCTGGTATTTTAACTTCTTTATAAAACGCCTCCCTAATTTGCGCAATTTCTGCCTGAGCTTCCTTTAGGCCTTTTTCATTTCTTGACATCCCAACCTTGTCCCACATAATTTTACCTAGCCGTTTATGAAAGTAATCTGCCGGCTTCGTTCCGCCGTTATTCATAAGGCGATTAATTTGTTCTGTCACATTCATTTCTGCTTGTTCAAATTCAACGGTATCCGTTGAAATACTTCCCATTTTAATGTCTGGTGATAAATAGTCTCCTATGGTATAAGGCAATACAAAATAGCCATCTGCCAAACCTTGCATTAATGCCGATGCGCCGAGTCGATTTGCGCCGTGATCAGAAAAATTTGACTCGCCTATGGAAAAGCAGCCGGGGATGGTTGTCTGAAGATTGTAGTCGACCCATGTTCCTCCCATCGTATAATGAACCGCAGGATATATCATCATTGGTGTAACATACGGATTCTCATCTACTATTTTTTCATACATCTGAAATAGATTTCCGTATTTATTCGCAACTATTTCTGTACCTAATTTCATTACTAAAGCATGGTCAGCTTCATCTAGGTGCTTTAATCTCGCCTGATCAATTCCATAACGCTCAATTGCCGCAGCAAAATCCAAGTACACAGCCTCTCCAGTTTTATTTACACCAAAGCCTGCATCACATCGTTCCTTAGCGGCTCGAGAAGCAATATCACGAGGAACTAAATTACCAAAAGCAGGATAACGACGTTCTAAATAATAATCCCTGTCTTCTTCAGAAAGGGCTGTTGGCTTCAACTTCCCTTCACGAATTGCTTTAGCATCTTCCAGTTTGGCGGGCACCCAAATTCTTCCGTCGTTTCTCAACGATTCCGACATTAGGGTAAGCTTTGCTTGGTGATCGCCTGAAACAGGAATACACGTTGGGTGAATTTGTGTGTAACAAGGATTCGCAAAAAACGCCCCTCTTTTATGGATTTTCCAGGCTGCAGTTACATTGCTTCCCATTGCATTAGTTGAAAGAAAGAAAACATTTCCATAACCACCCGAAGCAATAACCACTGCATGGGCAGAATGCCTTTCTAATTTTCCAGTAATAAGATTTCTAGCGATTATGCCTCGAGCCTTTCCGCCTACAATAACTAAGTCTAACATTTCATGTCGACTATACATCTTAATCTTACCCCTCCCTATCTGCCTATTCATGGCAGAATAAGCGCCTAATAATAATTGTTGGCCCGTTTGTCCCTTAGCATAAAACGTTCGCGAAACGAGGGTTCCACCGAAAGAACGATTGTCTAGTAGTCCTGAGTATTCTCTTGCGAAAGGAACACCTTGTGCGACGCATTGATCTATGATGTTGGTTGAAACTTCCGCTAAACGGTGAACGTTTGCCTCTCTTGATCGGTAATCACCTCCTTTAACGGTGTCGTAAAATAAACGAAACGTAGAGTCGCCATCACCTTGGTAATTTTTTGCTGCATTAATTCCCCCTTGTGCAGCGATTGAATGGGCACGTCTTGGAGAATCCTGGAAACAAAAGGTTTTAACGTTGTAACCCAATTCAGCAAGCGTTGCTGCAGCAGAACTACCCGCCAAACCAGTACCAACAATTATGATGTCGAGGTTTCGTTTATTTGATGGATTAACTAAATTAATGTGGTTTTTATATTGTGTCCACTTATCAGCTATATTACCCGATGGGATTTTAGAATCTAAAGCCATTATTAATTAATGATTAAAGTGATGAAAAAGAGCAACAAAAATAAATCCAAATGGTACAACTATCGCAAAGGAATAACCCATTTTGTGTATGGTTTTTGAATATTTATTATTTATTCCAACTGATTGGAATGAGGAGTTAAATCCGTGCCACAAATGGAGAAAAAGAAAGAAAAATGAAACGCAATAAAGTGCTGTTCTTGCAGGGCTTTCGAATTTTTTCGCTAACTCATGAAAATAGCGGTTGGGATCTAATGGTTTGATTTGAACGTACTTATAGTCTAACTCTGGAAGCCAAAAATCGTAAAAGTGAAGCCCTAAAAATGATAATACTACAACGCCGGAAATAATCATGTTTCGCGAAGGCCATGATGCGTTGGATGCCCCATTGTATTTGGCATAAGCTATTGGTCTTGATTTTCTGTTTTTTATATCCAAAACGAACCCCATGATAAAATGAAACATTACGCCAACGATTAAGATTGGCTGCATAACAAATTGAATAACTGGGTTATTTCCCATAAAATGAGATAACCAATTAAACAAGTCTTTACTAAAAACGGAAGTTATATTTAAAGAAACATGTATGGTTAAAAAACTAACTAAAAACAAACCAGAAAGTGCCATGGCTACTTTTTTTGCTATTGAGGAATTTAACGTTTTTGGTAAGCTCATAAATTTTTATTTTATCACTGCAAAATTACTCGTTTTAACAATCACAATCGGGTTTTTGTTCTTATTTAGAATTAGTTCAAATAGCTCAAAGAACAATTCGCTTTATTTACAGTAAGCTTTACTTCTCTGCCTATAATAAGTGCTTGGTTATCCTCTATGTGGCCCACTGGAAAACTAAACAACACAGGGTAGTTTAAGAACTGAACTTGCTCAAGCACCATTTCCTCGATCGTTTTGCCAAGAGGTGGAGTAGTATCTTCAAGCGCAGTGAAAGCACCAATTATAACTCCTTTTAACTTTTGAAACACCCCTGCTTTTGACAAAGCAAAAAGCATTCTTTCAATTTGATAATAATGTTCTCCTACATCTTCTAAAAAAAGTACGGCGTCTTCAAAAACATACTGATCATTTGTCCCCAACATACTGTAAACAATGCTAAGGTTGCCACCAATTAATTTACCCGTCGAAATGCCCATTTTATTTGCAGAATGAGCTAGAATGCTAAAAGTCAATAAAGACCCTGTTAAGCTCGATAAAAGCGTGCTTAATGCTTCTTGCGTGTTCTTTTCGAAATTAATGGGCATGGAGCCGTGTATACTTTGGATACCAAGTTTACTAAGGTGATGGTGAAAGACCGTGATGTCGCTAAAACCAACAAGCCATTTAGGCTCAAGCAGCATGTTCGCCCAATTTAATTGCTCAACAATTCGGACGCAACCATAACCACCTCTTGCGCATACGATGGCCCTTACATCTGGGTGGTCTATGCCAACTTGCATGTCTTTTCGGCGTTCGTCATCCGTTCCTGAAAAATAATTAAATTGTCCCAGACAATGCTTGCTAACAAGTACTTCAAATCCATTTTTTTTAAAAAAACTAATGGCATAATCTATTTCTTTAACATCCATTAATTTGGCTGGCGAGGTAATGTATATTAAATCGCCTTGTTTAAGTGGAGGGGGCTGAATCATAAGCGATTTATCATAAACTGTGCGAACAACAAATCGCTCGGAGTGGTTATTTTAATATTTTCCTCATTGCTTTCAACCAAATGGATAGACTCCCCCACTTGCTCAACAAGTGTAGCATCGTCGGTTATGTTTAATGCGTAGACTTGCTGATAGGCCAAGTACAAAACCTCAGCATGAAAACATTGCGGCGTATGTACTATCCTAAAGTTTATACGATTTGAAGCTTTGCTCTCTTTATCGTTTACAATTCTTATCGAATCTTTTACCGATAAGACAGGAATGACAGCTTTGAAATTTGTTAACCCTGCAAAACAACGACTTATGGTTTCTTTGGAAACGAAAGGTCTTACGCCATCATGAATAGCGATCTGATCCCCATTTGCATAACTAAGTGCATTGCGAATTGAATGAAACCGCTCTTCTCCTCCGGCAACAGTTTGGTGTGGCACCTCAAATTTTATTTCTTTTACTTTTGATTCCCAAAATGTAATCCAATCTTTTGGTAAAGTAATAATTACCTGTATCGTTTGGTCGAACTCATAAAAAACTTTTATGGAATGAGCCAAAATCGGCAAGTCACCCAACATTAGAAACTGCTTTGGAATATCGTTTGCTAAGCGCTTACCAATGCCGCCAGCGGTGATAATAACGGTACGTTTTAACATGCTCAAAAATAAGTATAAGTCTTGTATTCACAAACTTTACATTTCTAGTTGCGTTTTTCTACCTTTGTGTAAATGATCAGTCAAAATGCGTTCAGGAAACCTTTCCATATACAATACATTAACAGGTAAAAAAGAATTGTTTTTACCTATTCATGAAGGGCAAGTTGGGCTCTACGTTTGTGGACCAACGGTATACAATTATGTGCACCTAGGGAATTGTCGAACATTCATTTCTTTCGACTTAGCATACCGCTATTTACTGCACCTTGGATACCAAGTTCGTTATGTAAGAAACATCACGGATGTTGGTCATTTAGAAAGCGACGCTGATGAAGGGGAGGATAAAATCTCCATTAAAGCGCGGCTCGAAAAATTGGAGCCGATGGAAATTGTACAACAATACACCATCGATTTTCATCAAGTAATGAATGCCTTCAATGCACTACCGCCAAATATTGAGCCCACTGCAACGGGACATCTTATCGAACAAATTGAGTTCACCCATTCGATCCTTAAAAATGGCTTTGCTTATGAATCAAATGGCTCTGTGTATTTTGATGTAGAAAAATACAATAAGGTATATCCTTATGGCGAATTGTCTGGAAGAAAAATTGAGGATTTAATTGCTAATTCAAGGCCACTTGACGGCCAAAATGAAAAACGAGCCCCTCTTGATTTTGCGCTTTGGAAAAATGCTTCGGCAGGACATATTATGAAGTGGCCATCGCCATGGGGAATTGGTTTTCCCGGATGGCATTTAGAGTGCTCCGCAATGAGTGGTAAATATTTAGGAGAAACGTTTGATATTCACGGAGGTGGAATGGACCTTAAATTCCCACATCACGAATGCGAAATTGCGCAGGGTTGTGCAGCAACTGGTAAAAAACCAGTGAATTATTGGATGCATGCCAATATGCTCACGCTTAACGGAAAAAAAATGAGTAAATCAGCAGGGAATTCATTGCTGCCAAACGAATTATTTTCAGGAGAAAACGAGTTGCTAAACAAAGGGTTTGATCCCATGGTTGTTCGGTTTTTTATGATGCAAGCACATTATCGAAGCACCCTAGACTTTACAAGTGAGGCGCTGAGTGCTGCAGAAAAAGGATTCAAAAAACTTATGGTATCAGTAGAAAACTTAGGGTTGATTGTCCCTTCCAATAAATCAACTTTAGATGTTTCAACGCTTGTTGATGGTTTTTATGCCGCAATGAATGATGATTTTAATGCGCCCGCTTTGGTCGCTAATTTATTTGAGGCCGTTAAACAAATCAATGCCGTCCTTGAAGACAAAGAATCACTAAACACAGAAGATTTAAATCTCCTGAAAAAAGAAATGCATGGGTTTGTTTTCGACGTTTTGGGATTAAAACCTACAATTGAAAAATTAGGTGATGACCGTTTAGTGGGCGTAATGGACTTAATGATGGATTTACGCTCAAGCGCACGTGAAAATAAAGACTGGGCAACATCGGATAAAATTAGAGACGGGCTCCTAAATGCTGGCATTCATGTTAAGGATGAAAAAAATGGCGCAAGTTGGAAATAACAATATATATTCTTTTAGGCAATGGCATTAATTAAATCTTGTAAAGATTTTTCTCCTCAATTCGGAGAAGATTGTTATTTGGCTGAGAACGCTACCATAATTGGCGACGTGGTAATGGGACAACAATGCTCTGTTTGGTTCAATGCAGTTATTAGAGGAGATGTGAATTCTATCCGAATCGGAAATAAGGTTAATATTCAAGATGGGGCGGTATTGCATTGCACCTATCAAAAAACAACTGTAACAATTGGTAATAACGTTTCAATTGGTCACAATGCACTGGTCCACGGAAGTACGATTGAAGATAATGTTTTAATTGGAATGGGGGCAATAATAATGGATAACTGTTACATCGAAACAAACTCGATTGTTGCTGCGGGCGCTGTTTTATTGGAAGGAACACGCGTCGAATCCTGGTGTATCTATGCGGGCGTTCCTGCAAAAAGAGTTAAAACACTTTCACCCGAATTGTTTAAAGATGAGGTAATGCGAATAGCGGATAATTATGTGTTTTACGCTAGTTGGTTTAAATGATTCTGATTTGCTTTTTTTTTAGTTATTTTGTTTAAAATATAATCCTATGCGACGCACTAACTTATTTTATTTATTACTAATCTCTTTATGCTTGTTTTCCTGTAAAAAATATGAAGATGGGGGAGTTAAATCCTTGGCGTTAAATAACATTAGAGGAACCTGGAAATTAGAAAGCTACTCGAGAAACAACATTGATTTTACGGGTGATTTACTAATCAACAGTTACAAAGAGACATATAACGAAGAGGGTACTTACTCACGAGAATTAATTGACACTTTTGACTTAGTTGTAACGTCTAGTGGGGGTTGGGATTTTGAGGGAGAAAGAGCATTATTAAGAATTTATGATGCCGGTCCATTCAATTTAACACCTGGCGTTTCAACAGCGACAGCCCCATCTAGTTATGTTATTGAACGATTAACCAAATCAGAATTATGGTATACCTATGAAGACGGCTTGGGAAAACATGACTTTAGGCTAATTAAACAATAACCTTCGTAAACTAACAATGAAGTACCTCCCAATAGACGCTACTCTTTTTATTCAACATCGCGCTGCTTTTGTTAAACAAATGGAAAAGGGTGCTTTGGCCGTTTTTAATTCCAATGATATTTTCCCAATAAGCGCAGATAGCTCGATGCCTTTTCAGCAACATCGCGATATTTTCTACTTAAGCGGAGTAGATCAAGCGGAATCCATTTTATTATTATTCCCTAGTGCTGGCAATCCTGCTCATCGCGAAATACTATTCCTAAAAGAAACGAGTGAATTAATTGCCATCTGGGAAGGAGAAAAACTTACGAAGGAAACAGCGCTGCAAGTCTCTGGCATAAAAACGGTCTATTGGTTGCAACAATTCCCTGTTATCTTCAAGCAATTAATGGCGGAATGCGATGCTATTTATCTAAATACCAACGAACATTTAAGAGCTTCAACGGAAGTAGAAACAAGAGAAGATCGATTTATAAAAAAAGTGCGGATTGAATATCCCGCGCATCAGACATTGAAATCTGCGCCAATATTACACCAAATTCGCTCTATTAAAAGCCAACTAGAAATAGATTTAATGCAAACGGCCTGTAATATAACGGAAGCCGGTTTCAGAAGGCTTTTGAGGTTTGTAAAGCCCAGTGTTTGGGAATATGAAATTGAAGCGGAACTTGTACATGAATTTATTAAACGCAGATCGAAAGGTTTTGCTTATACGCCAATTATTGCATCGGGGAAAAATGCTTGTGTGCTTCACTATATTGAAAACAACCAACAATGTCAAGATGGCGAAGTTGTTTTATTAGATGTTGCTGCTGAATATGCTAATTATTCATCTGACTTAACGAGATGTATTCCGGTATCTGGTCGATTTACAAAACGTCAAAAGGCAGTATACAATGCTGTGCTTCATGTAAAAAATGAAGCCGAAAAATTGTTGGTGCCTGGCGTAATTATGGCGGATTATCATAAAAATGTAGGGTTATTAATGGAGGAGCAACTCGTTGGTCTTAATCTAATTTCAATCGACGATATTAAAAACCAAAAACCTGAATGGCCTGCTTATAAAAAATATTTTATGCACGGAACCTCTCATTTTATCGGACTTGACACGCATGATGTGGGGCTTTGGAACCAACCAATTCAAGCAGGAATGGTCTTTACTTGTGAGCCGGGTATTTACATCCCGGAAGAAAATTTAGGCATCCGTTTGGAAGACGATTTAGTAGTCCAAGAAAAAGGGGGGCCATTTAACCTGATGAAAAATATCCCACTTGAAGCAGAAGCGATTGAAGATTTGATGAACGCTTAACATGCTTTACTCAACTGGTTTTGGTTCGGGACCGGCCCTGGTTTTTGTTCATGGTTTTTTAGAATCCTCCACCATGTGGGAGGCTTTACCTCTCGGAACACTTAGACACCAATGTATCTTTATTGACCTGCCTGGTCATGGAAAATCCGCTTTAGAAAGCACACCGGAAGATCCCTCTATTTGTTGGATGGCAAATCAAGTTATCTCTACCCTGGAGGAATTGGGTATTAATTCCTTTTCCATCGTTGGACATTCGATGGGAGGTTATGTGGCGCTGGAAATTAAAAGACAAATGCCTGGTTGCAGAAAAGTCGTTTTGCTTAATTCTAATTTTTGGACCGACGGGGAACAGAAGAAAAAAGACAGGGTGCGGGTTGCATCACATGTTATTAAGGCAAAGAATCTTTTTATTCAAGAGGCTATTCCTCATTTATTTCATGATACCATAAAACACGAAAAAACCATTTTATCTTTAGTTAGGGATGCGAAAAAAATGGAGGCGAGCGCAATCGCTTTTTCGTCGTTGGCGATGAGAGATAGAACGGATTTTAGTGCCCCTATTCAGGAAAACCCACTTGATTATCTTTTTATTCATGGGGTATTGGACAGGCTTATTGAGGTGGAAGAATATCGTCGAAAAACCGCCTCGTTTTCAGAACAGCTCTACCTAATAGATAGGGCCGGTCATATGTCGCCCTGGGAAAATCCTTCGGAGGTAATGAAGGGTATTAAGTCCGCATTATAAAATAGTAATGTGGCCAACTGCCTCACGACCATCATTGGTAATTAATCGATAAAAATAAACCCCGGCCTGTAATTTATTGCCGTTAAAGTCTTCTCCTTTGAAAATAGCCGACTGATTGTTCATTTCGTAAACTGTAATACCCCATCTATTTAAAATAAACAAAGTGAAGGTGGTGCAATCTACAAATAACGAATTAATAGAAAGGACATCGTTCGTTTGATCCCCATTTGGCGTTATTACATTGGGTATTTCTAAGTTATCAATCGTTACCGAAGGAATTATCGTGAACGGTAAATCCACATTAAAATCACAGCCATTTGCACCTTCCACAAAAAGAGTAGCGTTATAATTTCCCGGATTAACAAATGTGTTGACAAATGTTGATGTGGAAAAATCGCCAATGCCATCAATCGTCCAATAAAGTTGATCAATGCTGTAATTCCCTAAATTTAAAGTGGCACTGAATTCAGCCTTCTGGCCACAAGCGGGGAGAATTTGAGGAAGAATTTGTGGTACTGAGGTAATTGTTACCGAAGCAGTGTCGCTATCTACGCAGCCTTCACTGCTCGTAGCAGTAATCGTTACACTGTAATTACCCACAGAGTCGTATAAAAAGACGCCGTTTGCGGTCGAGCCCGATTGACCATTACCATAATCAATAAAATAATTACAATTTGTATTGGGAGGAGGCGTGATTGTCCAGGTTAAGATTGATGCGTAATTGGCTGTTTCCCCATCACATTGTGGAGTTAAAGTTAGCTCAATAGATGGATACGGCTGATACGTTACAGTAAATGTATCACTTACTAAACAACCGTTCTGACTCGTTAACTCAACCCAATACGTTTGAACAGAATAAGCCCCATTACTTGCTATCACATTACTTAAGTTTTGTCCTGATCCTAGTGAGTTGTTGCCATCATACCAAGTAATCGTTGCCATAGAATCTGCCCCGCCTATCTGAAATGAACTTAGGAAGTCCGTTCTGTTTCCACACGTGTCGCTTGGACCACTAAACACAATCGAGTTAGGAGCTAATACGTATACGGTGTCGTATGATAGGGGTGATACGCAATTTCCTAGGGAAGATCCTAATGAAATAGGGTAGCTTCCGGGTGCGAGATCGCCCAAATTAAAAGAATAAGCTTGCAAATTTAAGGTGTCGTTAAAAACCCAATCATAAACCAAAGGAAATGTTGCATTTGTCGATGCAAAAAGAGTATCGCCAATACACAGTGGTGT
The DNA here is from genome assembly GCA_945888625.1 of Chryseobacterium gleum. Lineage (GTDB taxonomy): Bacteria > Bacteroidota > Bacteroidia > Flavobacteriales_D > Crocinitomicaceae > UBA952. The sequence goes on from CAMDAH010000001.1 coordinate 30,520, forward strand.
ATTAGTGACTATTGCAGGCAGTGCTGGCGTTGAAATAATGCTTATTGCCACAGTGTCTGGTATGAGTTCGCAGGCTCCTGGACTATAGCCACTAATAACATAATTACCTGATTGCGAAGGAAGTACATTTGACAACTGTAAATTAACACCATTGGAATTTAATCCCAATGGACCCGTCCAATTATAGGTTGCACCAGGCAACGAATCAGCAGTTAAAGTCAAGGTGTCGCCACTACATAAAAGGGCCTCATCTACATCGATTTCATATTTATAGGCAGCGAAATCACTAAAATACCCATATCGACAACCCGAGTTAGCCCCGCCATGTATTACACCTAAATGAAACTTCGAACTTGGATTTTCCACTCGACTCGCCTGTTGGGCAGTGATAAAGGAGGTGCCGTCTAATTGAGCATATTTCCAAGCCCCTGCTGTACCAGGCACGTTTTGAAATATTCCCGGACCAATGTTTGCAGTCGATCCATTCAATGTAAATGTATTCTCCCCTCCAGAGGGAACAAGTATATTCATGGCAAAAAACTCGTTTGTTGATCTTACAAAAGCAACGGTGTTCGATCCAGTACACACAATCGGTGGAACAATTGCCCCGCCTACTTCACATCCAAACCCTGTTGTATGTAACACATAAATCGGTTTATCTGCTTGAATGTATCCAGTAGCAGTCGACAAGGTGTGGACATAAAGGTTCGTTGCGTTTAAATTGGTAACAAAAAGGCCGTCTATCGTAAGTTGGGTGTTGTTTTGAGTGGCAACGATGTAAACTTTGTCAGGACCATTCAAATACCCTTTTAATGTGATGTATTCCTTTCCTGTAACAGGAACTGGAATGGTTTGGTCGCCCATTAAGTCTGCGCAGCCGCCATAAGGTGCCCCCGACATGGAATCATCTTTTAAAGTAATCGCAATGGGTTTTGTTGCCAATATAGTGGAGCCAGATAAATGCATAGCGCCAGAAATATTAAGGGCTTCTGCGCTGTAGGTTTGACCTTTATTCAAAATAATAACAAACGGCACCCCTGCAGCATGACCAACAATATCATTGGCAGGAAGAATGGTAATACTTGTGTTGTTTTGAGTAGCAACGATATCAAAACCCGATCGTGCGTAATTAGCGTTCGATAAAAAAGTTTGAGCTGTAATTATAAAACTAGTTCCAAGTGCATTCCTTCCTTTTAATGTAAAAATATCTGGATTACAATTACATGAAGTAACCACCTCATAATATGCCATAATGGGCGCGGTGGAATGAATTCTAAAGCCATAATTAAGCGTGGTGTTGGAGGGCTTATTTTCAGTCATATCAATCCAAGGAGTTAAATCCAAGGTTTGTGCCGCATTTATACCAAGGTTTATTACTTGTACCGGAAAAGCAGGGTTTGCAGGCTGAGAAATGGTAATTGTTGATGGGGAGTTCAACGTAGCAAACCGTAACACAATCGGTCTGTCGCCATGACTTTGAGCAACCTCAGGTGCTACAAACCAAAATAGCGTATCCAATTGCCCAAATGAAATGCTAGCTTGAAGAAGAAATATAAAAAAGAATATCTTTCTTGACATGGATGGTTCTTTAATAGAAACTTTTAACTAAACGAAGTGAATAATTGTATTCATTTAATTTTAAGTAATAAATGCCTGGTGCGTAGTCCATAACTTCGTTCAGCTCCTTCTCATTAGTCAACGAATAACATTTTAAAAAGCGGCCATTTGCATCGAATAAACCGACTTCTCCAGTGTATGTTTTTGAAAAAGTAAGCGTGAAATAATCTACTACTGGGTTGGGGAAAAGCGTAACAAAAGAAGTGTTTGCCTCATCTAAACCAAGATTGTTTATTGTAATACAATTTGATGTGTCTGAACACCCATTGGCATTCGTCGAAACCACAGCGTAAATTCCATTTTGCGTAACGGTGTAATTTGCACTTGTTGCCGTTGGAATATCCCCTAATGTGGTACAATTTATCCACTGATATTGGAGTCCTGCCAAACTTGAGCTTAAAACAAGCCCGTTTGCACTTATGTTATTGTTTAACTGGTCAATGGAAAGAATGAGCGTCACCGTACTGTCACATCCTTGAGAATTTGTGTAATCAGCAACGTAACTGCCGGCCTGCGAATAGTTTGTCCCGTTAAAAAAGTAACTTTCTCCTTGACAAATGGAAACGTCCAAGGTAGTTGATTCGCTTTGACACGAAATATAAATAAAGTCGGTATAATTACTCGTTGACTGGGTAATTGCAAGATATCCAATAGCAGACGATGTTGCTGTAGCTGGATTTTGATTGGAAACAGAAGTGCTTACTGGATCTGAAAACGTCCAAGATGTTGCGCCTACTGGAGCTAATAAATCCGTTACAATCATGGGTTGATTTGTACAGATTACATAAGAAACTTGTATTTCCGGTTGTCCTTGTAAATCAAAAGAAGTAGTGTTAGTTAAAAGCGTGTCGCCCGACCCGAGGTAAAAAGGATATGAAACACCAGCTGCACCCGCTCCGCCTAAACCGCCTGCACCGCCGATACCCCCCGAACCTCCGTTACCGCCATCACCAATTTCACTAGAACAAGCAGCTTGAATTGGGCCACCAGAACCGCCTTGGCCACCAGAACCACCTTGACCACCAAGCCCACCTAAACCAGCGGTACCAACTTGAACAAAACAATCTATTAAACAGCCGTTTAATCCATTAGAATTAATATAAACGCCAAAAGTCGCGCCACCACCGTAACCTCCCGTTCCACCTTGTCCTCCTTGACCTCCTCCCCCTCCTCCTGCACCACCATTTCCTGGGCCATTATCGCAGAAAGTACAATTCTGTCGACCACCACCGCCACCGCCTCCAGCACCGCTACCACCACACCCATCAACACCATTTGACGCTTGTCCGCCTGGCATCCAAAACCCATTTTGATGAACGCCCTGAAGACCATTGGCCCCAATAGCGCCTGCTGCGCCTGGCAACCCACTTCCTCCTGCTGTACCATTTCCTCCTGGATCGCCATCATTGCCTTTAATACCTGCAGAACCGCCGTTTACACAAGTAGCGCCACCGACGCCACCATTTCCAGCGTTATTGGAAGAGCACTCGTCCCCGCCGGCTCCACCGCCAGCACCAGAGCCACCATTTCTTCCAGTTCCTAAACTTCCGTTTCCACCGGGATTACTAGCGCCATTCTGTTGAGCGCCACCAGCGCCACTTAATACACCTCCTCCTCCGATACCACCACTTCCTCCACCACCGCCTGGGCTTCCACTGCCGAAAGTACAATCACTACCATTACAAGAACCTGGAGAACCTTGACTACCATTTCCTCCAACCACTCCGTTAGCGCCAGCAACACCGGCAAAGCCCGACGATGCCGAACCTATTAGAAATTGACAGCGCACAAACTTGTAGTCGGTACAACTGTCTAAATATACCCCATAAACAGATGTTCCGAAGGGATTAATAGCAGAAGAAGGAAGCGCATTGGCCACCTGAAACGTTAAATCTTGAAATCTGAAAAAGTTTTTATTTGATATTTCGAAAACACTCAAACGTGGAGACGATAAAGGTCCTTGGACATTTAAATTTGATCTATAAATTACGCTTGCACCTGCCAAACTTGTTTTTGTCCACGCTAATGAATCAATAAACCCCCCTTCAAGGGTTATGTTATTTCCGTTTAAAGTTAGGCTGCTGTCAATAATGTATTGTCCTGTTGCTATTCGGATGTACGTATTATTTCCCGCTGTTAATAGCGCTGTGCTTAAATCCAAAGGGGAAACTTGTGTTCCTAATCCTATCGATGTTCCGCTTGTGGACACGTAAGTAAATTGACATTGTGACTTTATACTATTAGATAAAAAACCACAAATAAAAAATGAAAATAAAACTCGAGTCATTTGGCATTTTTTGGCTAAAAATACAATTATTATTTAGTAACAAAAATTAATCTTCATTATTAATTTTAGAAATCCACCAATCTACCGATTTCGCATCGGAAAGCAAATGTGGGCCTGACTGCGTTCTCTTCAAGCTTATCAGTGTTGCGCCAATTCCTAATTTTAAACCGAAATCATTTGCGATTGATCTTATGTAAGTACCTTTTGTACAAGTAATGGAAAAGAATAATTCAGGAAAATTTGAAGTGTCCAAAACAAAAGATTTTATTGTTATTTTATTAGGTTGTAGCACCAAATCTTTTCCTTCCCGTGCGTAATCGTATGCTCGCTTTCCCTCAATTTTTTTTGCCGAAAACAAAGGAGGAATTTGGCTTTGTTCGCCCAAAAAACTTAATCTTACCGACTCCATTGCCGTTTCGGTAATGCCAGCACAATCAAACAAGTGATTAAATTCCGTTTCTAAATCGTATGACGGCGTTGTTTTTCCTAATAAAATAATTCCAGTATACGCTTTGTCTTGGCCGATCATTTCAGTAATTAACTTCGTGTTTTTACCCGTACAAATAAGCAATAAACCGGAAGCAAGCGGATCGAGCGTTCCCGCATGCCCCACTTTTATTTTTTTTATGTTATGCTTTTGCTTGATGTGCCAACGAATTTTATTTACCACATCAAAGGAGGTCCATCCCAAAGGTTTATCCACCAATAATGTTTGGCCAGACTGAAAATCTATCATGCCAATTTTTTTTAAACGATAAACGTGTAATAAACAATAAATGAAATGCCTAATAAGATTCTATACCAAGCCCAAAGTTTGAATCCATACTTCTTTAATACGCCAATAAAGAATTTAATCGCTAAAAATGCTACCATAAAAGCAATACAATTTCCTAAAATAAATAGCAACAAATGGTTGTCTTGAACCAACATTTCATACCCTTTTACTTCAATACCTAGACCAGATGAGTTAATTGTTGACCAGTTTTTGATAAAAACAGAATAAGACGTAACAGCTAACATAGTTGGAACAGCTAAAAAAAAACTAAATTCAGCAGCCATACGCATCGTAAGTCCCTGTTGCATTCCGCCAATAATCGACGCAGCCGAACGACTCGTTCCGGGCATCATGGCCAGGCATTGCCAAAAACCTATGGTTACTGCACTTTTATTACTCACCTTCGCCTCCTCGTCGATAGTGGACTTAGTAAATAATTTATGAATAAATAAAAGGACAATGCCTCCCAAAATTAATGCTATTGCTATAGGTAATGGTTTTTCAAGAATCGCCTCAATTTTGTCGTCAAATAACTTCCCTAATACAAGGGCTGGAATTACGGCCAAACCGATTTTAAGGTAAAATTTATACGAGGTAAAATCGATAAACTTTTTCCAATACAAAACAACAACCGCTAAAATTGCACCGAATTGTATCGATACCAAAAACATTTTAACAAAAGGATCTTTCTCGATACCAAAAATAGAACTAGTGAAAATCATATGAGCCGTTGAGGAAACAGGTATAAATTCCGTTAATCCCTCAATTATGGCAAGTGCGACCGCTTGTAAAAAAGTCATAGCGAATGTTACTTTTTAGACTTCTTAACAACGACTTCCTTTTCGTTTTTCGGCTCTTCTTTTACAGGATTAGGATCACTTTCAGTGATGTTTAATTTTTTTGGTTTCTTTACAATGCTAAAAAGAATTACTCCATATCCTGCCACAATAAACATTGGCGCTATTGTTATGCGAACAGTACTAAATAATGCCTCGCCATCAAATTTGTTGGGATCATCTGAGCCCCCTCCAATCATTAATAAAAAACCAATTAAATTTAAAGCAATTCCTATTAACAAAATTCGGTAGTTTTTTGGTTGGAAACCAAAGTGCTTGATTTGATTGCTCATAGTAGTTAGTATAGGTTATCTAATTTCATACGAAGATACTTGTTTAATGCAAACCATGTTGATACTAGCGTGATTAAAATGCCTAAAAATACTAAGGACCCCGACAATAATAAAAGTACTTGCCAAGAAAAAGTTATTTCTATGGTTTCCATTACATTGTTTAATGCAAAGAAAACGCTTACTAATAAAAACAAAGAAATAATTGCAGAAATAACACCCTGAAAAATTGACGCCATTAAAAATGGTCTGCGAATATGCGATGATGTTGCGCCAACAAGCGTCATTGTTTTTATTGTAAAACGTTTGGCATAAAGTGACATCCGAATTGTATTGTTGATCATAGCAACAGCGATAGTTATTAAAAGAGCCGCTATTGATAGAAATAATAAAACAAATTGTTTAAACCCCAAGTTCACTTTTTCGACACTTGCCTCATCATAATTGACCTCATCAATTTGGTTAGGAAAAGATTTTAACAGCTTATATTTTATTTTTTTCATGCCTTTTTTATTTGCAAAAGAAGCGTTTGGAGAAAAACACAGCGAAGGAGGTAAGGGGTTCTCTCCCTCCAACAATTCAATTATCTCTTCCTGCTCCCTGCCGCCAAACTCTTGTATGGCCCTTTCAGCTGAGACAAACCAAACCTTTTTAAATTCTTTCCAATTCTTTATCCGCAACTCAATTTGTTTAATATCGGCGTCATTAAGTTTGGTGTTAAAAAACACGTCTCCCTGTAGGCTTTCTTTTGCTTGATTTTGAATATTGCTAAGTCCAAACATACCACTTAGCACTATACCAATCATAAAGAGGACTAGTGAGATGCCTATTATTGTTGAGACATAACTGGTTTTAACGCCTCGTTTATTGTATTTCTCTATTGCTTCTGACATATTTCAAAAGTAGTTTAAAACCAATCTGTTAAATCGCAATCCTCAAGGAATAATCAACCATGCATTGTGGATTGAAAATAACTTTTTACTATTTAATTAATTTGGAACCCAGTCACCGTACTCTTTTATTAGATCAATAAGTGCTTGAACGGCTTCTTTTTCAGGCACATTTTTTCTAACCACTTGCTTTTCCTTATACAACGTTATTTTACCTGGCCCCGTTCCGACATAACCGTAATCTGCATCTGCCATTTCTCCTGGACCATTTACTATGCATCCCATTATTCCTATTTTAATTCCCTTTAAGTGAGCTGTTCGTTGTCTAATTTTTGCCGTTGTTTCCTGCAAGTCAAATAAGGTACGCCCGCACGATGGGCAGGAAATATACTCTGTTTTTGAAATGCGCGTTCGTGTAGCCTGTAAAATCCCAAATGCCGTGGAATTTATGGCTGTTAGTGGTTGTTTGCCACTAAGCCAAATTCCATCGCCAAACCCATCAATAAACAACGAACCACAATCGCTAGCAACATGCAACTGAAAAGTTTCCATGTCCTCTGAATCGTTCACTACTTTCAAAATAACTGGATTATTCCATTTCAATTTCAATAAATCAATATATACCTTGCGAAAAAGTTGTGTCTTATTGCTATAAGCTGTTTTTAATACTAAAATCATGTCTTCGAACTCTACTAAATTTGCCGGTAAAGGTTGACTGCACTCCACTTCCAAAAAAGCACGCTGTTTCTTATCCAAAATTGGAAGGTGCTCCGTTTTAACCAAAGGATAAAATCCTTTTTTACCCGAATAATGTTTTTCCCAAACATCAAAATCAACGAGCACTCCTAATGTTCCGGGACATTCGAAATCAAGTATGTTTTGGCCAAGGTAAACGTAATCTGCTGCTAAATCTTGTATGTTCCATTTATCAAGTTGTACAGAATAGTTATACCCAAAGCCGTAAAAATTAGCGGGAACAATCGTCTGCTTCCTTGAAAAATCGGCAATAACAACAGGCACATTTTTTCCGCCAATATTATGTATTTCCCTACTCGTTCTTCGCGCATACGTATAAGGACTATAAAGAGGGTCTTCCGTTTTATCTAAAATGAAAAAATCGTTGGTATCATCAAATTTTGCTGCTAATTTGCGTGCTACAGGAAGTTCAAACTCGGGGTCCTCTGTTAATGAAACTCGAATAGTATCCCCAATGCCATCCTCCAATAAAGCGCCTATGCCAACTGCCGACTTAATTCTACCGTCCTCTCCATCTCCTGCTTCTGTTACGCCAAGGTGTAAGGGATAGCAACGCTTTTGATTTAACATTTTAGCAACCAAAAGACGATAAGCTTGAACCATAACGATGGTATTACTTGCCTTCATGGAAATGGTTAAATTAAAGTATTCGTTCTTTTCACATATTCGGATAAACTCCAAAGCCGATTCCACCATGCCTTCAGGCGTATCGCCATAACGACTTAAAATTCTGTCTGAAAGGGATCCATGATTTGTTCCAATTCGCATGGCTGTATGGTGCTTTTTACACAACAAAACAAGGGGCGTAAACTTATCTTCAATCCGGTCTATTTCTGCCTGATAACTTGCATCTGTATAGTCAATTTCTTCAAACTTTTTCTTATCGGCGTAATTTCCAGGGTTAATGCGGACTTTCTCGACTAAGGTGGCAGCAATTTCCGCTGCATTGGGTGTAAAATGAATGTCGGCTACCAATGGCGTAGTGTAGCCTTTATCTTGTAATAATTTTCTAATTACCCCTAAATTTTCTGCTTCCTTTTTACTAGGGGCGGTTAATCTAACGAGTTCGGATCCGGCTTCAATCATGCGAATGGACTGGTTAACAGAATCTTCGGTAGCCATGGTGTCAGTTGTTGTCATGGATTGCAAACGAATAGGATTTTCGCCGCCCATTTTTAAACCCCCAATACTAACCTCCAATGTGGTAATTCTTTTTCTATTTAATAAATCGATACAATACATGTAATTGACATTTTAAGTATAAATACATCAGCTTCCGTTCAGCAAAGTTAGCTAATAGTTTTCTTTGATATCCAAATCCACGCTATGGATACTTTTTTGTTTTTATCCTTTATTCTTCCTTACTATTTAACAACACCTTAAATACAGTACCACCACTTTTTGTTGATGTAAAAGAAATAGTACCCCCGTGATTATCAACTATTTGTTTAACCAAAGAAAGTCCTATTCCACTACCCGTTGATTTTGTCGTAAAATGAGGGGTAAATATTTTGTCGTATTGATTTACAGAAATGCCACATCCGTTGTCTTTAATTGCTATCTGTATAATGTTGTTCGTTTGGGTTATAGAAATATTAATTTCTGGATAAGCAACCTCTGAACAAGCTTGAGATGCGTTTTTAAGAAGGTTATTAATTACCTGAATCCATTGGTCTTTATCTATTTTTACAATACATTTTTCTAACGCACAATCCAATGTGATTTTTACTTTTTCATCGAAAAGAAAAACGGGTAAAATACGTTTTATAAGTAACACGAGATCGGTCTCTTTTTTGTTAGGAATTGGTAACTGCGCAAAAAGTGAGAAGTCATTGGCAATCTTAACTAAACTATCAACCTGCTCAATTATGGATTTTACCACTAATTCAATTTTCGTTTTTGACTCCGAATCGTTAGGGTCATAAGAACGAAGTAACTGCTGAACGCTTAGTTTTATTGGAGTTAATGGATTTTTAATCTCATGTGCTACTTGCTTTGCCATTTCTCTCCATGCCGATTCTCGTTCGTTTGATTTTAGTTGCTTGATAGCAAGGTCTAACTCATCCAGTTTGTTGTTGTAAGCGTCAACAATTGTACTTATTTCATCTTTAGCAGAATAAATTATATGCTGGTTTCTTTGTCCGAAACTTATGGCTCTTACTTTTAATTGAAGCTGCTTTAATGGTTGCACCAATCGATTAGAAACGAGTAACGAAATAATTATAGCGCCTGCGAGCAACAAGATGAAGATATTCATGATGGAGACTAAAAAAGACTGTATTTGTCTTTCAAAATCGCGTTGTTTTCCAAACTGCTGTATATTTAAAAAACCAACGGTTTCATTTTTTCCATTATTCAAGGGCATGTATACCGAATAGAACGTTAGTTTCCCTATGTTTTCCTTTTGGGAATATAAACTTTTAGCGTTAAATTTTAATTCATTTAAAGCGGTAGGATTAATTTGTTCACTTTGAAGCCCCAAAGAGAAAACTTCTGGCTTTGAACCGCCGATTAAGTAACCGTTTAAATCATAAATGTTAATGTCTGTTTCAAAAATTGCTGCTAATTTTTCGGTAAATAATTCGAGAAACGTTCTGTCTTTAACTCGTGAAATCGTTGTAGATTGACCAATTTTATTACTTAACTCTGATGATATCGCTTTTACTTTGTCTATAGTGGTTTTGTTATTATATAATTCGTATTGACGACTAACAAATAAGCCACTCACCGAACCAAAGAAAACAAGTGATAAAACGACTAGGGAAACAGACATTATTTGAATTTTTAACGCTAAAGTCCAACTGTATGCATCTTTTTTTACAAATACCAAGTTGACAATATTGGCAATGACTAATAATAAGCCCCAAAAACAAAACACATAAGAGAAAGAAGTTAGTTTATCATAGCTGGTTTTAGCTTTTTCTGACAAAACAACTGCCTCGTTATTTCCTTTAAATAATACATAATGATTGTAAGCATCTTCATTAAAAAATAGTCCTTTTGCAAAGTGTTTTTTGAAAGAAAAAACACATGTTGGAAAATGAAAATCACCGTTTTGCTTAACTAGTTTTCCTTTAAAATAATTAGCTGTAGAATAACGGGAAAGGCCGCTTATCTCTTTTGCCTCCTTCGATAACAATAGCCTCGGAAAACCTATTTCTTCCGGTATTTTTTTTGACTTTAAACTAAATACAATAATTCCCTTGCGTTCATTAATTGTTTGTTTAATCAAATAACTAAAGCCTAAATAAGAATCGTTAAGAAAGAAAATGCTTTCGTTAATTTCTGATTTTTCACTGTGATTTTTCACTAAATCATCTAGCTTATTTTCGTCTAATCCATCCTGTGATATAAGGGTGTTTGATAACGAATCGATAACGGTAATGCCTAAATCATATGCGTCCCAAACACCGTTAAAATAAGTCCGTTTGAAATAATCTTCCACATCCGATGCAATTAGGGTGCTTGCACCGGCAAAAAAAAGTGCTTGTATTGTTGAGTCCGCCTGTAATTCCTTTTGAAATGTTGAATAATTAATTTCAACCTCATAATCACGAACCAATAACAACTGAGTGGCATAAAGCTTTCTCATCGCGCGTTCTTTCTGGCTGTTCTGGGTGTCCAATTCATTAGTTATTACAAATGAAAAAAGAGCCAAAAGACATAGTTGCAAGACTATATTTTTATTGCCCGTTTGATTATTTTGTGTTATTAAACTAATTAAACACAACATAACAGGTAATAGCAAAGAAATTGCCGAAGTGTTTCTATATAAATACATTCTAAAGACAATGAAACCTATTGCTAAAGCAATAATTAAAATCCACGCTCTCGGTTTTAATGCTTCCAATTCATATAACTGGCGCAATACCTTCATAAGGCCAGTATAAAAACAATAAAAAATAATGCCTACTAAAACAATAATTAAATAGGAATAAAGGGAAAGTGTAAACGGTAAATCCAATGCCAAAGAAATATCGGCGTTTTCCACCAAAACAACTATAAAATCTAAAATAAACCACCATAAAACGTAAATTATTACGATAAAAATGAATTTCCAAAAAATAACCTGTTTAGAAATTACAAATTTTAACAGAATTAAATAACCGAAAATTAAAATGCCAATATTTACAAATAATGCTAAAATGGTAGGAAATAGTTTGTTGAAAGGAAATAAAGTGGCTGATTGGAACTCTTGGTTTTGAAAAAAATTAAGAGAAAAAAAATAAACCGACAAAAAGCGAAATGAAAGGAATGCCAAAAATGCAAATAGGCCATAAAGTTGATTCTTTTTAATCAAACTATATAAGGCACAAAAAAAAGAGCCATACGCTAAGAGTAATAAAACAAAAGTTAGGCGCGTGTTAAGTGCATGAGCACCCGTTTCAATTAGTTGAGTAATATAAAATAAATGCCTTGAATTTTTATCTTTAACTGAAAAGAATCCTTCAGTTGAAACGGCCAATTTAATTGGTCCATCGTAAATAGATGAGCTGAAATTATTCGTTAAGTATTCATTCTCGAGTTTATAGATGGATTGAACTAAAAAAGCGCACTGGATATGGAACCCATCTTTTTTCTTTGAAATAATGTAATAATAACCGTTAGCTAATTTGTAAAAACCGTTTTTTAATTCATTTGATTTAATCCTCGTTTCAACCGGTATTTGATTAGTATTCCAATAAATCAATTGATTATTGCGATAAACATGTAAAAAAAAGGGCGTTTTATTAAATCTTACATGATGATTAGCTGGTTTTGAAACACTATTGACTAATGCGCGGACTTCTTTTTCCATTGCATCTTGTGCAAGGTTAAATGAATGCTGAATTTGTTGATGTATTGCCGGAGTTAATTGCTTGCTATTGTCGTACTTATCTATAAAAAGAGCTGAAATGAATAAAACACTCGACAAAAAAAACCACCCCCACTTTTTTAAACGAATAGCTGATTTTATCTTAATCATTAAGTATTAAAGTTGGAAATCTACTTTGTAATGATAACAATAACTTTCTAAAGTCCTCATCAGCATGGTGGTTATTTCGGTAAATAAAACTCGCCTCTTTTTTGTAAGGTAAAATAAATTCATTAAAACAGGGAACGGCATGGTTTTCCCACTGATAAATGATATCTGATCTTCTATAGCCTCTTGTTTCTTGGTCGCGGTAAATGCGTCTGTCTAACTGGACATTCGGTTCAACGTCAACAAAAATAGTATAGTCTAATAAATTTCTAACGCCTACGTAATGATAAAGAAAAAGCCCTTCTACTATAAGAATTCGGCTTGGCTGAATAGTTAATAAAACATTTTTTGCGGGGCTGGAATTAAAAAAATATTCCTTTACTTCTATTGGAATTCCATTGGATAGCGCAATTAAATCTGTTGTTAATTGTTGTTCGTTTAATGCTGTTGGTAAATCAAAATTTATTACTCCCCGCGTATCTTTTTGTTGGTTATCAATAGTGTTATAGTAATTGTCCATACTGAAGATAGAAGGTTTTTGCTGATGTAAAACCTCCCCCAAACGGCGTAACAAAGTGGTTTTACCGGCGCCACTACCGCCGCTGATTCCAATAATTATGCTTTTTTTCGTACAAGTTAAATTCGATTTCATACAATGCAAAAATAAGTATTCATAAAAGATTTTCTCAAACCATTAAAAGTAGATTTAATAGATTAAGTTGTAATTTTGAATAAATTCTATGTTTAAACTTTTTATATGATAAAATTGTGTTTGTACTTGCTTTTTTTTCTATTGGTAAATAGTACGGTTTCAGGTCAATTAAAACTGAAAGATAAAGCGCCACTAAGTGATAAATTGATGGTGTCTGCTAATACGGAAAGTTTATCCTTGATAAAAGCCATGAAAAAAAATGGCTTGGTTGTTATCTTTAGTTGTAATACTTGTCCTTTTGTAGTGGGAACAGAAAGTTTTCCCGGTTGGGAACTTCAATATAATGAACTGTACGCCCAAGCAACTAAAAACAATATTGGTTTCTTGATTTTAAATTCCAACGAAGGAAAACGTGCTGGTGATGACTCTTTTATTGAAATGAAAAAGCACGCTGAGGAAAAGAAATATAACATGCCGTATTTAATGGATGAAAACAGTGCTTTAGCAAATGCGTTTGGAGCAAAAACAACCCCTCATGTCTATTTTTTTAATGAAAAATTATCGTTGATTTATATGGGGTCTATTGATAATATCTGGGATAAGAATCGAACCCAAACCATTCCTTACTTAATGAATGCTATGTTAGCGAAAAACCAAGGGAATCGAATTAAAATAAAAAATACTACCCCAAAGGGTTGTAGTATTAAACGGACTAAATAAAATCTCAGCAAAAATGAATAAAATAATTATTTTTCTTTTTATTAGTTACACTGCTTTTTCGCAACAAGGTGATGGCGGCGTCCCCAGAAGTTACAAGTTAAGTTACAAGTTAAAAAGCGATCAAACCATAGATAAAATTTCTTTTTTAGAACCAAATATCTTAGCGTTGAAAGCGGAGGATGCTATAACTGATAAAACAGGCCTATCGCCTTGGCGATTTGGATTTAATAACCCTAGTTCAGCCACGTTATTTAATTGCGGAACATGGGACACGTTGCCTAATAAAGATCTTATCTGGAGATTGTTGGTGCATTGCGATAAGGCGCTCACGGTAAATTTGACTTTTGAAAATTTAATAATTCCAGAAGGGAATGAATTATTCGTTTATAAACCAGATAAATCTTTCGTTTTAGGTCGGTTTACAGCAAATCATATTTATGAAGGGCAATTAGGCTCAGAACTTGTTCCTGGTGAAGATGTTATGATCGAGTACTATATTCCTTCTAATAATGATCTTGGCAATTTAAAGTTGGGTATCGTTACGCACGGGTATAGATCCTCAAATGAGTTTCAAGAAAAAGCTTTTGGAAGTTCGGGTGGCTGTAATATCAATGTAAATTGCCCCCTAGGTGCACAATGGGTGAATGAAAGAAATAGCGCTGTGATGTTGGTATCAGGTAGTAATGGTTTTTGTTCCGGTGCCTTGGTGAATAATGTGTTAAATAATGGTAAGCCATATGTTTTAACCGCCGATCATTGCTACAGTAATCCTGCGTCATGGATTTTTCGCTTCAATTGGCAAGCAACTAATTGCACCAACCCCGCGGCTTCTCCTAGTTTTGTATCTTTAAGTGGGGCGGTATTAAGGGCTCGAGGAGCGGCTTCTGATTTTTGTTTAGTAGAAATAACAGGAGGATTAATTGGTAATACAGTACCTGCTGCTTACATTCCTTATTTTGCTGGTTGGGATAATTCTAATGTGACACCTGCATCGGCGGTATGTATTCACCACCCAGATGGCGATATTAAAAAAATCTCGTTTGAAAATGACCCGTTAATTTCTACTTCTTGGCCAGGATGTCCAGCAAATAGTCATTGGGGAATAACAAATTGGGATGATGGAGTTACAGAACCTGGGTCTTCGGGCTCGCCTATATTTGATCAAAACCATCGGATTGTTGGTCAACTTCATGGAGGTGCCTCTGCTTGTGGTGCTCCGGCATTATCTGATGAATATGGAAAATTTAGTTATTCTTGGAATCCTGCTGGGAGCGACAGTACCAATCAACTCAAATATTGGTTAGACCCTTCTGTTAGTGGAGCTTTATTTATTGACGGCTTTGATCCTTCTGGAGGAGTGCCTATACAAGTAGATCCAGGTGTTAGTAATTTACAAGGGGTTTCTGGAACATATTGTTCAGCTGAGGTTACCCCTTCTTTTTCCTTGGTTAATAATGGGGCGGTCACTTTAACATCCGCTACAATAAGCTATGGATTTGATGGGGTAAATAATCTAATTTATAATTGGTCAGGAATTTTGCCTCAATGGCAATCTGTTGTAGTTAATTTACCCGCAGCTACACTTACAAATGGCGCACACACCTTTAGTGCAACTGTAACAAGTACCAATGCTGGGGTGGATGAAAATAATTTAAATAATGCTGTCAATAGCTCTTTTTTAATTGTATTAAATGGGGTTTCTGTCGTGATGGATTTGACCTTAGATTGTTTTGGTTCTGAAACTTCGTGGGAGCTTCAAAACACGAGTGGTACGGCTATTTACGCGGGTAACGGTTATGCGGATGACGAACCCGGAATGGTAAGTGAAACCTGGTGCTTAAATTATGGTTGTTACTCCTATGTGCTTATGGATAGTTACGGTGATGGTTTATCTAATAATGGCTTATGTGTAACGGGAGATGGTAACCTTTATATTAGTCAAGCGGGGGATTCTCTCACTTCAATTCCTACTAGTGGTGCTGATTTTGGAGATCAAGTTACACTTAATTTTTGTTTGTCGGGGGCCGGTTTAAATGACCTTGAAAATAATAATATGATGATTTTTCCTAACCCTAGTAATGGGGTTGTAATGATCAGTTTAGAACATCAAACAACTGGGGTATTCCAGGTTTTAACTCTTACTGGTCAGATAATGGAAGAATATGATTTTAATGGGCAACAGTTTAAAATGAATCTTGCAGCTCTTTCTGCTGGATCGTATTTTATACGATTTATTGAACAGAACGGTAAATCAAGCATTAATAAACTTGTTTTAAATTAAGGTGTGGCGGGTATTTATCTCCACATTCCTTTTTGTAAACAACGTTGTACCTACTGTGATTTTCACTTCTCCACTAATTTTGAAAAATATAGAAATGACTTGATTCTTTCTATGTGTAAGGAACTTGTTTTGAGGAATAAAGAAGTTTCGGAAGAAGTTGATACCATCTATTTTGGTGGAGGAACCCCGAGTTTGTTGCAAAAAAATGAATTTACATTGCTTCTTGATACTGTTTTTACAAATTTTACCGTGAATCCTCACGCGGAAATTACCATTGAAGTGAATCCAGATGATTGCTCAGAAACTAAACTAAAGGATTGGATTGACTTAGGGATAAATCGTTTGAGTATTGGTTTACAATCCTTCAAAGAGGGAGATTTAAATTGGATGAATCGATCTCACAATTCAAGGCAAGGAATAGATGCTGTTAAAAACGCAGGCCGTGCTGGCTTCAAAAATATATCTATAGACTTAATGTATGGTTTACCAAATTTGAGTAAAGAAGAGTGGTTGATAAATCTCAAGAGCGCTGTTGCGTTGAAACCAACACATATTTCTGCGTATTGCCTGACTATTGAACCTAAAACTGCTGTACATAGTTGGGTTATTAATGAGAAATTTATTCCGTTAAATGAAGATTACCAAAACGAACAGTTTTTGGATATGATTGAATTTTTGTCAGAAGTAGGATATGAACAATATGAAATTTCGAATTTTGCAAAAGGAGGTGTTTATGCGAAACATAATACCGCCTATTGGGAGGGAAAGCCTTATCTAGGTGTTGGTCCTTCTGCTCATTCATATGATAAGAAAAGTAGGAGGTGGAACATAAGTAATAACGCCTTATATGTAAAAAATGTGGGTATAAACGAATGTTGGTATGAAAATGAACACTTAAATTTTAATGATAAATGGAATGAACTATTTTTAACTGGATTAAGAACCAAATGGGGAGTAAACAAAGCTAAAATAAATTCATTGGGTGGTTTAAATTCAGGTGAACTAAAATTAATTGAAAACTACACTAAAAATGGTTCCCTAATTGAAAATAATACTGCCTTAATTTTAACTCAGCAAGGAAAATTATATGCTGATGGCATTGCTAGTTCCTTTTTTAGAGTTATTAAAAATATTAGCAATTAATTTTGTTTATCCTTAACAAGTGTCTTCCTCCTTCAAATTC
The DNA here is from genome assembly GCA_945888625.1 of Chryseobacterium gleum. GTDB lineage: Bacteria > Bacteroidota > Bacteroidia > Flavobacteriales_D > Crocinitomicaceae > UBA952. Next base: position 47,770 of record CAMDAH010000001.1, read on the forward strand.
AGTATTTAAAAATACATTAACAATCTTGATAGCTTCCTCTGTTGATAAAAACCGAGCAGGTAAAGTAAGAATATTTGCATTGTTATGCTGTCTTGCAAGTAAAGCAATTTCCTCTTTCCAGCATAAAGCACTTCTAATGTCTTTGTGTTTATTAGCAGTCATATTTATTCCATTCCCTGAGCCACAAATAAGTATGCCCACTATTCCTTCGTTTTCAGTAATATAATTAGAAACAGCGTGGGCATAGTCTGGATAGTCTATACTTTCCTCCGATAAACAACCAAAATCTAAACACTCGTAACCCTTACTACTTAAAGCACTTATAATACTATTCTTTAGTAAGTATCCTGCATGATCACATCCAATTGGTATTATATTTCTTTTCATGGTCTTTTTATTCAAAGTTAAAACTAAATAACAATTTACTAAACTTATTAACTTTCTGCTAGGATTAAAAAAAATAAATGACTGTAAACCAACTCATTGAGTTTTATAGTTATTAACTGAAAAAGAAAATAATTGTTTATTTGTTCTAATAAGTTCTGAAAAATAAACGCTTGTTTATTGGAAATTAATTACAATCTAAATTGTTTTCTTGATATGCTATTTTTATACCTTGAATTTATGATCGATTTTGAAACAGTTAATCCACAATTAATTAATTAACAATCATTTTTATTTTATAACAATTTGAATTACTGTAGCATTGTTTGTTTCGTTGTGGAATCAATAGAATAAATAACAATAAAGAGTTTTGAATTGTTACTAAATTGTTAGTGTAACAACATTTGAAATAAAAACTTTTTTAAATGATTTTTTTATGCACATATAAACAAACCTAATAGTAGTAGTAAATTCTTTTATTTATAAATTATTTATTTATTCTTTATAATTAAATCCATATTTTAAGACTCAGTTTAAAAGAATTATATTTGTTGAATGTCTTAAGTAGTGATTAGTTTTGAAGAAAATAGAATTCCTTAAATTTATTAATTGAATAGGAAACATGTTATTTTTGCAGTAAGAAAAGTATGGACAATTCATTCGATCGCTTGTTAAACCAAGTTGATGCTTTCATTCGAAAATATTACACAAACGAACTAATAAAAGGTATTATCTTTTTCTTTGGTCTGTTTTTATTGTCTTATCTTTTTGTTTCTGTTCTTGAATACCTAGGTCGATTTAACTCTTTAATACGGGGTGTTTTTCTTTTTGGATTTATTTTATTTAACTTATATGTACTAGTGCGGTACATTATTATTCCATTTGCAAAGTTATATTCTTTTGGTAGTAGAATCAATCGGGTGCAAGCAAGTGAAATTATTGGTTCTTTTTTTCCGTCGATCTCTGATAGGTTAAAAAACACACTACAATTAAACGATCTATTACTAACGCACGATGGAAATCTGGAATTATTATCTGCCACAATAAACCAGCGCTCTGAACAACTGAATACGATTCCTTTTACAGGAGCAATTAAGATTAAGGATAATAAAAAATATTTAAAATTTATTGTTCCTTTACTGTTGGTTTTATTTGCCTTAATTATTTTTATTCCATCACTTTTAATGCAGGGCACTGAGCGGGTTATTAATTTTAATGAAGAGTTTAAGCCCTTAGCCCCATTCAATTTTTTAGTAAATACAAATAAGTTGCTTGTTGAAGAGGGAAACGATGTGGAGGTTATACTAACGCTTAAAGGGTCATTTTTGCCTGACAATGTTTATATTAATTGTGTTAATGGCAAATTTATCATGACAAAAAACGCTAAAAATGCATTTAGCGCTATTATTAAAAAGCCCAAGAATTCAGCATCGTTTAGTTTTACAGCGAATGAATTTGAAAGTCAAATGTTTAATTATAAGGTCTTGGGTAAATCGGTTGTATCTAAACTGGATGCCGCTATATTTTACCCTACCTATTTGGGTAAGAAAAATATAATTATAAATAACTCTGGTGATTTAACTGTTCCAGAAGGTACAAAAATTGAATGGAGTATATTAACCAAGAATACCAAAAGTACAAGAGTATGTTACAATAACGAAAACACCGAATACAACGATAACGGTTTTGTTATTAGTAAAATAATCAAAAACAATGCTTTGTTATCTCTCAATTTAAAAAATCAATATTCCCCTAAAATTGATTCAACTAGTATTCACGTTACTGTTATCAAAGATGCCTTTCCGACCATAGTGCTAAGTGAATCAATCGATTCTTTATCAGATGGAGTACGTTTTTTTCAAGGTAATGTTGGCGACGATTATGGATTAAAATCTTTACGTTTTGTTTATATACTTACTAATTCCAAAGGAGTCAAAAAAAATACGTTTATTAATGTTAAACCAGTAAATGGAACAAGGGCTTATTTTGATTTTGCAGTAGATTTTCGTAGAGAAAATGTACAGTTGGATGACCGTATTGACTATTATTTCATAGTGAGTGATAATGACGGTGTTAATGGAAGTAAAAGCACAATGAGTAATGTAAGTACTTATAAGTTACCGAGTTTAGAACAATTAAATGAACAACGCGGTGAGGATCAACAAAAAAATAAAGATGACTTGACTAAACTATTAAAGGAAACTAAAGATTTTCAAAAAAATGTCGATAAACTAAAAAAAGACATTTTGAATTCAAAGTCAAACGATTGGAATAAAGTAAATAAAGCGACTCAGTTAAAAGAAGATCAAAAAAAATTGGTTGAATCATTAGAAAATCTTAAGTCTGAAATGAGTCAAAGCACCCAGGAAAAAAATCAACTTTCAGAAATAAATAAGGAAATAACCGACAAACAAGATTTAATAGAAAAGCTACTGGAGGAGTTAATGGATGATGAATTAAAAAAGTTGTTGGAAGAATTAGAAGAGTTAATGAAGCAAAACAATAAAGAAGAATTAAAGGATAAAATGGAGCAAATAAGCCAATCGGCTGAGGATATGAAAAAACAATTAGATAGGAGTTTAGAAATGCTCAAAAAGTTGCAGGTTAATGAGAAAATTGATGATACAGAGAAGGAACTAAAAAAATTAGCTAGTGATCAAGAAGAGTTTAAAAAGCAAGTTGAAGAAAAAAAATTAGGGCAAACTGACGCATTAGATAAACAAGATGTTTTGAATAATAAATTTGATAATATTAAAAAAGATTTAGAAGAAATTAAAGAGTTGAATAAGGCCTTAGATAATCCTATTCCATTGACTGAAACCAATTCTTTGGAAAAAAAGATTACTGAAGATTTAAACGATGCAAAAGAATCTTTAAAGCAAGGTAAAGAAAAGAAAGCGGGTGAAAACCAACAATCCGCAGCCGATGACATGAATGAATTAGCTGAGCAATTAGATCAAAGCCAACAGGATGCTAATAAACAAGAAGCTGAGGAAGACATGGAGGCCATTCGCAACATATTAGAAAGTTTGATGACACTTAGTTTTAATCAAGAAACATTGATTTCAAAATTTAAAAAAATTAACCCAACTAATCCCATTTATAAAAAATACGGTCGTTTACAACGCGAAATAGTTACGGACACAGAAATTGTAAGGGATAGCTTATTAGCCTTAGCTAAACGTCAAGCCAAAATCGCTTCTTTTATCGATAAAGAACTAAATACGATTAAAGATAACCACGAATTAACCATTAATTCAATTGATGATCACCGAGTTAAAGATTTAGAGAACTACCAACAATTAACAATGACATCGTACAATAATTTAGCTTTGCTATTAAATGAAGCGCTCCAACAAATGCAATCCGATTTGCAATCTCAACAAAAAGGATCGGGAAGTTGTAGTAAACCAGGAAGTGGAAAACCAAAGCCAGGATCAATGTCTTCAGGTGATATGAAAGAAATGTTAAAAAAGCAATTAGAAAAGTTAAAAAAAGGAGCTTCTCCAGGGGAGGGTAAAGAAGGGGATAAGCCGGGAAATAAACCAGGCGAGAAACCAGGCATTGGTATGTCAGGGCTTGGAAACAAAGAAATTGCAAAAATGGCTGCAGAACAAACTGCTATGCGCCAACGATTAGAACAGATGAGAAATGAGCTAAATAAAGATGGTAATGGTTTAGGCAATAAACTATCACCACTTATTAAAGAGTTAGAAGAGCAAGAAAAGGCATTAATAAATAATCGTACGAATACAGATTTGGTTAAACGTCAGCAGGAAATATTGTCAAGGCTTTTAGAAAGTGAAAAAGCGTTGAGGGAACGAGGTTTTGAAGAGAAACGAGAATCAAAATCGGGTCAAAACGATATGAATGGTAACAAAATAAGATTTGACGAGTATAACAAATTAAAACTTAACCAAATTGATCTAATACAGACAGTTGATCCATCTTTTAATAAGTACTATAAAGATAAGGCGAATCAGTTCTTTAATTTGTTTGAGTAAATTATATAACTATTTATGAAAGAGGGATTTATACTTATAAAATCATTAAAACTGGCTTCTAACCAGCACGCTATCTTGTCTGCTGAACACTTAATAGACCTTATTTGTGGAGAATATAGTATTAATGAAGATGTCTACGGAAATGTTTTAATAAGCGTAACAGAAGCTGTTAATAATGCAGTTTTTCACGGTAATTTAAACGATTCATCCTTATCTTTGGATTTAAGTGTTTATTTATCTGATTCAGAAGTTTGTTTTGTTGTTTCCGATCAAGGTACAGGGTTTAACTATGACGAATTGCCAGATCCAACCTCACCCGATAATTTATTAAAGGAAAATGGTAGAGGTGTTTTCTTAATGCGAAGTTTATGCGATGAACTGGCTTTTGAAAATGCTGGTAGTATCGTTTTACTTTATTTTAATCGATGATAACTCTTCATTTCAATTGCGAGGATTGTCCTGTTTTTGACACAGAATTTTTTACCTTAACCTTGCCTAAATTACTCGTTTTAGAGGATAGACAAGAAGGAGACATTGCAATTATCTTTACTAGCGACGAAGAATTGCTCTCGATTAATCAAGCGCATCTAAAGCACGATTTTTATACAGACATAATTACATTTGACTATTCTGTAGAGCAGCGCGTTTGTGGCGATTTGTTTATATCACTCGAGCGTGTCGCAGATAATGCTATAGCGTATGACACCTTGTTTTTCACTGAACTTTGCAGGGTAGTATATCATGGAGTGTTACATTTGTGTGGCTACAACGACAAAGATGAAGCAGATAAATTGCTTATGCGTACTAAGGAAGATTTCTATATTGCTCATTTTGTTTCACGTGAAACAAATTAAATTGTTGTAATGAATATTTTTGGATGTTAAAAAAATACGATGTTATTGTTGTTGGTGCTGGACACGCAGGTTGTGAAGCAGCAAATGCAGCGGCAAAGATGGGAAGTAGTGTTTTACTCATTACTATGAACATGAATACAATTGCTCAAATGAGTTGCAATCCAGCTATGGGCGGTGTAGCTAAAGGACAAATTGTAAGAGAAATTGATGCGCTTGGTGGCGGTTCTGGTTTAGTTAGTGATAGAAGTGCTATTCAGTTTAGGATGTTGAATTTATCAAAGGGTCCCGCTATGTGGTCGCCAAGAACCCAGAATGACCGTATGTTGTTTGCTACAGAATGGCGAATGTTGCTAGAACGAAATCCCAATGTGGATTTTTGGCAAGACATGTGCGCTGGATTAATCGTAGAAGACAAGGTTATCAAAGGGATTTATACAGCATTAGGGATTCCTATTTATGGAAGTTCGGTTGTATTAACCAACGGGACTTTTCTAAATGGATTGATTCATTTGGGAGAAAAACAATTTGGTGGCGGTCGTGCAGCAGAAAAAGCATCAACAGGAATTACCGAAGAATTAATAGCATTGGGATTTGAGTCAGGTAGAATGAAAACGGGTACACCGCCTCGTGTAGATGGTCGCTCATTAGATTATTCTAAAATGGAGTTGCAAGATGGAGATGATAACCCTTCCAAATTTAGTTATTCAGACACCCCAAATCTCACAAAACAAAGGCCTTGTTATATTACTTATACCAACACTAATACACACGATGTATTACGAACTGGTTTCGATCGATCACCAATGTTTAATGGGGCTATTAAAAGTACGGGACCACGCTATTGTCCAAGTATTGAAGATAAAATAAATCGCTTCGCTGAAAGGGATAGGCACCAAATTTTTGTGGAACCAGAAGGTTGGGACACTATTGAGATTTATGTGAACGGTTTCAGCACTTCACTTCCAGAGGATGTTCAATTAGATGCATTGAAAACAATTGCGGGTTTTGAGAATGTAAAAATGTTTCGTCCCGGTTATGCAATAGAGTACGATTTCTTTCCTCCTACTCAATTAAAACACACCTTAGAAACAAAACGCATTCGCAATTTATATTTTGCAGGCCAAATTAATGGTACAACGGGTTATGAAGAGGCAGCGTGTCAGGGTTTAATGGCGGGCATCAATGCCCACTTAAAGAATAATGATTTACCCGAGTTTATTTTGTCTCGCAACGAGGCTTATATTGGTGTATTGATAGACGACTTGGTAACCAAAGGTACCGACGAACCTTACAGAATGTTTACAAGTAGAGCCGAATTTCGAATTTTGTTGCGACAGGATAATGCTGATGTTCGTTTGACTGCCAAGGGATTTGAAATTGGTCTTGCCGACCAAACCGCAATGGATAAAGTACTGATAAAAGTAGAGGGTACAGAAAAGTTAAAAGTGGCTTTGCGGTCAATTGGGATTAGCCCCAACGACGCTAACCCAATGTTAATAGCCAAAGAATCTTCTCCAATAAGTCAGCAGGTTAAATTATCAAATCTTATTTTACGTCCACAAGTAACATTGATGGATTTATTAGAAATTGCTCCTGAGGCAAAGTACTTAGCAAATGAGTTGGGCGCATTGCATCCAGATATATTAACGCAAACAGAAATTTTACTTAAATATGAAGGATACATTGAGCGTGAAGAAGAACTTGTGGATAAAATGCTAAAATTAGACGATGTAAAAATTCCTAAAAACATTCAATTTAATCAATTGAAAAACTTGAGTTTAGAAGCGATAGAGAAATTAACGGCAATTCAACCGATTACAATTGGTCAGGCCTCAAGAATATCTGGTGTTTCACCAAGTGATGTTTCCGTGCTTTTAATTTATTTGAGTCGCTAATGTACTGTAAAATCTGTTTTAATGCGTTTTAAGCGCGTTTGTTAATGCTCGATATAGAATTACAAGGAGTTTGTGGAGAAAGTGGTTTTAAAAGCATGTTTTTCATGGTTAATTTAGAAAAAAATGAAAAAAATAGTGTTATTTCTTGATAGTGTTCATCCGGTACTTTCTGAACGACTGATGGATGAGGATTATTATTGTCTCTATGATTATCAAAATTCAATAGAATTTATCTATAACACTTATCCCGATATTTTTGGTTTGGTTATCCGATCAAGAATCAATTTAACAAGTGAGGCATTGGCTAGATTTACTAATTTACGTTTTATTGCTCGGTCGGGCTCTGGTTTGGAAAATATAGACACTGAGTATTGTCGAGAAAACAACATCGCAGTTTTTAATTCTCCAGAGGGAAACAGAAATGCTGTTGCAGAGCACGCAATGGGTTTGCTTTTAACAATGCTGAATAATATTACTAAGTCTAATAATCAAATCAAACAGGCCGTTTGGGAAAGGGAGTTAAACAGAGGAGAGGAGTTAAAGGGCAAAACTGTTGGGATCATTGGATTTGGTCACAATGGAAAAGCTTTCGCAGAAAAACTTCTATCGTTTGGAGTATTAATTTTAGCATTTGACAAGTACGTAGAAGTGGAATCAAATCAAGGAATTAGGTCGGCTTCTTTGGAGGAAATTTATGAGCTATCTGATGTTGTTTCATTGCATTTACCTTTAACAGATGAAACTTTTTATTATGCTAACAAGGCATTTTTTCAGTACTTCAAAAAGAACATATATTTTTTAAATATTGCTCGCGGAAAGCTTGTCCAAACTACGGAATTGGTTGAAGCGCTTAAGTGTGGAAAAGTATTAGCGGCGGGTTTAGACGTGGTTGAATATGAGGAAGGGAGTTTCGAATCACTTCAAGTAGACGAAACTCCCGAACCATTGACTTATTTAATGAATTCGTCGTTGGTTATTTTAACACCTCATATTGCTGGATGGACAAAAGAAAGTTATTTTTTATTAAGCGATGTTCTTGCAGATAAAATTTTATCTTTTTCTTTCCCTTAAATCGCTTAATTAATAACTAGCTTTTTAATAATTAATTGATTACGACTAGTTATAACCACGTTATAATAGCCAATAGACAACTGGGGTGTTTCAATAAAACCGCTGCTTTCTATGGTAGTACTGTGGATTAATTTTCCTGCAGCATCATATATTGATACATCAGCTGGATTTATTAAATTACCAATCCAAAAACCATTACCACTGCTTGGATTAGGATATATGATAAGCGACGCTAGTTCATTTTCAATTTGACCTGCACTTGGATTTTGAAGCAACTTTTGGCCATCAGAACTTAATTGGGAATTTAATAGTGCGCCATTTTCTGCTTTTATGGTGAAATAATAGGTTTGACCATAAATAGGGTTCGTCAATAGGTGCTGAATAGCGGTATTGAGTGCAGTATTAGTCCAGGTGATAATATTAGTTCCTCCAGAAGTGGTTCCTAAGGCCCATTTGTAATTGGAAATACTTGAGTGTATATCTGCTGCATTCCAATTGCATGAAAGCGTATTAGTGTAAACAGTATCAATGTCTGATGCGGCGCCATCGTTACAAGAACTAATTACCGGAGGAGTCCAATCAATTAGGTATTGTTTAGAGGCAGTGTTTCCCCAATTTTGATCGAGATCGATTACTTCAGATTGAATGAGCCCTGTTGTAATCGCTGCGTTGCTCTGAAAGCGCATTTGTTGATTATTTCCTACAGTTACTGATACATTTGTAGCTCTTGACTTAAACACTTTAACATTATCAAATCGAACGGTACATGCACCGCTTCGAAGCGATATTGAATTGCCTGAAACAATTGGATTGGAATCTTGCCATTGCGATATTAACTGATTGTTTACATATACTTTAATTATTCCGGTTGTTGGGTTATACCATGTTTTAATAGCATAATTAACTTGAGGTGTAATAACTAAAGAGTCTTCGTTTACCACGGTAAAAACATCATTCGTTACTTTATAAAGTTGCACTTTATCGGTTTCTTCTCTTAAATAAACGAAGTAAGAATTTCCTCGGTTTGGTAGTGTTGGGTCGGAACAAAAAAAGTGCATTCCTGCCCGCTGATTTAAATTGCTGGATGTTATTTTTTGTTCCCACTCATATAGGTACTGAGCACTATTATTTTGTGTAACATTTAAATATGCGTTAGCATTATTTTGTGAAGCATCATTCATTAAAAATCCCTGGTTGTTAATACTAAATAAGCCCGTTTGCAGCGTCCAATTCACATTAACATCTTCAAAATCTTCGTGTGCGAATCCAAAACTACCATTAGCCATCCACCCGATGTTAGCTGGATTTCTGTCTGCCACAAGATAAAAGCCTTTTTCTACTCCGCTACCCGCATCAACATCATTTATTTGTGCCTGAAAATCAGCAACTTGCCATGTTGGTCCATTGCTTATAGTGCTAGTTGGTGGGGTATTATCGACGGTGTTAATAATAGATGTATACCCTGCGGCCCATCCACTAGAAGTGGAACCACAATCAGATCGAAACTCTACAAGCAAGGAACCACTGGTTCCTGTTAGAGCCGCCGGAAGAGTTGTTCCTGTATAGCTACCAAGTAGCGGGGCGTTGATGGTAGAGCCGTTGTAAACGAAAAGTTTGTCCGTGCTGTGCACTGAAAAGGCTGTAAAAGACAAGGTTACAGAGGTAGCGTTTGCGGGCTGAATTAGCCATAGCTTTCGCTCATCATTACCATAATTGCCATTGCTTCCCCCGGAATCATAAAAATTACCGCTAGCATTGGTAATTGTAGTGATCGTAGGGCTTGAGTTTATCAATCGATAATATTTTTCCCAGTCCCAGTTTATTCCTGGGTCTGTATGGGTTTGGTTGGGATAGTGCTGATGACCTTTAATTTTAACGCAGCTTCCGAGTACGTTTGAGCCCGATGACGCAGCGCCATAATAGGTACGTAAACCATTTATTCCATAACCACTTAGGATAATGTCTTTGGATAAATTAGCAGACGCCTGGTACATGGCATTTGTGTACCAAGCGGGATTATTAACATATCCTTCGTGCTCGTATCCTATTGTGTAAGGATTTTCTGATCCAACATGCCATGCTTTTGACCCCTCTAACACCATCTGTGTTACTTGTCCATCTGAACTTCTAATAACATAGTGGTAAGAAACACCTGAGTTACAATTCTGAGCCCACGAGATCGCTCCGGAGTATGATCCTTGGACGGTATGAATGGTAATTGCGGAAATGGCTGTACCACTTCTACTACTAAAGTTACACGATGGAGTTGGTGTCCAAATAGCAGGGCCATATTCTTGGGATTTATTGGTTATTGGTGCGTAGCTTACACCATTTTGAGAAACAACGCCGTTTTTTTTTACACTAACTTTTTCCGCCGTTAATACAGAATAATTTTGTGAACCAAATAATGCTTCAAGATCGTAATTTTTAACTTCAAAATGGTGAAGATGGGCAAATGAAGGTTCATTTAATCGTCTAAACACTTCGATTGCGAATGAGTTTCTAGCGAAATCGTTTACAGCTCCTGAATTAGGAATTTCAGAAAGAACAAGTAGTGCAATTCTCAATCGTTCCTCTATTTTAAGGCCCGATTGTATAGTCAATTTCATAACGGAATCTAAGGCAAGTGCGTAAGCTAAAATTTGCATTTCTACGGACGCTTTTTGTTGCTGTATAGAAATACCACTTAACTTTCCAATTAGTTTTCCGTTTTCTATAAAGTAATTCTTTCCATCCTCAAACACGCCCATTATGCCATAGGGAGAAGGTAAACCTGAGCAAGATGATAGGTCTGGACTTTTAATTTCGATTAATCTAGTATTGGTGAAGGAAACAGCTTCTAATGTGCCTCTAGGCACCTCGGATAATTGTAGGTAAGCGGAGTTAAAAAAAGCTTCGTTTTGTTTTTGTGAAAAACCAAAGACGGTGTTTAGTAAAAGGAATATATAGATGATATTTCGACGCATATTAATTATTATTAAGTTGAAACCCATTAACGCATACTTTAACAGTATGTTATTAAGTTAGCAAAATTACTATACATCAAACAAAGTAAAATTAAATTTATATTAATAATTTTAATCACAATATTTTATAAGATTTTGTTAGGCTTTCAATTTTAACAAATAAACGCGTTGTTTAGTTAAAATCGAGCAGTAATTCCAGCCATTACTTGAATGGGCATTACAGGATAATTTAACCATCTATTGTAGCGCTGACTGGCCACATTGTTAATTTGTATGAATGCAGCCAATCTTTTATTATACCGGTATTCGACTCCTAGATTACCGTCAGCAATAAATCCTAAGGCTTGTAAATATTGGTTGTTTTCGCTGCTAATTCCTGGACCAGGGCCATAGACCTTTGCCGTTCTTCCTGCTTCCAAAGTTAAATCTGCCCGTATAATGAATTTGTCATACAAGTTATAAACCCCCCTTATTATAAATTGTAGTTGAGGTAAATTCCACGCCCTTGCCTCATTCATCATTTCGTAGCTGTAAAACCTTCCGATTCCATCTAGCTTAATTTTATCATTTAACTGATATGAAAGAGCGCCTTCAATAGTGGTCAAATTTAAGGAATAATAAATTAAAGAAAAACGATTTCCTAAGGCAGAGTAAGTGGTGTCTGTAACAAAGAACGCCTTATTGTCCACACGCGCAAAACTGGTGTTAAGCATAAAAGTAATCCGCTTGCTAAATCCGCCTCGGATACCAAAGAATAAATCATATGGAGTATTTTCGTTTGCCAGAACGACATTATTTAACAGGTAAGGATTTACATTATTTAAGGCACTAAAGGTTGTTTGATTTAAGCCGCCGCGGATACCGAAAAAAGGGATTAAAAGGTCGTTAAATAAAGAATAATGTATAGAAGCCCTCGGGTATAAGTAAGCTTTAGTGGATGAATGAATATCGACACTTATTCCTAGTCCAACGTCTACGCGTAATTTTTTTTGAAGTAAAGTAGAACTGATGCCTGGATTTAGGTCGATTATTGTGTTATTGCTTACTATTCCAGTATCTAAAAAAGTAAGTAACGAATCAGCAATACCATAATTGTATCCGTTGTAGCGAAAGCCAACATTGCCATAAAAAGTTTCATTTCCGAGATTATACCAACCTCGCGTATTAAAAGAAACCGTGTTTTCTCGTGTTCTCCAATTACTTAACGAATCAACTGGTGACTTTTGCGTGGATAGATTTTTATAATTAAAATCGAATTTAAGATTTAAGCGAGAACTATCACCGCGATTAGCAAGTAAACCTAAACTAAATCCTGTGCGTTTAATACGCTGGCTGATAGAGTCGGCATTTATGTTTTCTAGCGGTATTCCGTAATAATGATAACCAAAATTTTCATAGTTAACATCACTTGTAAAGGTTAAAGCGTTCTTGCTAATTTGTCCAAATAAATTTACAGCGGTTTGGTCGAATTGAGCTGGTGCATAGGTAATTTTATTACGGTCTTTTACTTGTCCGAACGAACTGAGGTGTTTTAACGATGCGCCATATACGATACTTCTTGATCTATCTGAGTTGTAAAATAACTCACCCAGGGGCATAAGAGTTGAACCGACTCCTATTTTTGCATAAAACGGGTAAAGTTTTTTAATTTTTTCATTCGTTTCTATAGTTGCAGCTTCAATAGTATCTATTTGTATTTTTGTTTCTTTGTATAGCTGAAGTAATGGTTTTTGATTAACAACAGTTACTTTAAGACTATCGATTATTGTTGGGTTGCTGATTAATCGAAAGGACGGCTCTATTTCCCTATTACCTAATCCTTCAGTTTCAAAAACATCAGGTTGTGCCATTAGCGGGGAGGTAATAAAAATCAAAAAAAGGAGAAATGGTGTTTTCATTCGTTATTTTGATTTATTTCAATTTTTTTATTGGGCGTTTCATCAATAATTTTTTCGGGGTTTTTGAGTTGCAATAGTTCGGCATACAATTCATTTGCTTCGTTAAGTATGCCATCATTAAGTTCTTTAGGATAGAAATCAAGGACAGATTTTAAGTTTTGCTCTGCCTGAACATAATCGCCATCTAAAATATCTATTCTTGTTTTTAACATTAATGATTTTCCAATCCAAAAGTTATGGCTTGGCTTCATTTTAAGGATGGTATTAATTTCGTTTTCAGCTCGAATTAGGTCATTGTTTTTTACGTGTATTTGGGCAAGGGAGTACCTACATTCTGCAGTTATGGCGCCACTTGTGTTTTTTATTAACCAGTTCAGGGATACAGAGGCATCATTATAATTAGCGAGTTGGATGTAGCTCATAGCTAGTACATACTCGCATTCAATACGATTGGTGATGGTTAAGGCACTGTTTTCTAACGAAACTTTTGCATAATTTATAGCTTCAAGGTAATTTTTAGTAAAAAAATAGGACCTTGTCAGTCCAAGTTTTGCGGCAAATAAGTTGCTGGCTTTGGAAGCAACTAAATCTAATTTTTGATAATACTTTATACTTTCGACGTATGCCTTTTTTGCATAATGGAAAGTAGCAACGCGCAGTGCTGCAAATTCTGAGTATGCACTATTTGTACCAGCTAAAAACACCTCATAGTTTTCAATTCCTTTGATAGTATCTTTTATTTTAAAGTAGCAATTCCCCAAGAAGTAACGGGTTTCATGTGTATATCTTCCGACAGGAAATTTTACAAGATAGGTTACAAATTTGGGAATCGCTTCGGAATAATTACTGTCCACATAGCTTTGTAGCGCGGGATTATAATAAAGGTTTTCTTTTTCGTCTGGCGAAACGTTTGCGCATGGGTAGCGATCAGCTAGTTCTGCTGATTTATCCGGTGATTTTTGTGCAATGTACACATCCATTAAGCCTTTTACGGCTGCTGCACAAACGTCGCGAACGTTATCGTATTCCATTAGCAGTTGTTTGAAGGCAAGCTCGGCTTGCGCATAATCCCATTTTTTATAGTGAATATCTGCAATTTCGAGTTGACAATCAATAGACAAGGTAGATTGTGGAAAGTCAGTAAGGAATTTTCTGAAATAGTTCATTGCAGGGTCATATTCTGAATTGGACTTATAACTTTTGGCAAGTTCATAAAGTCCAGTCATGATGTATTTAGATGTTTTATAGTCGTTAATCAGTGTGAGCAGGGTGTTTATTTTTAATTGTACTTGTCCATTATACCCATAGCTTTTGGCAAGATAGTAGGTCGCTCTATCAGAAAGAGGTGATTTAAGATTAATCGTTTCTTTATAAAATTGAATGGCAAGTGCGTTTTGTTTGCTCGCGTAGTACCCGTCAGCTAATTTGAGATTGGCGTCTATTTTTTTCGCTTTGTTTTTTGGGTTTCCTTGCAGGTAAATTTGAAAGGCATCAAGCGCATCATTATTTTGTTTTTTATTCCAGTATGCATAGCCTAAATTGTAATAGGCATCAAGTTTTTCCTCTAGGGAACTGGAGGCCGGAGAGGCAAGAAAAAGTTTGTATTCTTCAATGCTTTCTGTGTATTTTTCTAAGCGATAATACGCATCTGCTCGCCAATATTTTGATAGCGCCACTAATTGCGGATCAATGTTGTATTTAGTTACTAGCGTAAAGCTCGTAAGCGCCTCTGCATAGCGCATTTTTTGAAATAATTCTACGCTGTAATTGTAGGCAATTATTTGATAAATAGACTTAAGTTTAGTGTCTTTTGACGGCAGTTTATCTAAAGATTCTAGTGCTTTGACGTAGTTGCTAGTATTCGAGTAAACATTGACTAGGCATTGGTAAATATCATTTTTACGTGTTGATTCAGGGTATTTTTTTAAATAATTTTCAAATGCTTTAACCGATTCGTCATAGGGGTTGATGTCTACTTTAAATGATAAAATAGCAAAATTATACAATGCGTCTTCTTGTATTTTCGCATTTGACTTCATTTCTGAAGCCCTAAAGAAAGCGCTTCTCGCCGGCAACAGTTTATTTAATTTTTGGTAAGCGTCTGCAAGTTGATACATGGCTGTCTGACCGAGCGAATCATCTATCCTCGCCACTCTGTCGAAGTATTTTATTGCTTTTTCATAATCATCAGTTCGGAACAGGGCATAAGCGATTTGATAATCGTCTACTCGAGTTGTTTTTGCCTTTTGATAGTATATTTCGAGGTATTTTGCCGCTTCTTTAAACTGGTTTAATTTGTAATAAGAATCCCCTAATAAGTGATAAACATTAGAAAGATCATTTAATGCTGCTGAATCGAGGACCTTGGGTGCATAGTCAATTACGAATTCATAACGTTCTTGTTTGTGTGCTATTTGAATAATGTAATAGGGTACTACCGAGCTGTAAGAAGGGTCTTTTTGGAGTTTTTCGAATCCCTCTAAAGCGATTTGAAGTGAGCCCTCTAAATAATTTAAGTGAGAAAAAAAGTAAAGACTTGGTGCTGCATAAGCTGACGTGCCGTCTTTCACATCCCTCAGGTTATTTAGCGCAGTTTTTCTTGCGCCCAATTGCATTGCAGCATAACCGCGTTTAAATAAAACTTCTTCCCGCTTATTTTTTTCCACATCATTAATAGGAATTTTTTCATACCATAGTAAAGCATTTTCAAAATCATCTTCTTGAAAGAAATAATTGCCAATTTTAACATAAATAGTTACCTTATTTATATTTTCAGGATACCGATTAATGTATGCTTCTAATAAAGAAATAGCGTCATCATTGTACATTTCCAAGGCGGCTATTGCTTCATAATATCTTGCTTTTTCAACAAAGGGGTCGTTTTCGGAAAGGGTTGAATTAATGAACGTTCTGAAGGTTATGCGCGCAGCACTGAATTGTGTTTTGTCAAAAAGTTCTTCTGCTTGAAAATAAGCAGCTAGTGAACTTTCGTATTTAAGCGTGTTTTGTCCTATGACCTGGAAAGTCAACTTTGACAATATTAAAAAAGTTAATAAAAAGCTTGTTTTCATCAGGTACAAATTTACACGTCCAATCTACTGACCTCAGTTGAAAAACTAAAAGTTATGCACTTTGACGTGTTAAGATTTTATACTAAAAAGCGAAATAATACCGTTTTAGATACACAATTTTGTATAAAAAAATACGTGTCAAAAGTTATCACCCTATCCAACGCAAAAATTTATCAGCAGGATCAACTGATTTTAGATAATGTCTGGCTTACCTTAGAAGAGGGCGAGTTTGCTTATTTAGTTGGTAAAACAGGAAGCGGAAAAAGTAGTTTACTTAAAACACTTTATGCTGAAATTCCTATGAATGAAGGAGAGGGACTTGTTACCGAATTTAATTTGAGAAGGTTATCAAAAAAAGAAATTCCGTTTTTAAGGAGAAAAATAGGGATTGTATTCCAAGATTTTCAATTGTTAATGGATCGAACGGTAATGCAAAACATGTATTTTGTATTAAAAGCAACGGGCTGGAAAGACAAGGAGAAAATACACAATCGTTCACTTAGCGTTTTGCAGCTCGTAGGGGTAGAACAAAAAGCAAATGCTTTCCCTCATACCTTGTCGGGTGGTGAACAGCAGCGTGTTTCAATTGCACGGGCTTTGTTAAATAAACCTCAGCTAATTTTAGCAGATGAGCCAACAGGTAATTTAGATGCAGAAACTTCGGAAGAAATTATGCAATTAATGCTGGCGCTTTCAAAAGAGGAAAATACCGCGATTTTAATGGCGAGTCACGACCTTTCAATAATTGAAAAGTTCAAAAGTCGAATTATTAAAATTGAGGGTGGAGAACTCAAGGAATCAGAGTAATTCATTTGCAAGATTAGCTAGTTCAGATCGCTCACCTTTTTCCAGTTTTACATGAGAAAACAGCGCCTGTCCTTTTAGCCTGTCTATTAAATAGGCTAAACCATTACTATTTTCGTCTAGGTAGGGCGTATCTATTTGGTGAACGTCTCCTGTAAAAACAATTTTTGTGTTTTCCCCTGCACGTGTGATTATGGTTTTAACCTCGTGCGGAGTAAGGTTTTGCGCCTCATCGACGATAAACATAATGTTGGATAAACTTCTGCCCCTAATAAAAGCTAAGGGTGTTATTATTATTTTTCCTGACGCTTGCATTTCTACAATTGCTTTGTGCTTTTTTTCATTTTCACCAAATTGAGACTTAATAAATTTCAAATTGTCCCACAAGGGCTCCATGTATGGACTTATTTTGTCGTTGGCATCACCGGGTAAAAATCCAATGTCTTTGTTAGACAACGGAACGATAGGGCGGGCCAGGATAATTTGATTAAATACTTTGTCTTGTTCTAATGCTGCCGCTAGGGCGAGTAGCGTTTTTCCTGTTCCCGCCACTCCTTGAAGAGCAACTAATTTAATATTTTGATTTTGTAGCGCGTGGAGTGCAAAAGCTTGCTCAGCATTTTTTGGTTTAATTCCGTAAACAAATTCTTTTTCAATTCGCTCAACCCGATCGTTGGTGTGATTGTAAAAAGCCAGCGAAGAAGACTTTCCATTTTTTAAGATATAGTAACCATTAGTTGTTTTTTTATCTTTTAAAATTTCGTTTTCCACAGCCCAACCTCGCGTAAAAATTTCCCGAATAATTTCTGTTTCAACACCCTCAATTGTAGAGGAACTTGTTATCGCAATGTCCTCAGCGGTTACTTTACCAGTTTCATAGTCTTCCGCTAAAACACCTAGCGCTTTTGATTTAATTCGAAGATTTATATCTTTTGTAACAAGAACAACTTCATTTTTTACATCTTGTTCTTTCAAAAATAAAGCTGCGTTGATTATTTTGTGATCGTTTTTACCTGATGAGTAAATTTTTTCAGCGTCGAGTGTTTTAGGATTAAATTCCATTACTATTTTAAAACCGCCCAAGTCACCGCCTAAAGGAATCCATTCTTGTAAATTTGCTCCGGTAGATAATTTATCAATGAAACGAATCACTTCTCGAGCTGAAAAGTTTTTTGTGTCGTTTCCTAACTTAAATTTATCCAACTCCTCCAACACGGTTATTGGAATCGCCACATTGTTGCCCTTAAAATTTATAATCGCTTGGTGATCGTGTAGTAAGACAGATGTGTCTAGCAAAAATATTTTCTTTTTCTTTTTCATTTTAATTCTTTGTGTGAAAGTAGTTTGTTTTTAAAGTCAATGAGGTTTCGGTTCTTGAACTTATCTACAAAACTATGTTAGCAGTAACATTGTGTTTACATTGAATGTAAATGTTGTGTCGCGATTTCAATTGTATTATACTTAAAAACAAACCCTTGCGCTTTTATTTTTTTATTGGAAACAAAAATCCCACGAAGAAGAAGTTGGGCCATTTCACCAAAAACAAGAGAAAGTATCCAAGATGGTATATTAATAATAACACCCCATTTATTTTGCGCGTTTAAAAAGCTTTTTGCAAACGAAAGTGTGGTATCGTTAGCTGCAACGGCGTTAAAAACGCCCTCTAATCGCTTGTCTAAACAAAACGCAATAAGCTCGCAAAGGTCATCTAGATGAATCCACGACAACAATTGTTTCCCCGTTCCAAAAACAGGTACGCAACGGATAAATAAAAGGGGCATTAGTTTTTTAATCATTCCGCCATCTTGCGTCAAAACAGGCGCTATTCGTAGTTTTACCACAGCACAACGGGGTAAAAATAAATCGCTTGCGCTTTCCCATTCCTTTACCATCGTCGATAAATAGTCCGTTCCAAAAGGACTACTTTCCTCTAGTGTATCTTTTCGGTCAAAACCATAACAATTAATACCTGAGGCGCCAATGTAAAAGTTTAAGTGGCTCATTTCCAACGTTTTTTCTGCTAAAAAACGGGTAGGACAAACCCTTGAGTCAATAAGCGCTTGTTTTCTTTTAACAGTCCATTTTTTTTCTGCGATACCTTCACCAATTAAATTAATAATTACCTGCACATCATGGAGTCTTGTAATATCGATTTTTTTTAGTTCGGGATTCCAAAAAACATCGTTTTTAAGCTTTGGACTTCTAGTTAAAACAAGCACATTGTGCCCTTTTTCGGAAAGAAATTTATTGAGTGCTCTCCCAATTAAACCCGTTCCGCCAACGATTAAAATTGTTTTGTTATTCATTTTTTGCCGTGCTTAGTTGTAAGTGTAAAATACAAATGTAACATTGCTTTGTTTTTATTGGTTTATTAAATTCAGCCGGTGTTTCTAAATTGTAGTGCACTTTTTTAACTTTGTACAAAAACAGGAGTGAGTTTGAAGTTGTCAGTTTGTTTATTTGTTTATATATTTTCTGCATTTAGTGCGAGTTCTCAATATTGCAGGGGAATTTTTTTTAAGAGAGGTGTTAATGTTGTGGATGACAAGATTTGCAACGAACTGCTAATATTCGATTTACAGTACATTAAGCAGAAATTAGAGGAAGTACATCCGTCCTTGGAACTCTATTGCAAAAAAAAGGATTTTGATTCTGCATATAATGCTACATTATTATTATTGAATCAGCCGTATTCGCTTATTGATTTTTCTTTACTCGTTTCTGATTGGCTTTCCCTCTTGCAGGATTCACACACGTTTTTATCTCCCAAAAATTGGGATTTATATAGAACTAAGGGAAGGCATAATTATCCTTTTCGATTAACTGCTGTTGGAGACAAATTAATTGTCCATGAAAGCAGAAAAAACAAAATACCCATTGGTTCAGAATTAATTTCATTTAATAGCCTAACTATTCCTGAAGTACGGGCAATGTCTTTGAGAATGAGTCCAATTGAAGCGGGGGCATATGATGCTCAAAGTGAATTTTCCGTTGCACAATTGGGGTATGTATTGAATAGTGTTTCTCAAACGCGAAGAAAAAGCATCTCTTATTGCTCATCCGGAAAGGATACTGTAACAGTTGTTTTTCGACCAGTCAGTTTTTTTCGTTCAAGATCAGTAAAGCAACTGAGGCCCTCGAAGATTTTACCCGAACTGACGATATCGGGAAAAACAGCTCACCTTGTTATTAAATCTTTTGCGCCAAAGTCTTTTTATAAGTTTAAGGTCAAACTTCGTAAAAAGTTTGAAGAAATAGCCATCAAAAACGTGGATAATTTAATTATTGATTTAAGAAATAACTTTGGAGGATATGTTGGCCTGCAGGAATATCTAATGCAACTAATTTCGACCAACACAGCCCCATTTAAAGCTGAATATATTTATAAACGGAGCTCTCACGACCGATTTTCTTCTTTAAGTATTCAGCAACGATGGCGTTTTAAACAATTGGCTAGCAGGCCATATTCAAGTGAAGCCCTTCGCAAGGAATTAGCTTTTTTTAATAGCCCCTATGGAACAGTTGATACGATATTAATAACCACATCACTCAGAAATAAATCGACAGAAGCGTATAATGGAAAATGTACTTTGTTAATCAATGGTCTTTCTATGTCTGCCGCGGCAAATTTTGCCGCATGGTTCAAATCATCTAAGCGAGGTGAGTTGGTTGGTACGCCCTGCATGGGTTCTTTGTCAGGAACTTTTGCTAACTCATCTACGATTTTACTTCCCCAAACTCAATTAACCGTTTCTATTTCTACTTTAAAAATAACTCCTCTATCGATGGATAAAATTGATTTTGGCTGCATTGTTCCTGATTATGTGATTCACGCCACTCAAAAACAAATCCAAAACAATATTGATCCATGCTTGGAATTTTTAAAAAACAGCCAAATTGAAAAGTAAATTACCCTTCGTTTCAACAAGTATTTTCGCCAAAATGTCATTAATGGCAGCTGAAAACAAGGCAATAAATCTTGCCCAAGGATTTCCTAATTATCCAATTGACACACAATTACAAAACTTAATAGGCGAACACAGCAAACTAGATGTCCACCAATATGCCCCAATGCAAGGCAATGTAATATTAAGGCAAGAAATAGCCCACCTTATAAACAAAAACAAAAAGTATAAAATAGATTCAAACGAGAATGTTTTAATAACGGCAGGCGCTACCCAAGGAATTTTTGCTACGATTCAAGCCTTGGTTTCTGCTGGGGAAGAAGTTATTATTTTAGACCCGAGTTACGACTGCTACGAAGTGCCAATTTTATTAGTTGGCGCAAGCCCAATTCATATTTCCCTGGACGAAAACTATAGGCCGGATTGGCAAAAAATAAATGACGGTGTTTCCTCAAAAACGAAGATGATAATTATCAATTCTCCTCATAATCCAAGTGGCGTTTTGTGGGAAGAGTCTGATATGCTTTTATTGGTAGAATTAGTAAAAAAATATCCAAAATTAATCGTGTTGTCTGATGAGGTTTACGAATTTATAACTTTTGAGAAGCGGCATATTTCCGCAGCTTATAATGAAATATTGCGCGAAAGGTCGGTTATTGTCTCTTCATTCGGAAAAACATTTCATGTTACAGGATGGAAAGTCGGTTATCTGACGGCTCCAAAAGCGCTCCTCACGGAAATAATTAAAGTGCATCAGTATTTAGTTTTTTCTGTGAATAGTTTGGCGCAATCTGTATTAGCAGCGTATCTACCGCTGTCTAATATTGAACAATTGGGCCAATTTTACAAAGAAAAAAGGGACACGTTTCGAGAAGCACTAAGTGGTAGCAGGTTTACATTACTTCCTTGTGAAGGGGCTTATTTTCAATTAGCGTCATTTGCAGCAATAAGTAATAAATCTGACATCGATTTCTGCGAAGAATTAACCAAAAAATACGGCGTAGCGGCCATTCCAGTTTCTGCTTTCTATAATACTAAATTGGACCAGCAATTAGTACGATTTTGCTTTGCTAAAGACAATGAAACGATATTAAAAGCCACGAAATTATTATGCGCGATTTAACAATTTCATTAATTCAAACCACTCAATTTTGGGAGGATAAAAGTAAAAACATCTCCAATGTTAGTGCTTTAATGAATGAAAGTTTCTCAACGGACTTAATTCTACTTCCCGAAATGTTTAATACATCTTTCAGCATGGATGCATTGAACCTAGCCGAATCGCCAGAGAATTCAATAAGTCTAAACCAATTGAAAATTTGGGCCAAACAAAAAAATGCGGCAATTTACACCTCCATGATGATTAAAGACGGCGAACAGTTTTTTAATAGAGGATTCTTTATTTATCCCAATGGAGAAATTTCCTATTACGACAAGAGAAATTTATTTGCTTTAGGTGGGGAAGGTGCTGTTTTCTCACCGGGAAAAGAAGAAAAAATAGTGGATTATTTAGGGTGGAAGATTAACCTACAAGTATGTTTTGATTTAAGATTTCCCGCCTGTTCAGCAAACAAAATCGACAAAGAAGGTAAGGCGAAGTATGATTTATTACTTTATGTGGCAAATTGGCCAGAAAAACGCATTGCTCACTGGGAGAAATTATTAGTTGCTCGAGCCATTGAAAACCAAGCCTATGTGGCAGGATTAAATAGGGTAGGAGTGGATGGCAATGGCTTAAATTATAATGGCCAATCAGTGGTTAATGATTATAATGGCCTACCCATTCTTTCCTTCGAAAAAAACGAGAATGCCGTAAGATCCA
Source organism: Chryseobacterium gleum (assembly GCA_945888625.1). Lineage (GTDB taxonomy): Bacteria > Bacteroidota > Bacteroidia > Flavobacteriales_D > Crocinitomicaceae > UBA952. Next base: position 70,444 of record CAMDAH010000001.1, read on the forward strand.
CCACCCTGAGTGCAACATCTCTTCAGGCATTTAGACAGGAACTTCCTTTTTTGAACGACTTTTAGGAAAATAAGGAAATAAGCCCTAATTTTGAAAAACAAAAATCTCAAAACAACGACATGAAAAAAAACTTACTTACAGCTTCAGCGTTATTGTTAACCTTAGCCGTTTCTGCTCAGAAACAACCAAGATTGCTAACGTTCCAAGATTTGTTAGCGAAACCAGCAACAACTCTTGAAAAACCAAGTACTGAAAAAACATTAGGCGTAACATTATGGTCTGATAATTTTTCAAACCCTGCCAATTGGGTTATTGATAACAATGGTCAAACCGCTCCTCAATTCGGATGGGACATTAGCGCAACCGCCGAAGGTTGGTGGGATCCAAACGGCATAAACTCAACATCGGGGGGATCGTATGCAGAATTGTCGAATGGTGACCCAACAGCAAGTCCTGCAACGCAAGCGCTTAATGTGGTGTACACAATGACAACCGCATCACCGATTAATATTACAGCTTTGGGTGGTACTAACCAAGTTAGTATTCAATTCCAACAATATGGTGCTCGTTTCAATGACCTACAAGAAGTGCAAATAAGCACCAACGGTACGACATGGACGACAGTTTCTGATAACCTGAACGAGTCGGTATTATCTGCTGCAGGAGGCTCTGCATATTCTAATCCAGATAATAAATCTATTAATTTAGCAACGATTCTTCCAGCAAGCCCATCTCCTATATGGATTCGGTTTAGTTGGACAACCAATTATCCAGCATCAGCAACCAATCCAAATGTTTGGATTACCTATGGTTGGTATATTGATGATGTTAAATTGGTAACTAATCCAACAAATGACCTTAGCGTAACTGATAAATATTGGGGTACAGCAGGGTTAAATTATTATCAAATACCAATCACACAAACTGCTCCTATAGATTTTGAAGCAGAAGTTTTCAATGGCGGTATAAATAGCCAAACAAATGTTAAGTTGAATATTAATGTAAATACGGGGCAATTTGTAGGAAGTAGTGCACCGGCAACTATTACGTCGCTTGATACAACAATCCTTACCGTAAGCACTCCTTTTACGCCGCCAGCTATTGGCTCTTATTCTGTTTTACAAACAATTACTGCTGACTCTACAGATGATGTACCAACAAATAATGCCATTTCAAATATAGCATTTAGCGTAGGGAATTATATTTATGCACGTGATAATGGAACAGCAGCCGGGTCAACATCTAACGGTACAGATGGCTTTGAGGTCGGCAATTTATTCGATATTTGGGCCGACCAAACGCTGAAAGGAATTAATGTACGCTTATTGGGAGGCGCTTCAGGCACCACTGTAGGAACTGAGATTTTCGTAAAATTGTATTCCATAGACGCAACAACAGGTGATTTTGTTTTTGAATCAGAGTCAGATCCTTTCGTTGTAGGCGCAACAAACTTAAATACTAACTTGGTAGTTCCTTTAAACACGCCAGTTAACATGCTAATGAACAACACTTATTTAGCAGTTGTTGGCTGTTATGCTTCCGGTCTTAAAGTTGTAAATGCAGGTACATCAGAAGTACAAACATCATTTTTCTTAGACATGTTGGATAACACGTGGTATTACCAAACAGGAACCCCATATGTTCGATTGAATTTTGATCCAGTAATTGGTATTAATGAATTAAACGATGATATTCAAGCATCTGTATATCCTAATCCTACTTCTACTACCTTGAATGTTTCATTAAATGTTACTGGTACGGCCTTGGTTTCGGTTCGTGACTTAACAGGAAAAGAGATAATTGCTCCACAAGGATTTGCTGCAGGAACATCTACTATTGATGTAAGTAAGTTATCAGCGGGAATGTACGTTGTTAGCATTGCTACCGAAACAGGAATGACTACAAAGAAATTCATGAAGAAATAAAAGATAATAAGTCATTATTTAAGGCCGGTTAATTCCGGCCTTTTTTGTTTTATAGAATGGGCACATTTGAATTAGGGTATTTAGGGTTATTTATCACCTGCTTTTTAGCAGCGACGATTATTCCGATAGCTTCTGAAGTATTCTTAATAGCGATGCTTTCTGCAGGATACGACCCTTTAATATCTCTGTTTGTTTCCACAACTGGGAATACCCTTGGAGGGTATTTAAATTTTGGAATTGGATATGTTGGAAAAACGGAATGGTTAAAAAGGCTTCGTGTGAAACAAACTACCATAGATTCCTGGAAAGGAGGAATACAAAAATATGGTTCGTGGTTGGCCTTACTTTCTTGGTTGCCATTTATTGGTGATGTGATAGGAATTGCCTTGGGATTTTTTAAGGCCTCCGTGTTTTGGTCACTTCTTTTTATGTTGATTGGAAAGTTTCTAAGGTATTTATGTATAGTAATCTTTTATCTATATGTTAACTAGTCAATTTTTATTAAAGGGCGTTTTGTTTTTAAGTGTTTTGGTCTGCACGCTATTTCAGGTTGCAACAATTGAGCCCTATGCTACAGGCGATGGAATAGAATATACATTAACGACAGAAGCATTTTATCGACATGGTTCCGCTTCTATTCGTGAAAGTGATGCTAGAGACTTTAAAACAGCATATATCCGCCACAAGGCTTGGAGTGAAAATTATAAAGCACCCGCATTTGATACGATACACGCCTTTTTAAAAAACTCAAAGGCACGTGAATACGGAGGGTTTTATCGAACAAAAAACGGTCAAAATTTCGGTTATCATTTTTCTTTTTATTCCCTAATCAATACTCCGGCGAGATGGCTAACTACCATCTTAGACATTAATCCACAATACACCTTTCAAATCACCAATTTTTTCCTTATAGGTATAACTTCTTTTTTACTTCTTTTTTATTTTAAATTAGAAACTTGGCAATCTATCGGCTTGGTTTTGTTGGCTAATTTTTCTGCTGTATTTTACTATATAGCTTGGTCACATCCAGAAATAATGACGGTTGTTCTTGTACTTCTTTCCCTGTTATTTCAAAGGGAAAAGAAATATGTATGGTCGATTTTGTTAATGACCCTCGCTAGTTTACAAAATCAACCGCTATTAATTTTGTTGATTTGGCTAGTAATTTCAGCTGGATTTAAGGAAAAATGGAGAATAAAAAATTGGATTAGAATTTCGTATCCAGCATTTCTTTTCTTGCTACCAGGTGCCTTTTATTTTTATTATTTTGGGACGACTAATCTCATAAAAGATGCTGGATATTTAGCGGTTTCAAACGTTACTTATACCCGATTTTTAGGGTTTTTTATTGATTTAAATCAGGGAATGATACTGAGCTTGAATTTGCTTTTAGTAGTATATATAATACTAATTGTAAAACGTTATTGGAAGGTGTTCGCCCATCAATTAAAATTGTGTCAAGACGACTTTCTCCCCCCCCTTATTCTACTATTAACCTTTATTGTTTGCATGATGAGCAATTGGAATCACGGTATGGCAATTGTGAATCGCTATGCAATTTGGATAGGAATAATCGTTGTTTATCATAGTATTGAGTTGTTAAGTGATTACAGATTAAGGTTAAAATCAAGTGTAATTTGTGTTGTTTTCGCTTTGCAATGTTTATTTATAAAAATTCACAATCCATATAATAAGTTTGATTGGTGCAACATCGACCACTTGCCTTTTGCTAAATGGGCACTTATGAATTACCCTCATCTCTACAATCCAGACCCCCAAATTTTTATTGCAAGAACCAGCAAGATATTTGATTTTTCCAAAAACAATTCTCCTGTGTTTTACACAAAGAAAGAAAAGGGAAGTGTTGAAGTGTTAAAAGTAGCGGTTCATGAAGATGGCTTAACTGCTTTAAAGAATTATAGCTTAACGTTAAATCAAATAAACAATATAAAAACCCATTCATCTCCAATAGCACACTGGTATTATATAAATGATATTTACGTACTCAAAAAAATTAATTTGGATCAATTAAAATCGATTGGGGCAAAAAAAGAAATAGACCGAATTAAAAAAGCGATTTACAATAGTCCTCAATGGATAAATGAAATAACAAAGAAAGCAAAGCTTAAAAACATAAGTGTGGAGGAGCAAATAAATGCGGATGCTCTTTATGTTTATCAGAATGAGTGATCACTTTTGAAGAAAAGGAATTAATCTCCCCTTTTTATCCACCCAACAGCCATTTTTAGCCATTTTTAAAAGCTCATCATCGTCTTTATTGTCACTATAAGCAGCAATTAGTTTAAAATCCGGAAACGCCTGCTTAATTCGCTTTAATTTTTCTTGCCCTCGGCAATTTATTAGCAAACTATACTTGTTATTTAACACATTTAGTTCACTGCCAAGAACAGTATCAACTCCTAGTGATAAGCAGAAGGTTTTAATGAATAATTCAGGAGACGCTGATACCACTACGACATGTGCTCCATCCTTTTTTAAGCGCGAAATTTCTAGAACCAAATTGGCATGAACAAGGCTCTTTTTTTCTTCCCAAAACGAGTTTAATAACCCGGTTATTTGCTCGTCATTAGCGCGATTAAGAAATTGAATAAAGGTGGATTTAAATTGAGTTGTTGTGAGCAGTTTAAGCCGCCAAAGCAACCAATAGGTAAGTTGAATTAGTAAATAATAAGATCTTAACGGCTTTTTTCGATAAAAATACCAGCAGAAATCTTTAGTTGCATCACCCTTATAGATTGTACCATCAAAATCAAAAACGGCAATCTTGGTGGTGTTATTTGACATATAAAAGCAGGAATAAACTGATTAGCCAAGCCAGAAGGATTAGTTGTGTAAACCGGTCTTTAAATAAAAGCGTTGTAGGGTCACCTTCTCCTTCAAACTCCTTCCCCTCCGATAATTGTACAAACCGAAAGACGCCAATTACGACAAATACAGAGGTGTAAATAAGTGAATTAGTTTTTAATAGAAAAGTAACTTTTGGGTCGATCGAATAAAGAATATAAGCGGTGATGGTAATTGTTGCAGCAATCAAGATCAGCTTATCCAAAAAGCCTTCAGAATAATACTTAAGCACCTTGCGATGGGCAGCGGCATTTGTCCCCAACACCACTAACTCTGCACGTCTTTTTACTAGAACCAATAACAAGGATAGAAAAAAGGTAACCACTAAAATCCAATTGGAAGGGGCAACATTTATAACAAAACAACCAGCCAATACCCGCAGCACAAAATTTATAGCGACCACAAAAAGCTCTATTAAATGAATGTTTTTCAGCACCAATACATAGGCAATGTTTAAAAATAAATAGCATAAAATTATGTAGCTAAAAAACACACTAATGCCAAAGCTAAATACAAGTCCAAAAGATACGGCCAAGCAGCCAACCCCAATCATCAGGGCTAATCGGGAGGAAATTTTTCCCGAGGGAATAGGTCTATTTTTCTTACGAGGATGTAGCGCATCTGCTTTAGCATCTAACACATCATTAATGATATAGATAAAAGAGCTACAAAAGGAAAAAGAGAAGAATGCGATGACCACGGAAATAAATTGGTCTTGTTCTAATAGTTTGAGCGCGAAGACTAAGGGAAGAAAAAGGAACCCGTTTTTCACCCAGCTTTTAATACGAAGCAAATCAAAATACATTTTCATTCTACAAAGGTATAAAGCCAACCCGTAACATCGTCACCTTTAAAACTTTTAAGTGTGTCTTGCGGCGTTGATGGTTGAGCGAACTGGAGCAAATTGCGTTCTTCTAGTTTGACACCAAAAGACATCATCCAACCTTTTTTAAGGTGGTATGGCTTGTTTTTCAAAGCCGCAAAACTTTTATTCAATAAAGCGGTCTTCTCTGTATTCCATTGATAGTATTGAATGTGTGCAAACATAAAACTGACAGAAAAACCCACCAACAACAAATGTCCATAGAATTTAATCAGCCAATATTTACTAAGTAAAACAGGCATAATCACTAAGATGTAAATAAAAAGAAGTTGCGGTACATACCGATAATTCCAACATTCCGGCTGAATAACACAAGAGGTAGCAAGTCCAAAAAACAGGACGTAAATCCACAATTTTCGATAAAAAAGGAAGGAAAGTAAAAAAAGGGGCAACAACAAGATTAATAATTCTGCTTGTAAGGGGCCTAGCGCGCTCATTTCTACTGGTTGATGATTCCGATAATAGGGAAGGCTCGCTTTAATCACATTACTCGAAAATAATTTTTTAGGAATGGAGGAATGTGTTTTCGGCGCCGTATAATTGGGTAAAGCAAAACTGGCTAAATAAAACTTTTCAAAACGGTTCTTCCCAAAAAAGTTCATAGGATATTGTGCCGCAGCGATTTCTTTTCCTTCATTGTTTTTACCCATAATGGGATAAAAAGGGTGCCCATGCTGAATAATGTTTCTAGGATAGGTGCAATAACCAAAAAGAAAGATGGCAACCGTCATGATCACCGAAAGTTTAAGTACCATCTTTAAGGCCTTCCCCCGATCCTTCCAAAGCACCCACGAAAATGCAAAAAACAAAAATACCAGGGAATAAATAAGCCCAGTAAACTTTATGTTAATAAAGTAGATCAGACAAAGGCTTAACAATACTAATGGCACTTTTTCTTCGAAATTAGTTATCCAATCACAGATAAAATAGAGCGTTAGCAAGGTAAAAACAGCGAATTGTCCATCTACATAAAAACTAAGTGATTGTCCTACTACCACGGGGGAGAAAGTGATAACAAAGGAGAGTAAGCTAGCACTAACTACTGATAACGAGAACCATCTCAGCGTGAAATGTACAGAAAGAAAAAAAGAAGCACCCAAAAGAACTAACTGGTAAAACTTAGCATATTCAATCGCTCCGCTTGTTGCATAAACGCAGGCGCTAATTGTCCAGGGCGCTTTGGGGTAGCAATTGATATAATTAGCATTTTGTCCAGAGGCAATTTCGTCTAAAATCGGCTGGTCGTAAAAAGGATTCCAACCATTTTTTAATAAAATAATAGCGTCTTGATGGTACCATTGACCATCAAAAGAAAAGTCATAAAAGTGCCCACTAATGGTAAACAAAATGGCACAAAGCCCCACCGCGAAAACTAAAATTCCCCAAAATGTTTGTTTCTTATAACCTTCTGAATTTAATAAAAGGTAAAAAATCACTGCAGCAATGAACGCGGAAAAAGGGAAGAGAACGGCATTAATATCAAATCCAATCATCAACCACACGGTGGCAATAATAAAAAGAGTCACCGGAAAAAGAAACAAAAGCAGACCTATTCCGTACGCAATGTGTTGAACTTTATTTTTCATTTAATAAAATGGAAAGTTAAAGTTAATTAGTTTAATAGCGCTGTTCCTATTACTTTTGTTAGGTAATAGGAGAAATAAAGAACCATAAATTACGTTATGAGTCCCTTGAAAAACATAGGTATTACATTTACTACAATTCTGGTGGCGTGCCAATTACACGCACAAATTGCGATGGGGACATGGCGGCTACATGTAGCTACAGGTAAGGCCATAGATGTTGCCAATTCAGATCAGTATATTTTTACGGCCTACGAAAATGGAATATTACGCTACGATTTTATATCCAAAGAAAAAAGAATCTATACCAGTGTTCAGGGCCTTTCGGACATTCAAATTTCCACGATTCTATATGATAGCATTCAAAATGCACTTTATGTGGGCTATAAAAATGGAAACATTGATAAAATAACAGCTAGTCAAACGATCAACATACCCGCCCTTAAGCAAACACAAATACCCGGGTCTAAAAAAATAAATCGGTTTTACAGAGACGATGATTATGTGTATGTTGCCACTGACTTTTCGGTCTTACAACTCGATCCCAATAAAGATGAAATAAAAGAAACATTTTACCCCACCAACGGAACCGTTCCTATTATTGATCTTACAGTTGTGGGTCCGGTAATTTACGCCCTTACCCCGGGAAAATTATTACTAGCGGAAAAGGCAAATCCATTACTTCCCAGTCAATCCGCATGGACAAATGATAATCGCTTAGAAAGTTTATTCGCTAATTCGTATGCGGCAATTGAGAAGTCAAACAATGAGTTGTTTGTTCTTTTTAAGACAGATGCATACGGCGCCGATTCTGTTTATCATTTAACGGCAGCAGGTAAAGAACTCTTAACTGATTACCCATTTTCTCTGGAAATCAACAACCTTACTACCCACAGTGGGAAAATAGATGTACTTGCCGATATGGCCGTTCTGAGCTATAATACGGATTTAGAGCTTTCAGAATCAGTATTAAGTTTTTATCTAGGAATTACTTTTGATCCCCTTCAGATGTGTTTTGCCAATAATAATAAGTGGATTGCCGATGAAAAGAGCGGATTACTGTGTATTATTGAAGACGTTTCTTATCTCCAAATAACTTACCCGGGCCCTCAAAAAAATGATTTTTACTCGATGGATTGGCAAAAAGGCAAGCTCGCCATGGCTACTGGTCGCTTAGAATTTAAGAGCCCAGGGTACCTAAAAAATGGATTTTACACCTTCGAAGACGAGGGTTGGGATTATTCGGACCCTGTTAATACAGCCGAATGGGACAGTATCGGCATTCACGATTTCATCGACGTTTCGGTTAATCCAACGAATAAAGAAGAAATCGCCGTTTCTACGTATTCAGCATTCCCTCTATCTGTTGTAAATAAAAAAGAGGGAACCTGTGAGGTATTCGATAATCTTAATTCACCATTGCAGCTTAGCTTGGCCGGAAACGGTTGGGCATTAGCATCTGACGTTTGTTATGATGAATCGGGAAATTTATGGGTGCTAAATGGCCTTACCAATAGACCGCTCAGTGTTTTGGATAAAAACGATGTGTGGCATTCGTTTGATTGCGGGGTAGACGCGCGGAATAGGTATACTACAAAAATGATCGTAGATTACAACGATAATATTTGGATGGCAACTGAGTCGGGCGGAATGTTTGGCTATAACTATAACAATGACCTAGAAAACGTTTCCAGTCATAAAGCTATACAACTTACAGTTGGCTCATTTAGTGGCGATTTACCCACTTCTAATGTTACTGCCTTAGCGGTTGATTTCGACAACGAAATATGGATAGGCACCGATGCCGGATTCGCAGTTTTATACAATTCAGACGGAGCATTTGATGCCGCTCCAGGTGAATTTAACGCGCAACGAATTAAGGTGAATTTTGAGGGAAATGTTGAATACGTGTTGGGTAGCACTCATATTACAGATATTGAAGTGGATGGAGGAAACAGGAAATGGATTGCAACGGCTTCAGCGGGAATCCTATTGCTATCAGCAGATGGCTCAGAGATATTGGAACAATTCACCAAAGATAATTCACCGTTAATATCGGATAACATCTACGATTTAAAAATAGACCACAACACCGGTGAATTATTCATCATTACCGATTTAGGCTTGGTTTCCTATCGTGCGAATGCCACCTATGAAGACCCGGAATATAGCAATGTAATTGTCTTTCCCAATCCTGTTCGTCCAAACTACGAAGGCTTGGTAACAATTCAGGGAATCCGCTATGATTCAGACGTTAAAGTAACCGACATTTCTGGAAATCTTGTTTACAAAACCACTTCTAATGGCGGAACAGCCACGTGGAACGGCCGCACCTTAGATGGTCAAAAAGCAAGTTCTGGGGTTTATCTCATTTGGACCGCCACTAACCTAGGCAGTAGCCGAAAAGTGGGGAAAGTGGTATTGGTGAATTAAAATTTTTAGCACAAATAGACTCAAAGGGTAAAAAAGCTGTAATTTTACCAAACTAAATATAAATCAAATGTATCCAGCAGAATTAGTAAATCCAATGAAAGCCGACCTGATTAACGCGGGGTTTTCTCAATTAATATCGAGTGAAGAAGTAGATAGTTCCATACAAAACTCGGAAGGAGTTGTTCTCATGGTTGTGAATTCGGTTTGTGGTTGCGCAGCAGGAAATATGCGGCCAGGGGTGAAATTATCGCTTACAGGGGATAAAAAACCAGCGTCTTTATTCACGGTTTTTGCCGGGGTTGATGCTGAAGCGGTGAATCAGGCAAGGAAATATTTTTTACCGTATCCTCCATCATCGCCTTCTATTGCCTTGTTTAAGGACGGCGTATTGGTTCATTTTTTAGAGCGTCACCATATTGAAGGTGGCACGGCACAAATGATAGCCGCTAATCTTAGCGCCGCTTATGAAGCTTATTGTTAAGTAGTGAAAGCGGTTTACTTTTTAAGCACCTGTTCTACCTGTCAACGCATACTTAAACAATTAAATTTACCAAGCGACATTTCACTGATCGATATCAAGCAAACAAATATAGACGGCGAAGCTTTGGATAAAATTGCTAGTATGGCAGGGTCTTATGAACAACTCTTTTCAAAAAAAGCGATGAAATATAAGGCCTTAGGTTACGATAAATTAAGCCTTAGTGAAATAGAATACCGCCAGATTATAGTTGAAGAATATACTTTTTTACGCCGTCCAGTTATTGTATATAACGACTTCTTCTCGATAGGAAATTCAAACGAAGAAGTGAATAAAGCGATCGTTTACTTTGAACACTTAAGCGCGACGAAGTAAGCCACGTTCCATTCCAATCACGAAGAGGGCATAAAGTAGAATGAGCAGGTTTCCAAATGCGAGAAGCGGTAAACTAGCACTTGTGATTTCCAAATTAAAAAACAGACGGGCTAAAGTAAAGAGAAAGAAAATTCCGATGGCACCGCCCACATATACCATGAATTTTTTAGTGTTGTATGGAATTTTATAATACTTCTGTCCAAGGAAATACGAGAGCACCATTTGCAGCGCGTATACAATTAATGTGGCCCAAGCACACGCCATAAAGCCATATTCAGGAATAAAAAGCAAATTTATTCCAAGGGTAAATCCGGCCCCTACCAATGCAATGTAAGCCCCAAATTTTGTTTTACCACTCAATTTATACCAGATGCTTTGGTTATAGTAAATACCCAAAAACACATTCGCCATTAGTAAAATAGGAACCACCTTTAATCCTTCCCAATACACCTCGGTTCGGATGAAAAATTTAAATAAACTTAAATTAATGCTTACTGCTAAGAAGATTAAGCATACCACAGCAATGAACAGGTTCATAATTTTGGAATATACTTTATTCCTATCTTCATTTTTTAACTGTTCAAAAAAGAAAGGTTCCGCTGCATATCGATATGCCTGTAGTAAGATGGTTACCAACATGGCTAATTTATAACACGCGCTATATATTCCCACTTCAGCCTCCGCCGCCTGCAGCGATCCGGGAATTAGCGGGTCATACAGCACTTGTTTGAGAAGAATTCTATCAATCGTTTCGTTTATAATTCCAGCAAATCCAGCAATAACAAGAGGGAAAGAGTAGGCGAGTAAGCTTTTCACAAAGACCCAATCTATTTTAAGGACCACTTTTGAAATAATATCATAAACCAAGAGCAATTTTATTAGGGAAGCACAGAGATTCGCAATTAAGATGAATAATATACCTTCTTCTGGTCTTGCCGGATCGAAAAAACCGAGCAGTAAAATAAGATTTAGGGCAATATTAACTCCAATGGATGAAAGCTGTATGATCGTAAATCGCAGCGCCTTTTCTTCTACTCTAAGACGGGCCATCGGTATACTTGCTATTGCATCAAGACAGACAATTGCACCTAATAAAACAATGTATTCATTGTGCCCTTCATATAACATAAAAGCCGCCAAGTCATTATTAAAATACAATAAGCCGAAATAAAAGAGGATGTTAATGCCAAGAACGGTGAGAAAACTATTTGAAAAGACTTTTTCTTTATCTTCACTTCCCTGAAGAAATCTAAAAAAGGCGGTTTCCATTCCAAAAGACAGAAAGACAATTAAAAAGGCGACCCAGGCATAAAGTTCAGAAACCACCCCATAATCTGCGGGATCTTTAAAGATAGAACTATCAGTATACAAGGGAACTAGCAAATAATTTAGGAGCCGTCCAACAATGCTTGAGAGCCCATAAATCGCCGTTTGGCCAAGAAGTTTTTTAATATTAATGTTCATTTACCCCTAAAACTAGGTTTTTCCTTAGAAAGAAAGGCATTTGTGCCCGTTTTAAAATCCTTGGTTCCAAAACATTTACCAAACTCTTCTATTTCAGCATCATATCCATTTATTCCATCCGTGAAACCGGCATTTACAGCAACAATAGCCGCAGCGATAGCACTGGGAGAATTACGCATTATTTTTTGTCCGATTTCCATCGCTTTAGTAAGCAAATCCGTGGATTCAACAACATTGTTAACTAGGCCAATTCGGTATGCTTCCTCAGCAGAAATCATCCCTGCGGTAAAAATCATTTCAAAAGCTCGCCCTTTGCCAACTATCTGAGCAAGACGTTGTGTTCCACCGTATCCAGGAATTAATCCAAGGGATACTTCTGGAAGTCCGAGTTTTGCGTTTTTGGATGCAATTCTAAAATGACAACATAAGGCAAGTTCTAGTCCCCCGCCGAGTGCAAAACCATTAATGGCTGCTATTACAGGTTTTGAAAGGCTTTCTATGAGATTAAAAAGTGAAACGTGTCCTGTTTTTGAAAGCGTACCGCCTTCGCTTATTGAAAAATCTGCAAACTCTTTAATATCTGCCCCGGCAACAAACGCTTTTTCTCCTTGACCACTTATTATAATCACCCCAACCGATGCATCAGCATCTGATCCGATTAATATTTGATTTAATTCAGAGATTGTATTTTTATTAAGCGCATTTAATTGTAACGGACGATTAACGAGTATGGTTCTGATTCCATTTTCAGTTGTGATAATAAGGTTTTCGTACATTTTCTATTTTTTACATTGTTCTGACGTAGTCAAAGTTACAATTTATTTTTAGGCGAGTTATGGCCTTCAAAACCCTCGATTTCTATTTTTAGGATCAGATTGGTGTAAGAGAACCTTTTCTAAAAGGGAATAATAAATAAATTTTTAAAAGACATCCTTTTTTATACTATTGTTTATTAATGGCTTACTAGAAATAAAAAACAATTATCCGACTACAAACGACTAATAATCGAAAGTAAACGAAAAGCAACCGAATATGCTTTGGTATTGATTGAAACTTTGCACCGTTGATTTCAAACAATGGCGTTTGATAGAACACTTTTTACAAATTATAAAAATCAAAAAAAATGAATGCATTAAAAAACAAAGTCAATTTAATAGGTCGTTTAGGCGCCGATCCAGAAGTAGTAACTTTTGATTCGGGAAGGACGCTAGCTCGCTTTACCATGGCCACGAACGAAAACTACAAAGATAAAAAGGGTGAGTGGGTAGAAAACACCCAGTGGCACAACATAAACACATGGGGTAAAACGGCAGATCGAGTAAAGCAAAGTTTAACCAAAGGACAAGAGATCATGTTGGAGGGCAAGTTAGTACATCAATCTTATGAAACAGCAAGTGGAGAAAAGCGATATACGACGATTATTGAAGCAACTGAATTCCTTATAATCAGCGAAAAAAAAGAAGCTATTAAAAATTAAAAGTAAAAAAGTACGTTTATGAACCACGTGAATTTAATTGGAAAAGTGGGTGCGGCCCCGATAATCGCAACAACAGAAGAAGGAAAAAAGGTCGCTCGATTTTTCCTGTCAACATGTGAAAATTATTGCGATAGCAGCGGGAACACAAAAACTAGAAATAATACCCACCGCATTATTGTTTGGGGTCGTTGGATTCAAATTATTGAAGCGTACGATTTAACGGGAACTCGACTAGCTATCGAAGGAAAACTCACGAATCGTTTTTATCATTCCAATGGAAAAGCAACCTGTATTACTGAGGTGGAAGTAAATGACCTAATCATCATGTAATATTTTAAAAAACCAACGAGGACCGGCGTCCAAACGGCGCCGAAATAATTACGGATTTGCCGGTCCCACAACATATATAATTTAATAAATAAACAACACATGAATACAATTAGAAATTATGTTACCCTGGTGGGCAATATTGGCACACCAGCAAAAATAACCAAGTTCGATGACGGAAAATCTGTTGCTAGATTTAGTCTTGCTACTCAAAAAGTGTCTCGGAATAACGACGGAAAATATACCGCAAAAATCCAATGGCATCGCGTTTATGCTTGGGGTAATTTGGCAAGCTTCATTGAGGAATATGCTGAAAAAGGGAAAAAGGTTGCCATTCATGGCCGCCTTGTAAACCGAAGCTATATTAATGATCAAGGCAAAAAAAGTAGCTTAACCGAGGTAGAGCTTCGTCAAATAATCGGTCTATAAACGACAAATAAAAATAAAGAAAGCAGCTTCGGCTGCTTTTTTTGTTTAATTAAAATAAAAAGTTTCCAAACAACATCCTTAGTTATTCAAATTAAAAATTAATTAGGTAGTATAAAATTAATATACGTTTCATTGTTAAATGTTTTTATTCTTGTTTCAAGCAATTAATTTTGATGTATGATAAAATTTGTAGGAATAATTTTATTTGTTTCGACAGTAATTTCTCTCAAGGCGCAGTGGATAACCCACGGCCCGGTAACAGGTGGGGTAACGGATAGTTCTGCAAATCTATTTCTTCGTTGTTCAACGAATGAATCTTTTACAATTCAGCTTGATACAGATAGTTTATTTTCTAATCCTTTACTTTTTTCTAACGTAACCGATCCGGGTAAGGATTTTTCTGCCATAACAAGTTGTTCAGGACTTAATTCCAACACAATGTATTTTTATCGAGTTGTCTTTAATTCTAGTATAGATAATAAAAAAGGGTCATTTAGAACTTTCCCAGCTGAAGGATTACCGAGTAATTTTTCTTTTGTAACCGGTTCTTGTCAAGAGACTCCAAACATGAAAGTGTTCGATGTCATTCCGACACATCATCCGCTTTTTATGGTGCATTCAGGCGATTACACGTATCCAAGTTACCAGTTACCCGCCTCTTACCCTGTAGAGTGGAGTTCAATTGCTTTGTCTTATCGCAAAAGATATGAGGAATTGGTGATGAAAGACAAACTTCTGCCTTTTATCCCATTAGTGTATATGCCTGATGACGACGACAATTGGGGAATTAGTCGTACCCAACATATTGGGACCTCCTATTCTGGGTCGTTTCCAAACATTCAAAATTTCATCAACACTAGTCCAATTTCTCAAGTGGAGAGAACTAATTGTTTACGAGGGTATCGCTATTTTTTTCCGGGTTATGCCACAATTGATACGACAGAAGGCCATTATCATAGTTTTAAAGTTGCTAATGCAGAATTTTTTGTAACGGACACTAGATCAATGGCGGATCCTTATTCTGACGCTTACCAGTTTGATTCCATAACTGGATTGTGGTCATTTGTTCCGGATATAAGTCATTCAATTTTGGGGACAAATCAAATGAATTGGTTGTTAAATGGTTTATCAACTTCTACCGCAAAATGGAAGTTTATAGTGTCTGGGGTGCCCTTTAATCCTAAGTTTACAAAAATAATTGAAGCAGGTTTGCTGATTCAAGGATATGTTTTTAATGTTGCGGGAGAAAACGGGACAGGTTTACGTTTATCAACCTCTTTTGCGGATTGTTGGGGTGGGTATCCAGATGATATTACTACGCTAATTCAACATGTTTCATCTCAGCAAATAAATAATATAATTGTATTGAGTGGTCAAACCCACAACAATGTTATGGATGACGGAACAAATAGTTTTTTCCCTGAGTTAAATGCCAGTGGATTGAGCGTTTCTTCCACCGAATTGGCATATCAGATGGCTTTAAATGCCCCATTATTTGGACAACCGCCTGTAGTTGATTCCCTTTGGAATGCTGGTGGAAATGGTTTGTTTAACACCAATTTTAAAAATGGATTTGGCAAGGTGGATGTTTATGGACAAGATTCTGTTGTGTTGTGTGTGATCGACGAGGACAACATTACGTTAAGTTGTATGACGGTGTATGGCGATGGATCCGTAAATAATGACGCTGGGGTTAAACTAAATGGCTATTTGAGTTCTGCGTGGACAGTTTATCCAAATCCAAGCTCTAATTCGTTTATGTTGCGCTTTGATAACTTACCAGAAGAGCATGTTATTGTTTCGCTTTGCGGTTTAACCGGAGAGTTATATAAAGTTTGGAGCCACTACCCCTTTTCTATGACCAATAGTCACTCATTTCAACTGCCTGAATCAATACCAAATGGCATGTATTTATTAAAAGTACAGGGAGCGGAGAGTCTACTAAGTGTAGAAAAAAAGTTAGTAATAATCCGATAATTTCACGGGTTTTCATCAAAGTTATGTGCCTTTACCACGCCCTTAAAACGGACTAGGTGAAGCCAGTTTTCGGTGAATATTTAGCAAAATTTTATTGGCAATTAATAATTTCTGTAATCATTCCATAATTGTGAGCGAAGTCCTAGTACAGGCAGGTATTGCGTATTTTTCGACTCTTGTGATCCGCTATTTATTATATTATATTGAAAGCCCATTTCAGCAAAAAGATTTATGGCGCCTTTTTGTGATATTTGGTAATTAAATTGAAGGTTTGCCCTAAAAAAGTTTACCTTTTCGCCTTGTCCAATGAATACCCCGTAATCGTAGGGGCGTAGAGTGTAAGGCTGGTAGACATCTGCTCCGAAAGATAAGTTATTTTGATCTACGCCTTTTAAGCCATAAGAAACAAACAGTTTTATTAACCGTTTTTTATTTTGCCATTTAGTTTCTGCTAATAGTTCTGTAAAGTTAGCACCGAGAGGATGGCTTAGTGTGCTGTTGGAATTTCCGTAATTTTGAAGTGGTGTGAGGTGGGAATAGGTGTACGGTCTTACAGCATTGCCTTCCACACGGTAAAAAAAGGTATTAGCACCCTTTCCCCACCACCCTTTTATACCGATTTGCCCCCCTATTTTATTTGCCCACCAACCCGATTTATTTCGAAACTCCGACAGTAAAAACTCATCGATGATAAATTGAGAATAAAGCCGGTGTTTATTATATTTAAAGGTTATCCCTCCTCCAATTAAGACATTGTCTGATGAACCAATAGCGTACTCTTGGGGTCGATAAAAAACAAATGGATTTAAGTATTCGGGATCAAACCCTCTTTGTAGTAAGGTGTCCTTAGCTTGAAAGATAACGGATTCGAAAAAATTAATGTTAAGCCATGATGTCACATTCCAACTTAAAAAATGACTCGAGCCAAACTTTAAGCGCGTTTTGTTTTGATACTGCTCTGTTAATCCCTGATAAAGGATTGTATATTCAAGATGCCAAAAATTCGTTTGCATTTTACCAAAAGCATAGGGCTTGCCATAGTCACTTAGAAAAAGCGATCTGCACCCTTCCCCGATGAAATTCTTGTCTAAGCCCAATTGAAAGTTAAAAAACTTATGCGGTTGAAAGGCAATTCTTCCCATTGGGGAAACTCCCATGATCGTATTTGGTTGATCATTATATTCTTGGTAAGGAACATTAAAATTGTTTCCGGCCTCTTGGAAATAACAAATCCCCCCCACCCTATAATACCACTTTTTACCTGGCGAACCTTCCAGGAAACCACCCCCTCCAATTCGAAAATGTGTTGCTTCATTTTGTTGTACTCCAAGGTCCAAAATGGGGATGAGTGAGGTATTGCTTTTGAGTTTAAAACCAGTATTTTTCGCAATATTTAATTGAATAGCAGGGTAAAAGTTGTCGTGACATGTTATTTGAGCGGTTTTTAAGCTATCATTTGGCCGCGGCTCAACTAACCAATCTACCGCAATTTGTGCCCTTGAGATGGTACATATACAGCAAATAAAAATCAATAAAACGCCCGCTTTAATAATCATTGTAATGGTTCATTAAACTTGTTCGTATACCCACATTAAGCAGTAGATTTTTCTGATCAATAGAAGAAGAATTAAATCGGTATGTTAAATTAGAAAAGACACTTAAATTAAGATTTTTATTAATTTGATAAGAGAGTTCCACTTGTTCAAGGGCGAGCCAATTATTATCAGGGGTACTATACTTCGTTATAGGTAATAGGTAATTTTTTTGATGGCCGATTAATTGGTATACAATTGATTTACCTTCCACGGAAAAGTATTTCCACCTCCAGTTTATTCGCACCACGATTTCTCTAAACCCATTTCCTTTGGTATGGGCCAAGGGTAAATTATACTGTGAATAAGAAAGAAATTGTGCAGGAGCTTGATACATGTGGCTTGACACTTGATTGTATTCCAACTGCATGAAAAGGGATTCCAATCCAACGAATTCATAGGAACGGCAACCTAGTTGAAAAGCGGTCTCCATCTTCTTCCAACGCGCAAATGCCGCTTGGCCATAAAGACGGATGTTGGAATTAATCACCCAGTTGAAATTCAACCCTGTAATGGCATACGCCGTACTGTCCGACACGAGATGTGCTAAAAATGGGATAGGGCTGTAATACAAAGGGTTTAAGGTGCTCGTTTTTATTGAATCCCCTTTCGCCCAAATGGCCCCATCAAACAAACTAATTGTCAAACGGCTAGTTGCCGCAAAACTAATGTAATTTAAAGCAAGCCCTTTAGCTTGGTAATTTCCTTCCACGGTCGTATAGTTCGGTTTACGCACTAAATTTAATAAGCGACTTCGTAAGTAATTGAACGTCCAACGTGGAAAAAACTGATAGTCTATGCGTATGTATGGTGAGCCAATGGAATTATCAGAAAGCAATAGAGACCGGTATCCAGCCCCTATAAATTGTTGATTATTTCCTGCGATAAACGTAATTTTATTTGTTGCTCGAAAGACAAAATTACCAATTGCGTAGCCATAATCAAAACCGCTATTTTTAAATGGTTTAGTCCTTGCGGCGCCAGGAACAACCGCGTTTTGAACGTTGTATTGATTATTAATGGTAGGATAAATTTCGCCATGTCCACTCATGTAGGAACTTTCGTAAGAACTGAATCGTGCTTGATTTTCATAAAAGGAGGTCGAAAATGAAAACCGAGGAGTGATGTCGCCTAAAATTATAATTCCACGGCTATTTTGATATAAAAATTGATTGCTTGAATCAAGTAAATCGTTTCCTAATGAAAAGTGACAAAGCGGTGAAATTTCCAGTTTAAAATCTTCTCCGCATACTTTGATGAGGTGCTCGTCTCTAAACCTTTTCATTTTAGAGAGAAGTAAAGTATCGTTTTTTCTTACCCCAAACATGCACGTCCATTTTTCTTGGTTCTTGCTTATTGGGAGAAATGATGCGCTTGTATTTTTTTTAAAGAGTTGGTCTTTAAAATAAGTTCCAATGGGCTCCAATTGACTCTGCCCAGTAGCACAATGGCAAATTAAAATAAATAAGATAAGTTTATTATTCATGGATAACGAGCTATAAACCCCTTTGATTTTGCTATAAAAAAAGGATTGGTAAGGTCTTCTTTGTTATATCGCAATCGTGTTCCTTCTATGGCGTGGTTTACTTCGCCCCCCAAAGCCTCTAAAATAGCTTGACCAGCGGCAATATCCCATTCCATTGTTGGGGCAAAGCGAGGGTAGACATCCGCTTTTCCATTCGCAAGATCAAAAAACTTTAAAGAAGAACCCTTCGATAGATACTCAACATCTCTTGATATCAGCACCAGCTCTTCATAGTATTTTTTTCCTAATTCAGAAGGATGGCTTCTTGACCCAATAATGATTAAGGGATGATTAATACCGGCTCCCTCAGGTATATGTTTCCATTTTGAGGGTTCGTTGACATCTCTAAAAGAGCAGGTGAAAACCCCCATTTCTTTTCCTCCAAATAGTATTTCTTCATATACTGGTGAGGCAATAAGGCCAAAAACAGGATAAGTTCCTTCAATAAAGGCGATATTCACAGCAAATTCCCCATTTTTACTAACAAATTCCTTTGTCCCATCAAGTGGATCTACACACCAAAAATTTTCCCAGCTCGACCTTTCCTTGTATTTTGTATGAAGAGTTTCTTCGCTTGTAATGGGAAATCCTAGAGGAGACAAATAATCGTTAATAATTTTTGAAGAACTTAGATCGGCATTTGTTAAGGGAGAGCCATCTTCTTTGTAATCAAGGTCAATTACCCCATTGTAAATGCGCATTATTTCTTTCGAGGCCTCTATCGCGGCATGAATGGCTGTTAAATATTTTTCTTTGATTAACAAGCGGCTTAGAGTTGCATTTCAGGCACAAATTTAGGCACAATTAACAGCCCTTCTGTTTTGCCTACAATTTCCTCAACGGATACGCCGGGAGCCCGTTCAATTAAGTGAAAAGACCCATCGATGATTTCCAGAACGGCTAATTCAGTAACTACTTTTTTTACACATCCAACTCCTGTTAAAGGAAGCGTACAGTTTTTCAATAATTTAGATTCTCCAGCCTTATTGCTGTGCATCATTGCGACAATTATATTATCTGCTGAGGCAACAAGGTCCATTGCACCACCCATTCCCTTCACCATTTTGCCCGGAATTTTCCAATTGGCAATATCGCCATTTTGTGAAACCTCCATCGCACCTAATACGGTCAGTTGAACATGTTGTCCACGAATCATCGCAAAGGAGTCTGCCGAATCGAAAAAGGAAGCCCCTGGAAGTGTAGTTATAGTTTGTTTCCCCGCATTAATTAGATCAGCATCTTCTTCCCCTTCAAAAGGAAAGGGCCCCATTCCAAGTACGCCATTTTCCGATTGAAATTCCACTTCTATCCCTTCTGGAATATAATTTGCGACTAGTGTAGGAATGCCAATACCAAGATTAACATACCACCCGTTACGTAATTCTTGCGCAATTCTTTTCGCTATACCAATTTTATCAAGTGCCATTTAATCTTTTTTTCTTACCGTTCTCTGCTCAATTCTTTTTTCGAATGCCTTTCCTTGAAAAATGCGCTGAACGAATATACCCGGAGTATGAATTTCATTTGGGTCAAGTGAACCCGCGGGCACTAACTCCTCTACTTCTGCAACAGTTATTTTTCCAGCCATCGCCATCAAAGGGTTAAAATTTCTTGCGGAAGCCTTATAGATTAAGTTCCCAGCAGTATCTCCTTTCCAAGCCTTTACGATAGCAAAATCAGCTGTTAGCGCCTCTTCAAGTATGTGTGGTTTCCCATTATAGACACGGACTTCTTTTCCTTCGGCTATTTCTGTTCCAAATCCTGCGGGCGTATAAAAAGCGGGAATACCCGCCCCTCCTGCTCTGCATCTTTCAGCTAAACTGCCTTGTGGAATAAGATCAACCTCTAATTCGCCAGAAAGCATTTGTCTTTCGAATTCATCGTTTTCACCCACATAAGAGCTGATCATTTTTTTGATTTGTTTTGATTCTAGCAATAAACCTAGTCCAAAACCATCTACGCCTGCATTATTTGAAATGCAGGTGAGGTTCTTCTTACCTTTTTTAACAAGTTCTAGGATTGAATTTTCAGGAATCCCACATAAGCCAAAGCCACCCAGCATAAGGGTCATTCCGTCTTCTAATCCGTCAAGCGCTATATTTGCGTCAGAGACTACTTTATTCATTTTTAGAAATTATTTTCAAATGGTTTGTCCTCTTCGATAATTAACGTTTCTATAGGCGAGTCAACGCATTCAAATTTTCTACTATCATAGTCTGGAGGTTCAGCAAAATCTAACGTAGATAAACCAACATGGCTATCCTTGTACACTTGTTTCATATAGAGGCCGTAAATAGGCAAAGCCATTCGAGCTCCTTGACCGTAGTTCATTGATTTGAATCTTACTGAGCGGTCTTCAGCACCTACCCAAATACCGGTAACTAAATCTGGTGTTATGCCAATAAACCAACCGTCAGAATTATTTTGTGTTGTCCCTGTTTTGCCGGCTGTAGGTGCAATTGTCCCATATCTTCCGCTTCTCAGACTCGCTCCCGTTCCTCTTTCTATCACACCCTTCATCATTTTTAGTATTTCATACGATACGGTGGAATTAAGTGCTTGATTTTTTTCTTCTGTTGCCTCATAGATTACTTTTCCGTTGCGGTCTTCTATTCGCGCAATTATGGTGGGTCTAATATAAACGCCATTATTTGGAAAAATGCATTGCGCAGCCACAAGTTCGTAGAGCGACAGGTCCATACTTCCTAAACACATTGAGGGCACAACATCATCAGGGCGAAGTTTTATTCCAACACTTTTCAATAATTTTTCAACTTGAAAGGGTCCACCTTTTTTAGCAACAGGATTAAATTCGCCCATTTTAGCCATCACGGCTACTGTTGTTGGATTTGACGATAAAGCAAGGCCGTCGCGCATGGTGGCAGCAGGAGTGCCGCTTGGGCAATATTTCCCCACAACCCTATTGTTATTATCTACGAGGTTTAAGCAGTATTCAGATGATCTGAAAGAGGAACACGGATTCACAACACCTTGAGAAAGCGCTGCGGCATATACGAAAGGTTTAATTGTAGAACCCACTTGTCTTTTACCAAGACGAACATGGTCATAAGCAAAATGCGAAAAATTAATTCCACCAACCCATGCTCGAACAAACCCAGTTCCTGGTTCAATGGAAACCAAGCCAGCGTGTAAAAAAGCCTTGTAATATCTTATTGAGTCGTTGGGGGACATAAGGGTATCTCGCGTTCCTTTCCAAGAAAAAACACTCATGGCCACTTTTTTGTTAAATACCTTAGTGATTTCCTCGGCGCTATATCCCGCTTCTACCAAATTTTTATAACGATCGGTTGATTTTCTCGCATTGCTCATAATTTGGTTTACCACTGCTTGATTTATGTCGTTAGAGAAGGGAAAATTTTTTAATCCTCTGTTGTTTTGATTAAATGCCGGTTGCAACGTTTTTTTTATGTGTTCTTCCACGGCATTTTCAGCATATTTTTGTAGATGAGAATTAATGGTGGTGTATATTTTTAAGCCATCGCTGTAAATATCGTAAGGCCTTCCATCTTCTCTTGCAATTTTAAGTACGCCGTCTTTTTTTTCTAGCAATAAATTCGTGATTTCTTTTCGCAAGGATTCTTTAAAGTAAGCACCAGCGCCGTTTTTGTGGTCCACTACTTGATAATTAGTAATAAGGGGTAGTTTGCTTAAAGAGTCAAACTCACTCTTACTCAGTGTGTTTTTTAATGCATCATTGTTATTTTCGCTATTTTTTAACCACTGAAACAATACTTGATTTCTTCTAGACACTGCTCTTGATGAGTCTTTGGCCCTTCCTTCTGCTATTTGCACACTACTTACCTCACCCAATCCCACTCCTAACTTAGCAGCAATTTTTTTTCTATAGTTCGTGGTTTTATATTTGTAAGGATTAAAAAGGCTTGGGTTTTTACACATTCCCACGAGCATTGCCGCTTCAATTTTAGATAGGTTTTTAGTGTTTTTATTAAAGTAAACCTTCGCAGCGTTTTCAATTCCAACTGCATTGTATAGAAAATCAAATTGATTAAGGTACATGGTAATAATTTCCTCTTTGGTATAAATTGATTCAAGCCTTGTTGCAATTATATTTTCTCTCGCTTTTTCTCCTAATCTGCTAATTTTTCCTGCAAATCCGCCGAAAATCCGCACACGCGTTTCTCCATTTGCTCGTGCTATTTCGTCGCGTTGTCTTTGCTGCAGCGTAAATAGCAACTTGGCTAATTGTTGAGGAATAGTAGAGGCGCCACCAGCTCTACCCAGCGAAGAAAGAGAACGTGCAATCGATCTAAAATCCACCCCAGAGTGTTTCATGAAGCGCTCATCTTCTGTTGAAATTAAAGCATCAAATACGTAGGGGGAGATATCCTTATAATTTGCACTTGTTCTATTAATTTGCCAGTATCGCCCGAGCGTATCACCTTCCTGACCTAATATAAGAGATGCTTGTAACTCAGGGGGATTGTCGAGCATGGATACAGGTGGAAGATCGTCTTCAGACTGAAAAATCAAGAGTGATGAAATAAATAGAAAAGGAAACATTGCCGCTCCCCAAAACAAAAAGGTAAAAACTCTTTTGTTTTTATCCCCTAGCTGTTCATTATTTTTTTTCATTCATTAAAATTACTGAAAAATCAATTAAACTCATCTTTTCGTTGACTATCAAGTTTAAGTAAAATAATAATCATAATACTAAACGATAAAATAGAAGACCCACCATAGCTAAAAAAAGGAAGGGGAATCCCAATTACAGGGGCAAAACCGATGTTCATTCCTATATTAATGGAAAAGTGGTATAATAATATCATAGCAACACAATAAGCATAAATTCGGTTAAAACTAACGCGTTGTCTTTCTGCGATTAAAATTATTCTAATTATCATAAATAAATAAATAAATACAAGCGTAAAGCTGCCAACAAATCCCCATTCCTCCGCAAATGGGCAAAAAATAAAATCTGTTTCACTTTCTGGCACATGGTTGGTTTTCAAGCTTGAAAGCGAAGCCTCTTTATATCCTTTACCAAATGCCCCTCCAGAACCAACGGCTGCCATAGCCCTGTTTCTATTATAATCTTTTCCATCAGGATCTTCTTTTAGTCCAAGAACCAGTTCAATACGATCTTTTTGATGGCGAGCAAGGCCAGAAAATGCGGCGTCTACAGAAAGCGCGATGCCGGAAGTTATAATAAACACAAGAGAAATAACTAAAAGCACTTTAAAACGATCTCTTTTAATACTAAAAAACCAAGCGAGAATAAGCATTACAAGCGTTAAGACGAAAAGAATTAGTAGTATACCATTTACCCCGCGAATAGGCTGATTAGGTAAAAACCAAACGTGAAAGTTATGGTTACTGAATGCTAAAGTAAGGGTACAGAGCAATAAGAATCCAAAAAGCACGGGAATAAAATGACTACCAAACCACGTAGCTTTGAATTTGAACCCCGGGATACTATTAACAAGCCTTAATATAATGGGGTCAAACGTAAGGCCTTCCCTATACATAACAAAAAGAAATGAGCTAAAGACAATAAGCGTTCCTGCATCAGGTTGCAAAGCCACTAAAATCGAAGGAACTAAAAAAATAAGGCATGCCAACAAAACTGATTTTGTTGTTTGAAATTTAACAGCAAGTCCACTGATGTATTTTGACAACAGTAGTGCTGTACTTATTTTGGCAAATTCTGCTGGCTGTATTCCTAATGAACCAATGCCTATCCAAGCTCTAGCGCCGTTTATTGGGGACATAAAAAGAACAACCACAAGCATTATAATCACAACTATATATACCAGTTCTGCTACCTTTCTATAAATAGTGGAGTCAATCAGAAAAATAAGAATTCCTGCAAAAGCGGAGATGCCAAGCCACAACAACTGTTTTCCATATTTTTCGCTAAAGGCAAAAAGATTCGGTTCTTCCTCATTGTATGCAACCGAATAAATAGTTGCCATTCCTAAAATAATCAACAATAAAAACGATATAAATAATGGCCAATCTATTTTTGAAAAGAGTTCGCCGCTTTTTCTCATGGCTGCTTAGTTTTAGCCAAAACACCCTCAATAACGCGCGTTTCTTTGTCTTTATCTGTGATGGTCGACTTTAAATATTTTTCAATTATTAAACTCGCAATAGGCGCTGCCCAAGTACCACCTGCACCTGCATTTTCGACAAATACAGCAACAGCAATTTTAGGGTTTTCAAGGGGGGCAAATGCAATAAAGACCGAATGATCTTGCCCTTGGGAATTTTGAACAGTTCCAGTTTTTCCACAAACTAATATGTCGTTTAATCTCGCAGCACCCCCGGTTCCTCCTGGTTCATTAACCACTCGTCTCATACCTTCAATTACGCTAGAAAAGTGTTTTGCATTAACCATCGTGGCATTTTTCTTTAAATAAATTGCTAGTGGTCCTTTTTTTCCAATGGATTTTACAAAATGAGGCGTAATGTACCAACCATTATTGGCGATTATTACGGCAATGTTTGCCATTTGAAGTGGCGTGAGTTTAATTTCACCTTGACCGATTGCAATTGATCGGATGGTAGAAAAAGCCCATTGATTGTGGCCATATAAGCGATCATAGTATTTGGAGTTTGGGATAAGGCCACTGCGTTGGCCAGTTACATCAGTAGCTAATTTTTCTCCTAAGCCAAAACTGCTCATGTATTGATGCCATAAATTTAGACCAATTTCAGCATCAGCAAAATTATTACGCTTTTTCTTTTGTTGAATTATTTTCTTCACAACAGCATAGAAATAGGGATTGCATGAGTATTGAACGGCTTGTGCAACACCAGCGGCATTCGGATGATTGTGACATCCAACAACCTCTTTATTACAAGGAAACCCAGTACTATTGTTTATAACTCCCTCTTGCAGGGCAATAAGCGATTGAACGAGCTTAAAAATAGACCCTGGAGGATATTCGGCTTGGAGTGGTCTTGGAAAAAGAGGTTTATTTAAGTCCGCGGCTAATTTTGGATAGTTTAATGTAATATTCCTTCTTCCTACTAGTAAATTAGGGTCAAAGGATGGAGCCGAGACCATGGTTAGTATTTCTCCGCTTTTAGGCTCAATAGCCACAATACATCCTTTTTTGTTTTGCATTAATAATTCTCCGTATGCTTGTAACGCGATGTCCATCCCGAGTTTTAATCCAGGGCCTTGTTTTGCAATCGTGTCGTATTTTCCATTTGCATAGGGTTCTATGGCGTTATTCATAGCTGAGGTAACGATGTATTTTATTCCTTTTCTTCCTCGAAGTTCCTTTTCGTAATAACGCTCAATACCCGATCGGCCGATATTGTTGCCGGGTTTGTAGAAGCGATCTTCCTCTATTTCTTCTCTAGTTGTTTCGTTTAGATAACCCAAAATATTTGCTCCATTGGAAAAAGGATAGCTACGCATACTTGTTACTTCCTCATAGAAACCAGGAAAATCATCTAAATGGAGCGCAATTTTCGTGATTTCGTCTAGGGTTAGTTCTTTCAAAAATGGGTATGCTCTTTGCGTTTGATAATTACTGGTTCTTTTACCCGTTGTTTTATTTATGTAAATTCCTTCTCCAAATTTTATTTCTTTAAATCGATTTCTTACTTGAATCGGTGTCCAATCAATCAGTTTAGCAAAGGCAGGCGTATCTAATTTTGTGATATTATCTTCTATAACCATAAGATTATAGTATGTTTTATTAGACACTATTTTTTTGCCGTTACGATCAAAGATAACCGCTCTTGGCGGCAAGATTTCTTTTCTTTTCTCCGCAATTTCTTGGGCTCGCAAAACCCATGAGTCGTCGATTACTTGCATATAGAATAGACGAAATGTATAGCACACCCCTACAAATAGTGTAAAAAAAATAATAATGTATTTACGCTGCTCGAGTTTCATTACTTTTTAGTTTGCCGAATCATTATTCGTTGAATAAGTAAGCTGAGACAATAAACAACAATGAATGAGAGAATGATTTTTTGTCCCGAATAAAGTAAGCCACGGAATGAGAATGATTCGAGTAAGAAAAAGCAAGTGTTGTGAATCAAAAGGAGTGTTCCGAAGGAAGAAAAAAACCAAAGGTGTCCCATGTCTAGGTAGGTAGGGTTTTTCAAAAAGCTATACTCATCTCGCGGTGCAAATAAGCTAAAAATGTATGGTCTAAAGTAGGCCATCAGGACCAATGAGGAGGCGTGTAAACCATAAGTGTTGGAGAAAACATCAATGAAGAACCCCATTCCAAAGGCAACCAATAATAGAACTAAAATAGTGGTTTCAAAGGGTAATAAAAAAACATAAAGCGGGCACATTAATAAATGTATACCAAAACCAAGTTCCACTTGATTAAAAACAACTAACTGAAAGATGATAAATAAAATAAATCGGAAGCTTTGAACAAAAATGGCAGCCATTATTATTGTCTTTTATTATCAAGTGGAATTCCTTTTTCTAGCGTGTTCTGTTCTTTTAAAAATAGATTTTTAATTACGTACACACGATCTAGTTTTCTGTAATCTTCGCTAAACCGAATAATTACCTCCCAAAGCGGCTTACCTTCAACAGGGATTAGTTTTTCAACATAACCAATCAACAACCCTTTAGGAAAGACACCCGCTCCTCCTCGAGTAACAACCCGAGATCCTTTTTTTATACTTAAATCATTGGTAATTCCTGTAATTGACCCTCTTTTTGAATCGGCACCATTCCACTTAAGAAACCCATAAAGTCCAATAGGCAGCACTAGTACATCTATATTAATGTCTTTGGTTAAAACAGACTTAACAACAGCATAATGCGCACTTGTATTATGCACAACGCCAATTACTCCTTTTGGAGAAAAGACACCCATTCCTCTTTCAACTCCTTGCAGTTCACCGGTATTCAATGTAAAATAATTATTTACTTTATTTGTACTTGAATTAATCACCAAGCCGGGGATAAAATCATATTGTTGTTCATAGACGGTGTCGTCTACCTGAAATTTGAAACGGTTAATTTGGTATAAGTTGGCCAAGGATTTTTTACGAAGACTAATATTTTCTTGTTGTAGGGTTTTATTGGAACCTACTAACTTAAAATGTTTCATTACTTCGTACCTTATTCCATAGACCTTTCCTCCAAAGTATGAAGCGCTAGTAAGGTATTGACTTTTAGGAAAGTTTAGGTACTGTATGTAAGTAGTGAGCGCGAGAATTTGAAAAAGGAGAAAAACTAAAAAAATACGAAAACGCCTAAAAAAGGCAAATAGTTGTTGCATACACAAAAATAGAAAAGTCTTCCATACTTATAGAAGATTAATGGAGTAAAATCCCATGCTAATTAATCCCTAATAAGAAATTGATAGCGAGTAATGTTTTTGAGTGCAATACTTGTTCCTCTTGCAACTGCCCTCAATGGATCCTCTGCAATATGAACCGGAAGTTTTGTTTTTGCTGAAATTCTTTTGTCTAGACCCCTTAACATTGATCCACCACCAGCCAGATAAATACCTGTCTTGTAGATATCGGCGGATAATTCTGGCGGGGTCATTTCTAAAGCGCTTAAAATAGCCTCTTCTATTTTAGATATCGTTTTGTCTAAAGCTCCTGCAATCTCGTCATAAGTGACGATTATTTCTTTAGGCACTCCGGTCATTAAATCTCGTCCACGAACGGCATAGGGATTGGGCGGGTTATCCAATTCGGTTAGCGCAGAACCAACTTCAATTTTAATTTGTTCCGCGGTCCTTTCTCCAACTAAAATGTTATGCTGTCGCCTCATGTATTCTTCAATATCATTTGTGAAGTCATCACCAGCAATCCGTATCGACTTATCGCAAACTATTCCGCCGAGTGCAATTACGGCTATTTCCGTAGTTCCTCCACCGATATCAATTATCATATTCCCCATAGGTTCTTCCACATCAATTCCGATTCCAATTGCAGCGGCCATAGGCTCGTGTATTAAATAGACCTCTTTGCCTCCTGCATGCTCTGCGGAATCCCTTACTGCTCGTTTTTCCACTTCAGTAATACCGGATGGGATGCAAATAACCATTCTTAAACTTGGGTTAAAGAGGCTTCGTCCGGGGTTTATCATTTTAATCATGCCTCGGATCATTTGTTCAGCGCTTTGAAAATCAGCAATTACCCCGTCTTTTAATGGACGCACAGTTTCAATTAACTTATGTGTTTTGCCATGCATTTGTTGCGCTTTTTTTCCAATAGCAACAATTTTTCCGGTTTGAATGTCTCGGGCAACAATTGACGGTTCGTCAACCACAACTTTATCGTTCCAAATAATTAGTGTATTGGCTGTCCCCAAATCAATGGCAATTTCTTGCGTTAAAAAACTGAATAGGCCCATGATAATGTTTATAGTGTTAAAATTTAGTACAAAGGAAAAGTAAAAAAAGGAATATTTCTAATTAAACAAGTTTAATGTTTAAAATGTCGTATTCCGGAAAAAACCATCGCCATTTTATTTGCATCACAAAAAGCGATGGACAAATCATCTTTTACCGACCCCCCCGGTTGAATTACAGCACATATTCCTTCGTTAAATGCGATTTCTACACAATCAGGAAAGGGAAAAAAGGCATCACTTGCCATAACGGCTCCTTGTAGGGAAAAACCAAAATGTTTTGCTTTATGGATGGCTTGCGCAAGGGCATCAACCCGAGAGGTTTGTCCCGTACCACTTGCTATTAAAGTGTTGTTTTTGGCTAATACAATGGTGTTTGACTTAGTATGTTTCGCAATTTTGTTTGCAAACAGCAGGTCTTGTAGTTCTTGGTGAGTGGGTTTTGTAATGGTTTTAATCTCCAGCTGACTTACCGTCTGTTCCGACTCGTCTCGTTCTTGCACAAGCACACCATTTAACGCTGTCCTAAATTGTGTTTTTGGAAGACGAGCCATTTTTTGAATTAGTAACACTCGGTTTTTTTTAGCTTTAAGTAGGCGTAAAGCATCATCTTCAAATGATGGCGCAATGAGAACTTCAAAAAACAGATCATTTATTTTTATCGCCGTTTTGTAATCAATTGTTCGGTTGCAAATTAACACTCCTCCAAATGCGCTAACAGGATCTCCGGCAAGTGCCATGGAAAAGGCTATTTCGGTATCTGATGCTGTGGCTACTCCGCAAGCATTGTTGTGTTTTAAAATAGCGAATGTGGGCCCGTCTGTCGAAAACTCTTCCATTAAATTCACTGCCGCATCAATATCTAGGATGTTATTATAAGAAAGGTCTTTTCCGTGGAGTTTGTCAAAGAATAAATCTAATTCTCCGAAGAAAACACCTTTTTGATGGGGGTTTTCACCGTATCTTAAAATAGTTTTGTTAGGAATACTTTGCTTGAAATAATCAAATGGACTCGTCGAAAAATAGTCATAGATTAAACTATCATAGTGCGAGGTAGTATGATATGCTTCTCGGGTCAAAAAACGTCTTTGTTCAAGTGTAATAGCTCCTTTTTGTGCTGTAAATAGTGCTGTAAAATATGTATATTGAGAAGTTGACGAAACAACGCAAACATCTTCAAAGTTTTTTGCGGCAGCGCGAATAAGTGCAACGCCACCGACATCAATTTTTTCGATAATCGCTTGCTCGTTTGTGTTTATCTTCACTGTTTCTTCAAAAGGATATAAATCAACAATCACTAAATCTATGGCGCTTATGTTATATTGGCTTGCGGTTTTAACATCTTCTTCATTATTTCTTTGATATAATATTCCCCCAAAAATGGATGGGTGCAGCGTCTTAACTCGTCCGCCAAGCATTTCTGGGAATTGTGTTAACGTTTCAATTGAGACAACGTCAATCCCTAACGATTTTATATAGCTTAGCGTGCCACCAGTTGAATAGATAAGCACTTTTTGAAGGGCTAATGCGCGCACAATTTCAGCTAGCCCCTCTTTGTTAAAGACAGAAATTAGTGCGCTTTTTATTTTTTTAGCCCCTTCCATTTAAGTTAAAATTAGGATACAAATTTACTTCATATTTGTGGTTTTGAAAAACATAAGCAATAGCGAAAAGGCAATAAGTAGTTAACACAAAGCTAATCTTTTGTTAGCTTTGAATAATCTTAGCTATTCGCGCAATTGCTTTTCCAATTTTAAGAATTTGTTTTCTTTGGTTACTTGTCTTCACACTTCAGCGCACGATTCTTTATTGTCCAACACAACGATATATCTTCTTCGTAAGGAGGCCTTTTTTTTTCTTGTTTTTGTTTACGCTTTGCCACTTGTCTTATCGACAATCGCCTATTTAAAAGGTAAAATTATTTTAGCAAAACAGGAAAGTGAGATTTGCTTTAAAATTTTTTTAAACACGTTGAAAACCTAGACCATTAATTCTATCCAGAACACATTTCACAAGAGTCAGGGTTTTCAATTGAACAGGCAATAGCCGCTTGTAGGTTTTCTAAATCTACTTCTTCGTCAGTTGTTTTAACCGAGATCGCTTGGTCAACCGTAAATTTGATGGCATCAGTTGCAGCTTTTGTTCTTAGGTAATACATCCCTGTTTTCAGGCCTTTTTCCCAACCGTAAAAGTGCATGGATGTTAATTTTCCAAAGTTCGCATTTTCCATAAAGATGTTTAACGATTGACTCTGACAAATGTATGCACCTCTATCGGCCGCTTGTTCAATAATTGCTTTTTGAGAAATTTCCCATGCTGTTTTGTATAAATCCTTTATTTTTTGTGGTACTTCGTTGATCTTTTGGATTGACCCGTTTGCGGCCATTATTTTAAGGCGCATTTCTCGGTTCCAAAGACCAGCTTTAACTAAGTCTTTTAATAAATGTCGATTTACGATAATGAATTCTCCGGAAAGTACCCGTCTTGTATAAATATTTGACGTGTAGGGTTCAAAACATTCATTATTGCCAAGGATCTGAGCCGTAGATGCGGTTGGCATAGGCGCAAGCAGTAGTGAGTTTCGAACGCCGTGCTTTTTAACTTCTTCTTTAAGGGACTTCCAATCCCATCTGTCTGAAGGTGTTACGCCCCACATATCGTATTGAAATACACCTTGTGAAACAGGCGATCCCGCATAGGTTTCATAACTACCAAACGCAATTGCCTGGTCTTTTGAAGCAGTCATGGCAGCAAAATACATCGTTTCAAAAACCGCTTTATTTAAGTCGCGTGCTTCTTGCGATTCAAAGGGGTAGCCCATGAGAATAAAAGCATCTGCCAAACCTTGTACGCCTAATCCAATTGGACGATGTTTTAAGTTTGAGTTTTTTGCATCTTCAACGGGGTAATAATTTTCGTCGATTATTCTATTTAAATTAACAGTTGCTTGGTAGGTTACTTCGAATAGTTTATCGTGATCAAAAGTGCGATCTTCCCTGATGTATTTTGGCAAAGCTAAAGAAGCAAGATTACAAACGGCAATTTCGTCTGGTGCAGTATATTCAATGATTTCTGTACACAGGTTGGAAGATTTGATTGTCCCTAAATTTTGTTGGTTCGATTTGGAGTTTGCCGCATCCTTATATAACATGTATGGCGTGCCAGTTTCAATTTGCGATTCAAGAATTTTAAACCAAAGATCTTGTGCCTTAACGGTTTTCCTGCCCTTGTTTTCAGCCTCGTATTTCAAATATAATTTTTCAAAGGCTTCGCTGTGAACATCTGAAAGTCCTGGACATTCATGTGGACACATCAAAGTCCACTCTGCGTTTTCTTTTACACGCTTCATAAACAAATCAGGAATCCAAAGCGCTAAAAACAAATCGCGCGTTCTGTTTTCTTCTTTTCCATGATTTTTCTTTAAATCTAAAAAGTCAAAAACATCGGCGTGCCATGGTTCGATGTAGATAGCAAAAGATCCTTTTCTTTTTCCGCCCCCTTGATCAACGTAACGGGCAGTGTCATTAAATACGCGAAGCATGGGAACGATTCCGTTTGATGTGCCGTTGGTTCCTTTTATATAAGATCCTGTTGCCCGAACATCATGAATTGCTAAACCAATTCCACCTGCCGACTGTGAAATTTGCGCACAAGATTTAAGTGTGTCGTAAATACCTTCAATACTATCTTCTTTCATTGTCAGGAGGAAACAAGAGGACATTTGTGGTTTTGGTGTTCCAGCGTTAAACAAGGTTGGAGTAGCGTGCGTAAACCAACCTTCAGATAAAAGATGATAAGTTGTTATTACTGCTTTGATGTCTCTTTTGTGAATTCCTACAGCGATACGCATTAGCATTTGTTGTGGTCTTTCGGCTATTTTACCATTAAGTTTCATTAGGTAAGATCGCGTTAATGTTTTGAATCCAAAATATTCATAACGGAAGTCACGGTCGTAAATAATACTCGAGTCGAGTAATTCTTTATTATCCATCACGATTTGATAAACATCATCGGCTAATAGAGCTGCCGGCTGCTTGGTTTTTGGGTCGATATAACTGTAAAGGTCATGCATGACATCCGAGAAGGTCTTTTTTGTTTCTTTGTGTAGGTTAGACACGGCAATTCGAGAAGCAAGAAGTGCATAGTCAGGGTGGTCTATTGTTTTAGCCGCAGCAACTTCTGCCGCCAAATTGTCTAAATCAATGGTGGTAACCCCATCGTATATCCCTTCGATTACCTTCATGGCAACAGCTTCTGGAGAAACCAATGGGTCTAAGCCATAACACATTTTAACTATTCTCGCGGTAATTTTATCAAACTTTACCGTTTCTTTTTTTGCATCTCTTTTTACTACGTACATATCTTATTGTATAATCTAATTATTAAAATTCTTCGTCTAACACAAAGTTTTGTGCCCCGCTGTTGTTTAAGACACCGGCTTTTTGATATTCTCCCACACGTTTTTCAAAGAAGTTAGCTTTTCCTTGAAGCGAAATCATTTCCATAAAATCA
This sequence comes from Chryseobacterium gleum, assembly GCA_945888625.1. GTDB lineage: Bacteria > Bacteroidota > Bacteroidia > Flavobacteriales_D > Crocinitomicaceae > UBA952. Next base: position 104,625 of record CAMDAH010000001.1, read on the forward strand.
AATGGATTTGCCGTGTTGTAAACTCGATCATTCCCAAGTTCCACCAACAGGCGATCGGCAACAAATTCGATATATTCACCCATCAGGTCGCTATTCATACCGATTAGTTTTACTGGGAGGGCGTCGGTAACAAATTCTTTCTCAATTGAAACAGCATCTACAATGATTGATTTCACTGTTTCTTTGGATAGTTTACTAACCAGGTGTTTCGTGTAAAGTAAACACGCAAAGTCGCAATGCAAGCCCTCATCCCTTGATATTAATTCGTTAGAAAAAGCTAATCCAGGCATTAAACCTCTTTTTTTCAACCAAAAGATTGAGCAAAAAGAACCTGAAAAGAAAATCCCTTCAACAGCTGCAAACGCAACAAGTCGTTCCGCAAATGATCCTTTGTCAATCCACCTTAATGCCCATTCTGCCTTTTTCTTTACACAGTCAAGCGTGTCAATCGCATTGAAAAGATGGTTTTTTTCAGCCGTATTTTTGATGTAAGTATCGATTAATAAAGAGTAGGTTTCGGAGTGAATATTTTCAGCTGCAAGTTGGAAGCCATAGAAAAATTTGGCTTCAGTATATTGAACTTCTGAAAGAAAGTTTTGCGCCAAATTCTCGTTTACTATTCCGTCCGAAGCAGCAAAAAAGGCAAGAACATGTTTAATGAAATGCCGCTCATTGTCGTTTAATTTACTATCCCAGTCAATTAAGTCTGCCGACAAATCAATTTCTTCTGCTGTCCAGAAGCTTGCTTCGGCTTTTTTGTAAAAAGACCAAATGTCGTTGTGTTGAATAGGAAATAACACGAAGCGGTTCGTGTTTTCTTGTAAAATAGGTTCTAAATTACTCATGGCATTTAAATATAATTAATAAAATTTCCAAAAATGCTAAACATTAATGGAGTAACAATCTACATAAAAGAGTTTGTATCCTTTTGTTTTTTGATATTCACTTATTCGTAGAACTAAGTGTTTTTTTAAACTTTAAGGGATACAAATTTTAGTATTTTTAACTTTTAAAACAATAAAAGAAATGAACAATAAAACAACATTATTAACATAACAATTCTACATCCTTTTGCTGCGCTTAATTTGTAAAAATTTTAGCTAAAAAATAAAGATTTCCACAAATTTATTTTTTAGGTTTTAATAACTTTTTAGCACTTTAACAAAAATAATTTTTAAGAAAAATCATTAGGTAGTAAAGTTACATTGATTTTGATTTTTCTACCGCGACTTGTTTATTCGGTTGTTAACAACCCACTGTTTATTGTTTCAAAAGCCGCCGTCTACATTGGATTTCAGGCTATGTTAAATAATTTGAAGGCCCTCCTAAATCTAATTTTTCCGAATACATGTAGTAATTGTTCAAATGAATTATTGCTTGAGGAAGATTTCCTTTGCTGGTGTTGTGAAGAGGAAATTAAGTACACTTATTTTGAATCGATGAACGAAGGTTCTGCTTTGGATAAGTTGTTTTGGGGACGAGTAAAGATAGAACAAACTTTTGCTTTGTTTTATTATCACAAAAAGGCCGTTTCGCAAACTATTTTACACGAAATTAAATACGGTCACAAGGGCCATTTGGGTGTGCTAATGGGACAAAAAATGGCATGGAAAAATAGTGCAAACATAAATAACAGCAATATAGATGTCTTAATTCCTGTTCCAACTCACCACCGAAAAAAATTTAATCGAGGATACAACCAAAGCGAAAAGATAGCCAAAGGAATTTCAAGTGTAACGGGAATACCAATTGATGTAAAATTTTTAATCAAGAATAAGCACACTGAAAGTCAAACAAAAAAAGCAACTACCGATCGTTGGCAAAATGTCGTTGGGGGGTTTTCTGCAAGAAAAAATGTAAAGTCATACAAGCACCTTGCACTTGTCGATGACGTCATTACAACAGGCGCTACCTTGGAGTCGCTTGTAAAAGAAATAAGGAAGTCAAACCCCTCCATAGAAATAAGTATCTTTGCGCTAGCTATGGCCAAAGAATGAATAAGAATTCAATTAAATCGATATTAATAGTTGGCGGTGGTTTAGCGGGAATCACGTTGGCACATTATTTATTGGATCGCAAACAACAGGTAACGGTCATTGATGATGGGCAGAACGTATCTACACGAATAGCCGCGGGAATGGTCAATCCAATCGTGTTTCGTCGCACAACGCTTTCTTGGAGGGCAACAGAGCTCTTATCACACAGCTGGGACTTTTATAAAATGCTAGAGCAAAAGTTAACTACAAGCCTAGCAGAATCATTTTTGATAAAGCGAATTTTTCCGTCGGAAAATGAAAAAGAGGAGTGGAAGAAGAAACAAGAAAGTTTTTTGTATAAAGATCATTTGGAGACGATTGACCAAAGTGCAAAAGACCAAAACTACGGCATAGTTAAAAGCGGTTACTTTGTTCATGCCGAAAAGTTTTACACAGAAAACTTGGCGTATTTTGAAAAATTGGGTGTCTTGGAACGAGCAAGTTTTGACTTTGAACAATTTTCACCCGACAATGCAAACTACAAAGGTGTAACATATGATGAGGTGGTGTTTTGTTGTGGATATAAAGCTAGTGAGGCAACTTTTTTCGAAAATTGTCAGGTAAAACCTACAAAAGGCCAAATGCTGATCATTAAACACGATGAACTGCCACAAAAAGAGTCCATTCACCTGAAAGGATTTGTTTTTCCCCTTGGAAATCAACAATTCAGGATAGGTGCAACCTACGAATGGGAAAACCCAACTTTAAATCCAACTAAAGAAGCGGAACGAAGTTTATTGCAAAATTTTAAATACGTAAGTAAGGTCTTGCCTGAAATAGTATCACAGGTGGTAGGGGTTCGACCAACAACAATGGATCGCCGTCCTGTATTAGGCGCACATCCTGTTTTTAGTAAAGTCCATATTTTTAATGGTTTGGGTGCAAAAGGCTATTTGTTGGCACCAAAAATGGCTGAAGAAATGACAGCGCACCTGCTCGACGGAGTTCAATTGCCACGCGAATATTCTTTAACAAGATATGCGGGTACTTAATTCTATCAAAATAAAAAAGCGTAACTTTATAGCGTGGATTTGACAGAAAAAAAACAATTTCGTTACGACAGGGCTTATTTGCGATTAGCCAAAAATTGGGCTTTACTGTCTTATTGTGAACGAAAAAAAGTGGGGGCTATTATTGTAAAAGACAGGGTAATTATTTCTGATGGGTTTAATGGAACTCCAAGTGGATTTGACAATTTTTGTGAGGCCACTAACGGTGAAACCCATTGGTACGTTCTACATGCAGAGGCAAATGCCATTTTAAAAGTGGCGAAATCAACAAATAATTGTAGTGGAGCCACCCTTTATTTAACCCTTTCGCCTTGCAAGGACTGCAGTAAAATGATTTTGCAAGCAGGAATTACGCGACTTGTTTTCATTGACAAATATAAAGACCTTGCAGGTGTAGATTTTTTAAAAAGCGCAGGTGTTACGACCCTACAAATAGAAAATATAGATGAAATTTAACCAAGAATCACAGCGGTTTATATTACCGATATTGTTTGCTATCACGCTTGTTTTTGGGCTAGTTTTAGGGAGTAATTTATCGGGAAGCGATTATAAAAATGATGAACAAGTTCAAAAAATAAGTGATATCTTAAAATTACTTGATGAACGTTATGTAGATAAGTTTGACAAGGATAAGATTTTTGAGCAAACCATTTCCGAAATGCTACATAAATTAGACCCGCATTCTAATTATATTTCCACCAAAGAAATGCGAGCGGTTACGGAAACTATTGATGGTAAATTCGGTGGAGTAGGCATACGGTTTCAACTTATTAGGGACACGGTTTGTGTGACCAATATAATTGATAAATCACCTTCTCAACTGGTTGGGATTATGGCTGGGGATAAGATCATTAAGATTAATAAAAAGAAATTTACAGGTAAGCAAATAACAAATGACAAAGTACTTTCCAACTTGAAAGGTCAAGCGGGAACCTCTGTTGAGGTGGGTATATTAAGAAATAAGCAAGAACTTTCTTTCACCATTGTACGCGATGAGATTCCTTTAAAATCAGTATTTGGTGTGTATATGATTGATAAAGAAATTGGCTTTATTGGGATTGATCAATTTTCAATTCCAACGGCAGAAGAGTTTCGCGTTGCTGCCCAAAAATTAAAGGGCCAAGGAATGAAAAAATTAATTTTGGATTTGCGCAACAACGGTGGCGGGGTTCTTCAATCGTCGACTGAAATAGCGGATGAGTTTTTGTCGGCAGGAATGATTATCGTTAAAACAAAAGGAAGGAAAGAACAGGAACAGGTGTATTACTCTACTTCGGGAGGGATGTTAGAATCGATTAAGGCGGTTGTATTGGTTAATGCCAATTCAGCATCAGCAAGTGAAATTTTAGCTGGAGCATTGCAAGATAATGACCGAGCAATTATTATTGGAAGAAGAACCTTCGGAAAGGGCTTGGTTCAGGAGGACAGGCCCCTCAGAGATGGAAGTAACTTACGCATTACTATTGCACGCTATTATACCCCCTCTGGTAGATGTATTCAAAAGCCTTACAATGGGAATTATGAAGATTATTTAAAAGATGAATCGCGTATCGTAAAAGGAGAACTTTACCAATTAGACACATCTTTGTTTGTTGATTCATTAAAATTCAAAACTAGAGGAGGAAGAACAGTTTATGGTGGAGGAGGGATAACTCCGGATGTTTTTGTGGGGTACGACTCAACAGGAAACACGTTTTATTTAACACAATTATTAATGAGTGGCGCTTTTCAAGCTTTCTCATTTGATTTTGTTGCCAATAAGCGCAGTAGTTGGACCAGTCCAAAAGATTTTACCTCGCGATTTAAATTAAGCGATGCAAATCTTCAGTCTTTTGTTTCCTATGCCAGTAAATGGTATGGCGTACCCCCAAATACGAACGAATTAAAACGCAGTAAAGCGTTTATAGTAAATAATTTAAAAGCAGAAATCGCGCGTCAATTGTATGCTGAAGAAGGATATTATAGGGTAACTAATGCGCTAGATAATGAACTTAAAGCGGCCAGTGAACAACTGAATAAAATGAAATAATTTTTTTAATGATAAGGACAAATGAATAAATCTAAATTCGCAAAGCCTAGTGTATCAGAAAAAAAGAGCCCGTCTACGAGAAAGTTAATATGGCTACCCTTGTTGGTAATTGCCATTTCAATTTTTGTTTGCTATTCACCATCACTTTCGGAGGATAAGGAATTTACGAATTGGGACGATACGGGTTATGTAACAAATCAATCCCTTATTAAATCCTTTGAGGCAGAAAAAGTGGATTCACTTTTTAGCCCATCAACTCACGTGATGTTGAATTATCATCCTTTGACGATGCTGACATTAGCGTATAATTATTCTCAAGGGGGAATGGAAATAACGAATTACATGCATTGGAATTTGTTTTTACACATTTTCAATGCCATGCTAGTGTTCCTTTTTATTTACTATTTGACAGCGAAAAATAGTTTCATTGCTTTTTTTACGGCTTTGTGGTTCGGAATTCACCCCATGCACGTGGAAAGTGTAGCTTGGATTTCAGAGCGAAAAGATGTTTTATACACTTTCTTTTTGCTTCTAAGTATTTTATCCTATCAGTATTATTTAATCAGTAAAAAGTGGTGGGGCATTGTCGTTGTGTTTGTATTGTTTATCGCATCGTGTTTAAGCAAAGCTATGGCTGTTCCGTTACCTTTTATTTTAATTCTTTTGGATTATTATTATGAAAGAAAGCTTACTTTTAAAAGTATTCTTGAAAAAACACCATTTTTTCTCGTTTCTTTACTGGTAGGTCTCTTAGCTTGGAAGATTCAGAGTCAAGAGGCCGTGGCAAAGGAGGGTGTTTTTACCTTGGTTCAGCAATTCATGTTTGCGAGCTATGGTTTTATCATGTATTGGAGCAAGCTACTAATTCCTATTGAGTTATCGGCATTCTATCCATATCCCGGATTGGGACCTACCGATCAGTTGCCAACGATTTATTATATTGCTCCATTACTCGGGTTTTTACTTGTTGTTTTTCCAACGCTATTTTTATGGAGAAAAAAGTCACCGTTGTTTAAGCCTTTCGTTTTTGGAATGGGCTTTTTCATTTTAATGGTTGCGCTTGTTTTACAATTTATTTCTGTTGGATCGGCAGTTATGGCTGATAGGTATACTTATGTCCCTTACATTGGTGCGTTTTTTCTGCTTTTGAGTATTATAGTTCACTACAAAGTGCACCTCCATTACAAGGTAGTGACGTACTTTACACTCGGGGTTTATACCGTTTTTCTTTCCAAACAATGTTATGACCGGGTTCCAATTTGGACCAACTCGGAAACGTTATGGACCGATGTAATAAAAAAACATCCCTTTATTATTGAACAAGAAAATAATAAAATAACAGTTGTAAAAAATGGCGTTGAGGTAGCGTACAAAAATCGCGGCAATTATTACCGCGAGCACAATCAGATGGATTTAGCTTTTAAGGATTATAATACGCTAGTTTTAGCTAGGGTTCGGGAACCATTAATTTACAGCAACATGGCAAATATGTATGCATTGGAGGCGAAATTCGATAAGGCAATGGAAATGTACGAATTAGCTTTAGAAAGAAATAATACGAATTATGAAACCTACTTAAATCGGGGTATTACCTTCTCTAAAATGGGAAATCATAAAGCGGCAATTTTGGATTTTAAAAAGGCGTTGCAACTTTTTCCAAATAACATACAAATCACCTCCAATTTAGCATCTGAGTTATTAAATAATGGACAGTACCCGGAGGTTATTATACAAGCGGAGCGTTTAATTAAGCTTCTTCCACAGGGATTTGAAGGGTATTTTTATCGCGGCACAGCTTACATTAATCAAAAAAAATATGCTGACGGAATCGCTGACCTACTCAAAGCAGTGTCTATTAACCCAAATTATTCTTTTTCAAATTATAATTTAGCAATTGCATATAAGCTCAATAATGAGGCAAAAAAAGGGCTTTTTTACGCAGAGCAAGCAAAAAAACAAGGGTATCCAGTTTCAGATGATTTTCTTGCTTCATTAAAACAATGATTATCTTAAAGTTTACTTAATTTTAGTCCCGCATAATTAAATTAATAAATTACAAACGAATTTTATGGACGAAAACACTAGAAAAAAAGTAAGCGCGGCCACTTTACTTGTTGCTGTTGGAATTGTTTTCGGGGATATAGGGACATCACCACTTTATGTTTTTCAAACCATTACTGGAGGAAAGGATTTTTCGTATCCTTTAATCATGGGTGGCCTTTCTGCTGTAATCTGGACCTTAACTCTTCTTGCCACGATTAAATACATCTATTTTGCATTAAATGCCGATAATAATGGGGAAGGAGGAATTTTTGCTCTATTTGCCTTGTTAAAATCTAGACGAATAAAATGGGTGATAATTCCCGCTTTAATTGGTTGCTCCACCCTATTAGCGGATGGATTTATTACCCCCGCGATATCAATTTCTTCTGCCGTAGAGGGTATCGAAAATATTTTTCCTGATTTCCCGGTAATTCCAGCTGTTGTTGGAATAATAGTACTGCTTTTCACTATTCAGCAGTTTGGAACATCGGCAATTGGAAAAGCCTTTGGCCCCGTAATGGTGATCTGGTTTTTGTTTTTGGGGTATTTAGGTTTAATTAATATAATGAAGAATCCGGAGGTATTGAAAGCATTCAATCCTTACTATGCCTATAATTTAGTCGTAAATGTAAAAGGCGGATTTTGGGTGTTAGGGGCGGTATTCTTGTGTACAACAGGAGCTGAAGCACTTTATTCAGATTTAGGGCACTGTGGAAAAAATAACATTCGAATTAGTTGGTCATTTATTAGTGTTTTATTATTATTGAACTATTTAGGCCAGTCTGCATTATGCCTTTCTGATGGTTTTGTTTTACAGGGAAAACAAACGGTATTTTATTCCATGGTTCCAGATGGCATGTTGCCATTTGCTATTGTTCTCGCGACCACAGCAGCAATTATAGCTTCACAGGCGCTCATTACAGGGGTATTCAGTTTAATGAATGAAGCAATTAAATTAAATTTGTGGACCAACCTTAAAGTCAAATATCCATCGGATCATCAAGGACAAATTTACATTCCCTTTATAAATTGGTTTCTAATGGCGGGCTGTTTATTAGTGATTGCTATTTTTAAAAAGTCGACCGCAATGGAGGCTACTTATGGTTTAGCGATTACAATTAACATGGTTATGACCTCCATCTTATTAGGATTCCTATTAATGTTAAAATACCCAAAAAGGAAATTGGCGTTTATTGTTGTTTTCGCCATATTATTAGGAGTTGAAGGAATATTTCTTATGTCAAATCTTGGTAAAATAGCCCATGGAGGTTGGTTTACCTTAGTTTTGGCCACTACATTTTTTATTTTATTATTCATGTACTTTAAGGCCCGTATTTTGCGAAAGCGAATTACCGAATATGTTCCTATGGCGAAAATAATTCCGCTTTTGAAGGCCATTAACAGTGATACCAATACTCCTTACGAAGCATCTAATATCGTTTATCCAACGCGAAGCGATAATCCAAACAAGTTAGATGCCACGATTTTCTTTTCATTATTTAAAAAGCGTCCACGAAAAGCAGGGGTGATTTGGTTTCTTCATTTCGATATTCAGAACGAACCTTGGGGAATGCATTATTCGGTACATGAGGTTATTGACAAGGCATGCTACTACGTTAGTATACACTTAGGGTTTAAAGAGGAACTTCGCATGGAGTACGTTATGCATCAAATTCAACGAAAAATGATTGATAAAGGAGAGTTGAGTGGACTTAGCGTGTTTGAATCAGTTAAAGGGGAATTTGAAGAAGCAGACTTTAAGTTTATCGTTCTTAATTCTCGAGTGGCAACCAATAATTTGTTAACGCCTTTTCAAATCTTATCCGTAAAAATTTATCGTTTTATCAAATCTACCGGCTTAAAACCAGCAGAGGATTTTGGATTAGACAAAACAAATGTAGTTGTTGAGCATATCCCTATATCTGTTACCAAACAATATTCGCACGAATTAATAGAAGATTGGGAGGATTATTCTGATAATAGAACAAAAATTGCATTGAACCCCAATTCCAAAAAACAGCGTTAAAGTTTAAGAAAAGAGGACGTTAAAAAAACGACTGTTTAAAAGCCCCAACAAACTGTTAGGGCTTTGTACTCGAGGCGGGACTTGAACCCGCACGCCCATACAGGCACAGGATTTTAAGTCCGGCGTGTCTACCGATTCCACCACTCGAGCGAAATACAATCAGGAAGATTGCCGGTAGTATTATGGAGCGGGAGACGGGATTCGAACCCGCGACCCCGACCTTGGCAAGGTCGTGCTCTACCAACTGAGCTACTCTCGCTTATAATTTGTTTTAATTCTAATATTTCGTTTAATATTAGGTTGTAATTATTACTTTATAACGGAGGGCAAAAATATAAAAAAAAAACAATAATCTTTTAGTGTTTTTGAAAAAATATCAGCCACCTATAAGTTTTTTTATGTCGTTTAACTTAATTAAGGCCTCAACAGGAGTAAGCGTGTTAATGTCTATCCCCATTAATTCATCATGAATATTTTCTAGTACAGGGTCGTTTAATTGAAAAAAACTGAGTTGCATACTATCGCCCTTGTCTTCCTTTTTAACACGGGGCTTCACCCCTGATTTGTTATTTTCCCCCATATTAGCATGCGAAAGTTCTAATTCCTTTAGCACTTCCTCTGCACGTTTTACCACACTACTGGGCATCCCCGCCATTTTAGCTACATGAATCCCAAATGAATGTTCGCTTCCTCCAGGAATAAGTTTTCGCAGAAACAAGATAGAGTTGGCCACTTCTTTAACAGCAATTGTGTAGTTTTTTATTCTATTAAATCGACTGGACATTTCATTTAGTTCGTGGTAGTGCGTTGCAAAAAGGGTTTTACATTGAGCTATTTTGTTTTCATGTAAAAATTCCGCAATAGACCAAGCAATGGAAACACCATCGTAAGTACTCGTGCCTCGACCAATTTCGTCTAAAAGAAGGAGGCTTCGGTCTGAAATATTATTTAGAATACTAGCTGTTTCATTCATTTCTACCATAAAAGTAGATTCGCCAGAGGAAATATTATCCGAAGCACCAACTCGCGTGAATACTTTGTCTACCCAGCCAATCTCTGCCTTTTCAGCAGGAACGAAAGACCCCATTTGCGCCATTAGTACAATAAGGGCTGTTTGTCTTAAAAGGGCGCTCTTCCCGCTCATATTTGGCCCGGTAATCATAATTATTTGTTGTGTATCATTGTCTAGAAAAACGTCGTTAGCAATAAAGTCATTGCCGTGAGGAAGCTGCTGCTCAATAACGGGGTGTCGCCCATTATGAATATTTATAGCTAGTCCATCATTTATTTCTGCTCTTACGTAATTGTTTTTGCGCGCAACAAACGCAAAGGCATGGAGACAGTCTAACTTTGCAATGACCGCGGCATTTTGTTGTATCGGCTTGATAAAGTCTGCTAGCCAAGCGACAAGTTCTGAAAACAGACGCACTTCTATCTGGTAAATTTTATCTTCAGCACCTAAAATTTTGGATTCATACTCTTTTAATTCGTCGGTAATATACCGTTCTGCATTAACGAGTGTCTGCCTTCTTATCCATTCTTCAGGCACTTTATCTTTGTGTGTGTTCCTTACTTCAATGTAGTATCCAAAAACATTGTTAAACGAAATTTTAAGGCTAGTAATACCGGTCCTAATCGCCTCTCTTTCTTGTAGTTTATCAAGGTAATCTTTCCCGTTTAGCGAGATGTTCCTTAAATCGTCGAGCGCTAGATCATAGCCTTCCCGAATTACTCGCCCTTTACCAACTTGTACACCAGGTTCCGGATCAAGATAAGCAGCTATTTTGGTCACAAGTTCCATGCAATTATTAAGTTGTGCCTCAATATTTTGTAACGATGCAAGGGCTTTGTTTTTTCCTAACAGGAGACTAATTTTAGGAATGTTTATCATCGTTTTTTTAAGGTGTGCAACTTCTCGAGGATTAATTTTTCCTACCGCTACTTTCGAAATTAGGCGTTCTAGATCCCCAATTTGATTGAGAATACTACTTAGTTCCTCAGCTTGCTCCGCGTCGTTTTTTAACCATTCAACAACATCATGTCTCGAACGAATCTCGTCTAATTTTTTTAAAGGCATGATTAACCAACGCTTCATCAAGCGCCCTCCCATTGGAGTTAATGTCTTATCAAGGATATTTAATAGTGTTGTTGCGTTTTCGTGCGGTGTGCTTACCAGTTCGAGGTTGCGAATCGTAAAGCGGTCCAGCCAGACATAATTGGAAGCGGATATTCTTGAAAGGTTAGTGATATGCTCGAACGTTTTGTGCTGATTTTCCGATAGATAGTACAGTGCGGCGCCTGCAGCGATAATTGCCACGTTCATTTCGTTTACACCGAAACCTTTAAGTGAATTTGTTTTGAAATGTTTATTGAGTCGTTCGTTGGCGTTTTCGCTTGTATATACCCAATCTTCAATTCTAAAGCAACATTGATGATCGCCAAAGTGTTTCTTGAATAATTCTTGGTCTTTTCTTGCGTAAAGAAATTCGCTCGGGGAAAAACCAGCAATTAATTTATCTACATAATCTTTATCTCCTTGTCCAATTAAAAACTCTCCAGTGGAAACATCTAAAAAAGCAACGCCATGTATTGCTTTTTCAAAGTGAATAGCACAAAGAAAATTATTTTCTTTTTGCAGAAGAACTTGGTCATTAAAAGCAACACCTGGTGTAACAAGTTCGGTAACGCCTCTTTTGACAATTGTCTTTGTTAATTTAGGGTCTTCCAATTGATCACAGATCGCTACACGAAGTCCTGCTCTAACTAAACGCGGTAAATAAACATCAAGTGAATGGTAAGGAAAGCCGGCTAGTTCAATGTCTGAACCGCTACCATTTTTTCGTTTTGTTAAAATGATTCCAAGAATTCGTGAAGTGCGCACGGCGTCTTCTCCAAAAGTTTCATAAAAATCACCTACGCGAAACAGTAAGAGGGCATCAGGATGTCTCGCTTTAATTTGGTTATATTGTTTCATTAAGGGCGTTTCCGCTATTTCTTTTGTGGCATTCATTTCCTAAAACCAATTGATTTTGTGACTTTTGTATGTTAAAATTAAGCGCATATCTTATTATTTCAAAAGAATTCATTTACTTCTTATGAACAATAGCAATAAAAAATTAAAATTATGGGAGCTTAATCGCATTTCAGAAAGCGAATCCAATGCACAACCAAAAATTCCGTTAATCGTAATTTTAGACGACCTCCGCTCATTGAATAACATTGGTTCATTTTTTAGAACAGCTGACGCTTTTTCTATTGAAAAAATATTTTTATGCGGCATTACTGCCTGTCCGCCGCACAAGGATATTCACAAAACAGCGCTTGGAGCAACAGCGACTGTTCGATGGGAATATGTTTCGTCGATAGTCGATTTGGTTATTGAATTAAAGAAAAGTAATTGGTCTATTTATGCGATTGAACAAGCCGTTGAAACGATTTCATTGGATAAAATAGGCACGTTAAAAGGGGAACGCTATGCTTTAGTTTTTGGCAATGAGGTTAATGGTGTGCGTCAGGAGGTTGTTGACTTATCAAGTGGGGTAATTGAAGTGCCTCAGTTTGGCACAAAACACAGTTTAAATGTTGGCGTTTGTGCAGGTATTGTATTATGGGAATTTTGCAAATTGCTTCATCCAAAATTGAAAACTAACGCTTAAATTTTTATGCGGATTATATTTTTATTACTTATCGCTTGTTCTGGTTGGTCTCAGCAAATTAAAAATGTTCAATTATTAGCTAATTGGAATGAAGATACGCTTTTAACCAATTCTACCAATGTGAGGTACAGTGGATGTTGGGGATTCGACTATCAAAATAGAGAATATGCTGTCGTAGGGTCTACAGAGGGTTCACATTTTTTTGAATTAACACAACAAAATGAGTTAGTACTAATTGGGTTTATTAAGGCACGATTTAGCTCCTCAATGGCCATAACAAGAGAGTATAAGTTTTATCAACATTATATTTATGCGGTAGGCGACGAGGGCATGGGTAGTTTGCAAATTATAGATGTATCCACTTTACCCGATTCCGTATCGCTAGTTGCAGACTTACAAGATAGTGTATTTGGTAAAACCCATAATTTATTTATTGATTCATCAAATGCCTTGTTGTATTTGTGCATGGTTACCCCGATTGCCTCGGGAATAAATTTGTCTATGCGACCACTTTGTGTTTTTGATTTATCCAACCCAACGAATCCTACGTTGTTGTGGCAGGGTCCTAACGACATTCAAGAAGTCCACGATTTGTATGTCCGGGACAATATCGGCATTCTCAATTGTGGTTACGACGGCATAAGGGTATACGATTTTTCTAATCCGGCTTCTCCCATCTATTTAAACGCCCTGTCTTTGTACAATCAACAAGGTTACAATCATCAAGGATGGCTGTCTCAAAATAAGAAAACATATGTTTTTACCGACGAAACCCAAGGCCTTTTGTTAAAGAAATGCAGCGTCTCTGACGATTGGACAATTACACCGAATTATTATTTTGGCATTCAAGAAGATCTAGTGCAAATGACCGCACATAACGTCCAAATTTCAAATGATTTAGCTTTTGTATCCTATTACAATGCAGGCTTGCGCATTTATGATTTGCGTAAAAATCCCCCAGTGGAGATAGGTATTTACGATACCTACACTCAGCCTGACATGGCGAATTTTACGATGTGGGGAGCTTGGGGAGTTTATGCCCTGTACATGAGTGGTAGAATAATTATATCCGACCGAAACAATGGTTTGTTTTTATTGCATTTTGACAAACCGTTTTTCGAGACACCAAGTAATTCATTTTCTTTTTTAGCTTATCCTAACCCAAGTAAGAGTGGTTCAAAAATAGTTATTAGGAGTCCTAACGATGCCAACAGTAATTTTCAATTTGTTGTTTTTGACCTACAAGGTAAGCGATTGTGCAGTGGTGATTCAGGCGCCCAATCGTATGTTGAACTACCTATATTTTTGACAGCAGGCATGTATTTTGTTGAGGTAATTTATGAGAATTATTTATTTGAAGAAAGTGTAAGCACCATGAAAATCGAGGTGCTGTAAGTTATTTGTAAAACCTCATTTCTTCAACGTATTTGTAAACGGACTCCGTTAAGAGGTAGCGAACGTCTTTTCCTTCTTTTATGGATTGCCGAATGAAACTGGCAGAAAGCTTCATGACGGGGGCATCATCACAAAAAATAATGTTGGGATTGTCGGAATAATTAAACGTTAATCTATCGCTTGTGGTTATCACATCGAGTTCTTCTTGTACCGTAAGCGCCCTAGGATAAACATAGATTTGGTGTTTTTTTAACAACACTTCATAATTAAACCATTTATGCAAAGTGCGCAAGTTATCCTCTCCCATAATTAAAGCGAAAGTATGTTGCGGGTACTTCTCAATCAGGTAATTAATTGTGGTGATGGTGTAGCTTGGTTTAGACAGCTGAAACTCTACATCGCTAGCTTTTAATTTAGGGTTGTCGTGTATGGCTTCTCTAACTAAATTAAGTCGATGAATATCAGCTAACAATGTGTTTTTGTCTTTTAATGGATTTTGTGGAGAAACGACTAACCATACTTGTTCTAGATCGGTAAATTGTGCCATGTGGTTCGCAATCAAAAGGTGCCCAACATGAATAGGATTAAATGTACCAAAGTAAAGACCAATTTTCATGTTAAAAAAGTTAGAACGATTGATTTTGCTTCTTCGATGGCCGTTTCTAGTATTTCATTTAGGATGACCACATCAAATTCGTTTGACCTTTGAAGTTCGATAGCTGCTTTATTTAGGCGCTGTATAATCTTTTCTTCTTTTTCGGTTTTTCGTTGACGAAGTCTTTTTTCAAGCGAAGCAAGGGTGGGTGGCGCAATGAAAATGGATAGCGCATTATCACCAAAAAATGTTTTTAGGTTTAAGCCACCTACCACATCAACATCGAATATAACAGTCTTTTTTTCTCCCCAGATTTTTGATATTTCGTTTTTTAATGACCCATAATATGTTTCGGGGTAGACTTCTTCCCACTCTATAAATGCGTTTTTATTTATGTTACTTTTAAAATCGTCAACTGTCATGAAGTAATAATCTTTACCGTCTATTTCATTGTTTCGCGGACTTCTACTGCACGCAGAAATGGAAAACGCAAGTTGCGGCAATGCATCGAGCAACGCTCGCACAATGGTCGTTTTGCCTGCGCCTGAAGGAGCCGATACGATAATACATTTTCCTTGTTGCTCAATCATTTTATAGGGTGTTGAGCACTTGTTCTTTGATTTTTTCTAAGGAATCTTTCATGTCCACCACTATTTTTTGCATTTGTGCTTGATTGCATTTGCTCCCAAGGGTATTAATTTCACGGCCCATTTCTTGTGCAATAAAACCAAGTTTTTTACCGCAAAATGAAGTTTCCATTGTCGCTTCAAAGTAATCTAAGTGGTGGATAAGACGCATTTTCTCCTCTGAAATATCCAGCTTTTCAATATAAAAAATCATTTCTTGTTCTAATCGGTTATGGTCTACAGCTGCTGTGTCAAGTTCACGCAACGCTTTATTCATTCTTTCGCGTATGCTTATCAAACGATCAGATTCAAATGTTGCAATAGCGCTATTTAAGTGACGAATGCCATCGATTAGTTTTTTAAATTCCTCTTTTAAAGCTCGCCCTTCTTGTACTCGAAATTCGTGTAATTTTGAAACGCAATCTTCAACTAATGTAAGCACCCATTTTTTTTCGTCATCATCAAGACCTACCTCTGAATATAGAAGCACTTCGGGTAGTTGCATTACAAGAGACAAGTAATTTTGCGGAGGCTCCCCCCATGATTCATTTAGTTCTTTAATTGCTTCGTAGTAGGCGGTTGCTAACGAGGTGTTAATTAAGTTTTCTGGACGCGCCGTTTGAGACTCTATGTATACACTGACATCAATTTTACCTCGATCAAGTGTTTTTGAAACTAAACTTCGTATGGGTGCTTCAAGTTCTTTGTATGTGCTGTTCAGTTTAATGTTTAAGTCGAGACCTTTGCTATTTAGGGATCGGATTTCAACGGAAACTTTTTTCGCTTGGTATACGCCGTTGCTTTTTCCAAAACCGGTCATTGATGAAATCATGGAATCATTTTTTGTAAAAGTAATTAAATTGACGCTTTTTATATTAATGGTTTATTGTCTGATTAATTTCCAATACTAATTTCGTTTAGTAAGGTTTCAGTTGCAAGTTTATAGTCACTATATGCTTTTCCCGTTCCTGGACCACTAAACCCAGTGTGTATTCTTCTTATTTTTCCATTCTTGTCAATGAAAATGGTTGTGGGGAAGCTAAAAACTTCCGAAAGTAATGGAAAAGCAAGAGAGGCTTCTTTTGCTCCTTTCGCCCCACCTAAAACGATGTTGTAGGCAATAGCACTCCGTTCAGTGAATGTTTTTAATCGCCGAAGTTGTTCCTTGACGGTTTTTCCAATTTCAAAAGAAACAGCATAGAATTCAACTCCTTTGTTTTTATAAAACGGATATATTTCTTTAAAATAGTTTGTCTCATCGATGCAATTTGGACACCACGATCCCATGATTTGTATGACAGCCCCATAATTTTTTTTTGGTGTAAAGTGGAAGGGTTTCCCATTTAGTTTTAGGGCGTCGAAAGAAAATGGGACATTGCTTTTTAATTGTATTAAAGAATCTGGATTTCGCAATTCAGCGGTATTATTAATGCGCCCCATCCAAGTGGTTTGATAGGTTTGCCCATTGTAATAAATCCCATCTAATTGTTTTTTTTCGTCGAGAGTAGCAACAAACTGATGGGCTCGAAGACCGTCAAAACAAGATAAATAGAGCGTGTTATTGGTATCTACATTTCCAGCTAAATATCGATAGTCGCCTTTTTCAGTTAAAAATGTACCGCTTATTACGTTTCCTTCTTGTTTAAAAATTCCGATAGCATGCTCATCTCCATCTTTGAATAGGATGTCCCAACGCCCACTTAAATTAAACGAGGGGACCCCTTTTACTAGAAATCGATTTTCTTCGGATAAATAGGCCGTGATAGGAATTGTAACCGGCACCGATTTATTGTGATTTATCCATGTGGCGTGTAACTGTGTTCCGTTTGTATCGAATTGAACATTCAATTCGCTGTCGATCGAAGGAAAAGTGTAAGTATATGTATGATGTCTTTTTTTCACAAGAATTAATTCAATTTTTTCCGGTCCATTTATAATGCTTATGTTTGGTTGTTTTTTGTGGTATCTCAGTTCCATATCAAAAGGAATGTTTAATCGGTCGTTCAAACTTACTTCGCCGTGCCAATTTCCTTGTTGGGGTTTTGTTTTTTGCTGAGAAAAACAGAAATTAGGGACGCTGAAAACAAAAAGGACTAAATAAATAAGCTCTTTAAACATAGAAACGTTTTGTATACAGGGCTAAACTAATTATTTTTATTACAAAAACACCATTTAGGTGCAACCTTTAGAGAACGAAATATGTCTACCCTACCGAGCCATGGATCATGTTGAGCTAGTTGCTGCTTGTATAGTTAAAAATCCCAAGGCGCAAAAAATGTTGTTTGATAAATTTGCCCCCAAAATGTTTGCTGTTTGTCTACGCTATTTAAAACAAACAGATCAAGCGGAGGATGCCTTGCAGGAGGCTATGATTAAGGTTTTTATTAAAATAGCAGAGTTTAAAAATGAAGGAGTATTGGAAGGGTGGATAAGGAGGATTGTAGTAAACACTTGTCTAGACCACATCAGAAAAAACCTTAAGTTTCAGTCTGATGTTTCTTTGGGTGATGTAGAATATAAAGTTGAATACAAGGAATTTACGATTGAGAATATGATGGCACAGGATTTAATGAAAATTATTCAAGGCATGCCACAAGGATATAGAGTGGTGTTTAATCTTTTTGCTCTAGAAGGTTATTCCCACCAAGAAATAGCAACAAGCCTAGGAATAAGCGAAAGCACATCGAAGTCGCAATATTTTAGAGCAAGGGCTTATTTAAGAGAAAGGATTGTTAAAAAAGAACAATAAAATGGAGGAAACAGATCAATTTAATCAAATGCTTAGGCAAAAGCTTTCTAATCATCAGGAAGTCGTAAGACCAGAAATATGGGCGGCGGTTTCTTCGGCGATAGCCACTCCTGTTTTGGTAACTACTGGTATTAGTATTCTTTCGAAAACGTTTATTGGTATAGGTATTGCAGCAACAGTGCTTGTATCTGCCTATTTGTTGTATTCTTCTGATGATAAAGTTGTCAAAGTGCCCACTCAGGAAAAGAAGAAAGCGAAAGAAGTTCCATCCAATCCAACTAATGATAATACGCTTGTTCCAATTGAAACGAAAAAGAACGCAATTCCGCTTGTAGTGCAAGAAAACAACGATATTTTAAGCAGCGAGGATGTCGTTTATAAGAAGAATGACCCACAAATAATTCCTTTTGAATCAGTTCAACCTCCAAATACGGACCCTTTGCAAGATTTGGGAGAGATAACTACTCCCGAAGTGGTAATAAATCAAAAGGAATTGGTTGTGCCACCAAAAGCAACAAATGAACCAAACATTTTGCCGGAGAAGGAAGAACTTATTGAAGTCGTTTTATCGAATGTATTTACCCCAAATGGTGATGGCATAAACGATTTCTTATCAATCGTATCCGAAGGACTCAGCGATTTTAGTGTTGTCGTGTTAAACGGTTCTAACGAAGTTGTTTTCAAATCGTCAGATCCTAATTTTAATTGGGACGGCAAAACACCAAATGGTGCCGATGCTCCTGAGGGTAATTACCTTTATTTCTTTACCGCGAAATCTCCAACAGGAAAAATACTGCAACAGTCCAGTTCTTTATTTATTCAGCGATAACGAGAACTTGATTTTATATTGATAATAACTATTTTAGTCAAATGATTAAGGTGGTTTCTATACAAAATGGCGCGCGAAAATTGCGGCGGGAACATGCTTCTTTTTTATTTGCTTGTCAAAAGGACAAAAACATCGATTTTATAAACTACCAAACCAAACATGCTAACCACGCCAAAGAAATTGCACAAAGTGTAAAAGGAAAATGTGATTTACTAATCGCTGTTGGCGGTGACGGCACATTAAACGAAATAGTCAATGGTTTATGTGTTGCGCCAGGAAAAAACCCAAAAATCTTCTTGCTCCCAGGTGGCACAGGAAATGATTTTCACCGCAACTTTATCGCTTCAGATCTTTCCACACAAAGTCCAACAAATCTTTTTAGTCAAATGGGTGAGCGGGTTTACATCGCTTGCCTTCAAACAAATACCGAGACGCGTTATTTTCTGAACATAGCAGATGTTGGTTTTGGTGGGAGCGTTGTTAGCGAATTAAATCTCTTAAGAAACAAGTTCGGCGCTGGATTCTCTTATTTTATTGCCATTATTCGCACTTTTTTTAAGTACAGAAAACCAGTTTTAACCCTAAGCTATAACGGAGTTGAAAGGACACAGAAGTTCTTTATGATAGCGATTTGTAATGGACCGTTATTTGGAAATGGTCTTATTGTTTCTCCAGGGACCAATCCAAGGGAGAAACAATTCGGATTAGTTATTCTTGGAGACGTATCGATGATCGATTATTTACGGAACTTGCCAAATTTATGGCGTGGAAAAAGAATAAAGCACCCAGAAATTAATTATGAAACAACAGATGAGGTAACTATTTCCTCCTCTTTAGGTGATGTGAGCGCAGAAACAGATGGCGAATTCATTTCTTCAAAAAACTTTCACCTTTCATTTCATGCTGAAATGCTAGAATTCTTAACTTGATTCTCTTTCAAGTTTTAAATAAACCCGTATATTTGCCAACGCTTAAAAAAGCGCCCCGGTGGCGGAACTGGTAGACGCGCTGGATTCAAAATCCTGTTCTTTCGGGAGTGCCGGTTCGATTCCGGCCCGGGGTACAAAGCTTCAGTTTACTGAAGCTTTCTTTATTTAAAGAAGTTACTTTGGAGTAAATACAAAGCATTAAAAGATGTGATAAAGTAATTACCTTTGAAAGATAAAGTAGCTTGATTTCAACGCATGTCTAAAATCATTATTAAAAATATTAAAGGACTTGTGCAGGCAGGAGAAAACATTCCTGTTCTGTTAAAAGGACCAGAAATGGCCAGCTTGCGTATTATTAATAACGCCTATTTGGCAATAGAGGATGGTTGTGTTATTGATTACGGTAGCATGGATGAATGGCAGGGGATAACCGATTGGAGAGGAGTGGAAGTCCTTGATGCAGAGGGTTGTTTCGTTTTGCCTGCTTTAATTGATTCGCATACTCATGCTGTGTTTTCTTCTTATCGGGAAACAGAGTTTGTTGATAGGATTAAAGGACTTTCGTATGAGGAAATAGCGCTTAGAGGAGGAGGGATCTTAAACTCTGCAAAAAAATTGGCCGCTGCCACTGAGGACGAGTTGTTTAAAGAGGCTAAGGAAAGGGTACATAGAATGATTGCAATGGGTACCGGAGCTTTAGAAATAAAGTCTGGATATGGCCTTACCACCTTAAATGAAATCAAAATGCTCAGGGTGATAAAACGCCTTAAGGCGTATTTTACTATTCCAATAAAGGCTACATTTTTGGGGGCTCATGCTTTTCCCCTCGAATATAAATCGGATCAGGAGGGCTATGTTTCAATGATAATTGATGAGATGATTCCCCAAATTGCTACTGAAGGACTGGCCGATTTTATCGATGTTTTTTGTGAACGGAATTATTTTTCTGTCGACCAAATGCAACGTTTGTTAATTGCGGGAAAGGCTGCAGGATTGACACCAAAAGTGCATGTAAATCAATTTTCTGTTTTGGGAGGGGTGAAGGCAGCAGTCGACTTAGGGGCGCTTTCCGTTGATCATTTAGAAGAATTGAGCGAAGAAGACCTGCTTTCCTTAAATACAAGTAATTGTGTAGCCACGCTTTTGCCCTCTTGTTCATTTTTTTTAGGAATTCCTTTTGGCGATGCAAGACGATTAATTGATGCAAACATTCCGGTTTGTTTGGCGAGTGATTACAATCCAGGGTCTTCGCCGAGTTATAATTTATTCTTTGTTTGGTCTTTGGCGTGTGTAAAAATGAAAATGACACCCGAAGAAGCATTTAATGCACTTTCTATAAATGCTGCTTACGCATTGGGCTTGGCTGAATCGCACGGAAAAATAAAATTGGGTTACCGCGGAAAGTTAATTCTAACGCGCCCCATTCCATCGTTTGATTACTTACCTTACGCGTTTGCAGAAAATAACATAGCAAGAATTTTTTGATGAGCCCAAACCCCTATATTTGTTTTTTGCTATGAAAACGTTTCTTTGTATTGTTTTTTATTGTGGGTGCTTTTTTAGCTACGCACAAATAATTAAACCAGGTAACGAGTTACTTTGGGAAATTAGTACGCCTGGATCTAAAGCTAAATCATACCTGTTTGGAACGCTGCATTCTAACGACAAAAGAGTTTTTCAATTGGCAGATTCTGTTTACTATGCGATGGACAAAGCAAGTTGTATCGTGCTCGAAACTGATATTTTTAGTTTTTTTAACCAACGATCTATTCGAGATGAAAAAACGATATTGTTGTACGACAATCAAGGGTATCCTTACACGGGTTCAAATGATGCTTCTACTACCAATTACGGAGATGAAAATGGCATGCCACAATTTTTAGATGCTTATTTTCAGCAATATGGTTTAATTGCTAATAAATCGTTTTTCCCACTTGAAAGTAATAATGATCAGTTGGATTTTGTAAAGGACTTGCCTTTGTCGGAAAACAACTTAATAGCCCCAAAAAGAGAACGAGAGTTAGATGGATTAATGGAAATATACCTACAAGGCGACTTATTCAATCTTGACCGATTTATAAAAAAGAATATGTCCAAGGAACCGGGACTTTATGAAACATTAATTGAAGACCGAAATCGTGTTATGGCAAAAAAGCTAGATTCCTGTTTAAAAACGGAAAAGGTTTTTTGTGCCGTAGGCGCGGGGCATTTATTTGGTAATTATGGTTTAATCCAACTGTTAAGAAATAAAGGTTATAGGTTAAGGCTTGTACCTGCAGTTTATTCCGAATTAGCTATTCAAGAAAAGAAAAATGTTTTAGCAAAAAAAGGATACGACTTTCGCTTGAGCTCAAGGGGATTGTTGGTTCGGTTCCCGGGAAAACCTTCTATTATACACTCGCAAGACGGGCATTTGTTTGCCACATTCAAAGAGCTCGGACAGGGAAACACGTATTCTATCGAACTTTTGTCTTTTGATACATCTTTGATTTTTGAACAGTATGCCGCCATTTATATTGCTTGTCCGCCAAACACCCAATATCGGTACGGCGAATTAGAAGACGGCACCATCTTTTACGAGGGCATTTCTAACACTTATCCGGAAGGTGTGCATTGGATTCGTATCCTAACGAATGGAAAAGACGTGTTAATTGCAAAAGCTTTCGGAGGAAATAAGTTTATGAATTCCAAAAGAAGTCAAGTGTTTTTTGACACTATTATCTTTGAATAACGCAATTATTGTTTAGTTTTAGCGAAAAAGAAAAAGTGCAAAGAAGATTCTCCCTTGTTATTAACAGCCAAGTGGAAACCCATAAAATAATCCTTCTGTCAGGCCCAAGGAATGTAGGCAAGGTTGCTTTTATTGAAGAACAGCTTGCCTTGAAAAAACATCCTTTTCAAACAATTGATTTAGGCCAAGAGCTTATTAGGCAGCAGATAAATAAATTACCAATTCAAGAACTAATCTGGCTAGTCAATGAACATGCTTATTGTATTATTAGTGAGTGCGAATATTTACTATTGCTCCCCCTGTTTATGGAGGAAATTTTAAATGGCAAAGTATCTTCAACAGTAATTTTAACGGCGGTGAGTCTCCCAAAAATCAACGACGAATTAATGGAAGCGTTGAATTATCAAGGCGTACATTTTTATTTTCCACCACCTACTTTTTATGAGTACACAACGGCCACCAGTGTATCAACAGAAATAATGGGAATTGATCAACGATTAATTTATGGCAATTATTATTCGTTAAATTCAGACGTTTCGTTTATGCAAGAGGGTTTAAATGAAACGGTGAAAAAAATATTACCCGATTATTTTTCATCAGGAACTCGTATAAATAAATCAGAAATACTCGTTCGCACTCTTCAAGTATTGGCGCATCATATCGGCCAACCTTTGTCGTTTAATCAGGTAGCTAATTTTATTGGTGTTGATAATGAAACGGTTGAACGATATGTTAACTTACTTTGTGTTTCTCACATTTTATACAAGATTCCTTGTTATACCACAGATAAAACGTATGAATTAAAAAAAACGCACGTGTTTGTTTTTTTAGATAATGGAATTCGCAACGCAGCGATTAATAACTTCAACGACTTGTCGATGCGTATTGATATTGACTCCTTATGGATGAACTGGTTAGTAGCGGAAAAAATCAAATGGAATAAGATAAACAACATAAATGCAACTTATTTTTTTTGGCGTACGCATACCCGTCAACAAGTGGATTTAATTGAATGTAAATCCGACGGATTGGAGGGATATAAATTTAGTTACAGCAAAAAGAAGCGCTTTAAAACGCCACCGTTATTTCAAAAATACTACCCCCATATTCCTGTCCATACAGTAAACAGATCTACCTTTCTTTCTTTTATATCTAAAAAATAAAACATGAAGTTTACAACGTTTATAGCTAACGAAATCAAAAATAACAATTGGCTAAATGAGCACCTAGTTATTGTTGTTCCTTCTGAACGCGCCACGAAGTACCTTTTGGCAGCACTGTCAAAATCATATAATAAACCGGTTTTTGCCCCAAAAATGGTCACGATTAATGATTTAGTTATACATCACGCAAGCAGTCCCGTTATGGATTCTACACGAATGCTCATCAGCCTTTATCAAGCGTATAGAAATCTTGCGTTAAAGGATGAACAATCTTTTGAGGACTTTTTATCATGGGGGTCCATGCTATTAAATGATTTTGATGAAATTGACCGATATTTATTGGAGCCAGCACAAGTTTTTAAAAATCTCAAATCAATAAAAGAATTAGAAAGTTGGAATTTAGAAGAGAAAGAACTTACTGAGGCACAAAAGAAATTCATGGTTTTTTGGGATATACTTTCGGAGTTATATACCGAACTGCAACTAATATTGACTAAAAAAGGAAAAATAGGCCCTGGAATGGCTTATAAAAAGCTGGCAAAAGAAGCAACAATATTATTTAAAGAAGACCCAAACTCATTTTATTTATTTGCCGGATTTAACGCACTTTCGACCGCTGAACTTAAGCTAATTGACACGGTTTTGACGCTTAAAAAAGGCGCTTTTTACATGGATTCGGATCAATATTATTTTAATAATAAACAACACGAAGCGGGGGATTTTCAACGAAAAAACAGTGCCGTTTTGTCTATTGGCAAACCACAGCGATTAGAGGATAATCTTTCAACTAAAGCCGTTAACATTTCGATTATTCAATGTGCCCAACTCACCGGTCAGGTCAAGGTGGCTTCAACCGAATTGGAAAAATTGTCTAAAAATGAATTGGATGAAACATTACTTATGTTGGCTGATGAAGCGTTAATCAGTGCATTAATTAAAAATTTACCAGCTTCAATAAACCAAGCGAACATTACCCTCGGTTTACCGCTAAATCAAACTCCGATTAAGTCCTGGGTGGAGTTAATTTTCGACATTCAAGAAAACAAAAAGCGCTTTAAAACCAAAGCAATCTATTTTAAAGATTTACAGAAAGTAGCAAATCACGTTTTATTCAATGCGTGGCTTAGTAATACGTCTAGAAAACAAATGGTCGTAATTGAACAAGAGGCCATTCGATATAATAAGGTGTTTCAAAACTTACAGAATCTATCTCTCGAGGAAGATACCCACGGATTTTTGACTTTAGTATTGGAAGATTGGGAAAATGACTGGGTAAAAGCCATCCGCTGTATACGCGAGTTAAACGCGTCAATATTAGAAAAACTCCCTCTAGCAAACGATTTTGAGCGAAATGTCACATTTGTTTTTGACCAAGCCCTAAGAGATTTTCAATTGATTGCATCGGAAGATTTACCCGTGCTTAGTTTAAGGACATTTAAAATGTTGTTCAATCAACATTGGCAAACTAAAAGCATTGCTTTTCATGGAAATCCAATAGATGGACTCCAAATAATGGGATTGTTAGAAACAAGATTACTTGATTTTAAACGAATTATAATTTTGGGAATGAATGAGGGAAATCTGCCGCCAACGAATGCAATGAACACGGTTATACCGATGGATTTAAGAAAAGGGTTAGGATTACCAACTATGAGACACAAACAGGGCTTGTTTGCGCAACATTTTTATCGTTTATTACACTATTGCGAAGACCTCACCTTAACCTACACAACCATTGGGGACCAAATTAATGCGTCAGAGCCTAGTAGGTACCTTAATCAATTAGAATTGGAGTTGATTCGTTTAAATCCCAATGCAAAACTTAACAAAAGCTATTACTTAACCGCGTTTTCCACCGACGAGGATTTAGCTTCCAATATTGTTTTAAAGAAATCTCAGATTAAAAACCAATTAGATGCTTATTTTTCTAAACCTATTTCCGCCTCTGCAATTAATAAATACCTTACCTGTCCACTTGATTTTTATTATCGATATATTGTAGAGTTTGGGGAAGAACAAAATGTTGCCGAAGAGGTAGAAAGTAGTGATCTTGGCATTCTTATCCATAGTGTTTTAGAGAAGTTATTTAAACCTTTCGCTCAAAGAGATAAGCACGCGGAATTCGTTTATCCTCCCCCGAAAGCGTTGGATACAGACGATGTAAATACAATGATTGATTTATTCCCCGACATTTTGTTCGCGGTGTTTATGGAGCGTTTTCATAATGATGCAACGTTATTTGCGACGGGGAAAAACCTTCTAAGTTTTGAAATGGCAAGTGAAATCGTACTAAAAACGCTGCAGGCGGAAAAAGAGTATATTGGGAAACTAGAAGAACCTTTTTATATCGAACAGGTGGAGGCTGAGTTGACGATTAATATACCAGTAATTATTGGTGGTGAAGAAAAAGAAATTATGTTTAAGGGCTATATCGATAGGATTGATCGAGTTGGTGATAAGTACAGAATATTAGATTATAAAACAGGGAAAGTTGATTCTTCTTTTGTAACTTTTCAATTAAAAGAGACAGGTATTAAAGCATCTTTTATTGCGGCGAAACACTCGTTACAACTCACGCTTTACGGGCTTTTTTTCAAAGAAAAATATAAACTAGTGGCGAACGAGGCAGTTGTTTTTTCCTTAATCACGACCAAAGAAAAAACCCAAGTATTAACTAACAAAGATGGAACTATTGCGGAGTTAGAAGAAAACTTTTTTCAGCTAATTCAAGAAATCGCCACCGAGCTGTACGACTTTGAAATTCCATTTACACATAACGAGACGTCTAAATATTGTAGCTATTGTTAATGAAAAAAGCCTATAAGAGATAGTTTAGTATCTTTTATAGGCTTACTGCAAGTTAACTAAAATTAGGTTTAGACAATCGTTATTATCTAATACTATGTTGTTATGACGCATTAAATCAAATTTGAGTTGCTTGTTGAATTAATATAATTCTAACTTTAAACTCGTACGATAATCTTTGATTTCCTCCCTGTTCACTTTATGCTCCGCATTTTTAAGTAAATTTAGTAAATAAAGTAGATTTTCTTTATCGTCAAGCTCTATGGGGTATTCATTTCCCTCCTCGTCCTCTTCATATTGCGCCTTAACATTGAAACAATCATTTTCTTTTAAAAATTCATAGGTTAAACGGATAACCTTAACAACCAAAGGGTCTTTTTCAATTAGCGCTTGTTCTCTTAATAATTGCAATTCAGCTATAATTTTTGCAATATCCATTGTTTTTTTATCAACTAAGGAAATGATGCTGTCAAGTTTATTGTTGGCTATTAATGTCTTCATCGGTTTGATATTTTGAAAGACAAAGATAAGTAACTAAATAGATAATAAAAAACACTTTATTAAAAAAGGCAAGTGCGTGAAATGAATTTATATTTTTGTGTAAATGGAATATATTTTTCAAGCTATCGGTATCGGATTTTTGCTAAGCGTTATGGTTGGCCCTGTATTTTTTATTTTACTTGAAACAAGTATTACTAAAGGAACAAGAGCGGCATTGCTGCTGGACTTTGGCGTTTTCGTAAGCGACATCATTTACATTCTATTCGCTTTTATTTTTGCAAGTCAAGTAAAAAACTTTACGGACAATGCAGCCAACAACAATATACTACTTTCCGTTATCGGTGGAGCGTTGTTTTTGGGCTATGGACTTTATTCATTATTAAAAAAGCCAGCACTAATATTACAAGGTAATAATAAGAGGTCAGAAGGGGGGAATAATAATGATGTTGTATTAATCATGAAGGGTTTCATGCTCAATTTTGTTAACCCTGCTGTTTTATTTTATTGGATCGGAATAATTGCCCAAGGAAATCAAGTAGTTGATAAAGGAAGCAAAAGTCAGTTATTTATTTTCGTTATTATTGTTTTGATAACGTATTTCGGAATCGATGTTTTAAAGATTTTAGGGGCGAAAGTGCTTCGTCCGTTTGTAACAGAATCACTGCTAAGAGCGTTAAATAATTTTATAGGAATTGTATTTATCGCCTTTGGATTGTTTTTAGTTTTAAAACAGTTTTTTCTAAAGTAGAAAAGTTTTTTGTTAATTAATCCCACACATGTTAAAAAAAATACTGCTCATTACTTTTCTTTCGTTCCTCGCCTTTACGAGTTATTTACAGAAAATAGCACCCGAAAACTTGTCTGCTAAAAACAAGGTGTACTGGGATCAAAATAAAAAATTAATCCATTCAGTTGGCGCTTATTATGTAGATGACCGTGAAAATGTAAGCACAGAAAAGCACGGAAAATGGTTGTTTTATTCACCCAAAGGAGTATTAGAGGAGGAACGATATTATTTTAGAAATAGGATACACGGAAAACAAACGGCCTACTTCCCTGATAAAACAATCAAACAACAATCTTATTATTCGTTTAACATTCCCGATAGTTCTTTCAAAGAATGGTATAGCAACAAAAATGTAAAAACCATTGGGTCCTATAAATTGGGGAGCCCTATCGGAAAATGGGAATATTATTACGAAGATGGAAGGATTAAGTCAATTGACAGTATTGCTGTGGATACGGTTTACACCTTGTCTTATTGGGACAATACAGAGGCGCACACACAAACAATATCGCAAGGAAACGGCTCAATTACAACCTATTTTACAACAGGGATGTTGAAGGAAAAATATCAATTTACCGCAGGATTAAAAACAGGTTTATTTGAAGAACGACTCGCAAACGGTAGGGTTTCTATTGATGGTAGTTTCTACAAAGGAAAAAAAGATGGCACCTGGTCTTTTTATGACGATGCTGGATACCTTGAAAAGCAAGTAAATTATAAAAAAGATTCATTGGATGGCGACTATTTGGTTTATTTCCCTGATGGGAGCATCAATACAAAAGGCAGTTATCTATTGGGCAAGAAAACGGGGTTTTGGACGTGGAATTTGTCTGACATACAAGGGGTTGAAATGAAAGGACAGTTTTTAAATGATCAGCAAGAAGGAGAATGGGAATACTATTATTCAACGGGGGAACTCTCTTATATAGCAAATTTTAAAAATGGATTGAGAAGTGGAGAATGGAATTATTTTTACAAGGATAGCACCCCTTATAGACAAGGAAATTTCTCAAAAGACATGAAGGAAGGGAGGTGGAAAACATGGTATGAAGACGGGACTTTATTAATGGAAGGAGTTTATGTTGATGGAAAGGAGAACGGAAAGTGGCTTGTGTTTTGGGAAAATGGAAGGGTAAAGAACACCGGCGAATTTGTTGATGGTAAATTAAACGGGCGCTGGATCTCTTATACGCCTTCGGGGATTATTTCTGTTCAAGGCAATTATAAAAAAGGAGATAAAGTGGGTACATGGAAAGAGTTTTATAACAACGGCAGTTTTAAGGAAATAACGAATTACAAAGTCAAAAAGATTAAAAATGTTAGTAATGATGTGGTCGTGATGGGTATGAGAACAACACAAAGCGTACAACACGGTAAGTTTAAAGCATTCTCTCAGATAGATTTCGAAATCAAAGAGACGGGTTCTTTTAAGAGGGGAGTGAAAACAGGCACGTGGATAAATTATCATCCCGGAGGGATTTTACCTGCTGTCATTTCTAATTACAAGAATGGAAAGTTGCACGGAGTTTCTAAACAGTTTAGTAGACGTGGCGACCTAATTAATGAAATTAATTACAAGGATGGTTTAAAACACGGACTAATGTTAGTTTTTAATGCAAACAACAAATTAGTAGTAAAAAAAATGTTCAGAAAAGGCATGGAAATGAGGAAGCTAGAGGCTGGTGACGCCTTTACGCCTTAATTACTAATTCTAAATCGATTTGTCTTTTCTTTGGGTTAACCTCGTAGATTCTTACTGTTACCAGGTCTCCAAAATTGTATTCTTTTTTGTTTTTTGTCCCCACAACACGAAATTTTTCCGCGTCAAAAAAGTATCGATCTCCCGGAATATCTTGCATAGCGACCATTCCTTCGCAGTTATTTTCAATCATTTTAACATAGAGTCCATGCTCAGCGATACCGGAAATAAATCCTTCAAACTCTTCCCCTATTTTATCTTGAACAAATAATGTTTGGAAATATTTTCCAGATTCTCTTTCTGCCTCTGCGGCTTTTCGTTCGTTGCGAGAGATGAGCTTGCATACGTCGTTTAGCGCCTGCCCATATTGGTGTGTTTGTTTATTTAATTCTGTTTCAAGAATACGATGAACAATCAGGTCGGCATAGCGCCTGATGGGCGACGTAAAGTGGGAATAATGAGTAAATGCAAGGCCGAAGTGACCAATATTTTGGGTTTCATAAGTGGCTTTAGACATCGAGCGGATTACCATTGATTGAATAAGCGGAAATTCGTTTTCTTCGCGGATATCCTTTAATAGTGCATTGATGTTTAAGGCAATGGTATCTAAATTTTGATAAGAGAGTTCGTGGTCGAATTTTTCTAAAAACAACTTTAGGAAACCAATTTTATCAGGATCCGGCTTGTCGTGAACGCGGTAAATCATCGGAATAATGTCTTTGTTGCTATTCGGTTTGGACAAAAACAAGGATACTTGTTTGTTAGCCAACAACATGAATTCTTCAATTAGTTTATGGGCATCCTTTGATGTTTTTATAACCGTTTCAACAGGCGCACCAGTTCCATCTAATTTAAAACGCATTTCCTCCGATTCGATATTTAAAGCACCGTTAGCTAAGCGAGCACTTCGTAGAAGTTTTGCTACTCGATCAATTTCCCTGATTTCGTCTTGAAAATCACCATCTTTCCCTTCTATGATTTCTTGCGCCTCTTCATAGCTATATCGTCTGTTTGAATGGATGACTGTTTTGCCAAACCATTCGGCCTCGACCGCGCCTGATGAGTTGAGTTGAAATACAGCGGAGAAACTGTATTTGTCTTCGTGGGGACGAAGCGAACACGCGATATTGGATAGCTGCTCTGGAAGCATTGGAATCACACGGTCCACCAAATAAACGGAATTCGAACGCTTCAAGGCCTCTTTATCCATGTTGCTACTGGGACGCACATAATGACTTACATCAGCGATATGTACGCCTAGTTCGAAGCGGCCATTTTCAAGTTTTTTGTACGAGATGGCGTCGTCAAAGTCTTTTGCATCAAATGGATCAATAGTGAAGGTTAATACATCTCGAAAATCGCGGCGCTTAGCAATCTCTTCATCGTCAAGTTTTATTGATACGTATTCTGCTTCATCTAAAACTTCGGCAGGAAAAACGGGGTCAATACCTTGATTGTATAAGATAGAAAGCATTTCCACATCGTTTGAACCGGGAAAACCAAGCACAGCTACCACCTCGCCGTAAGGTGTTTGACTATTTTGTGGCCACACAGTTATTTTTACAAGGGCCTTAACACCGTTAGTGGCGCCATTTAATTTAGCCTCATTTATTCTAATTTGTACGCCGGCCCTTGGGTTGTCAGGAACTAACAAAATAAGCTCGTTTTTTATTACAATGGTTCCTACGAATTGTGTTTTATCTCGCTCTAAAATTGCTATTATTACTCCTTCTGGTCTACCTTTACCTATATTGATTAGGCGAAACTTTACCTTGTCATTATGCATGGCTTGACCAAGATTATTAGGCGAAACAAAAACATCTTTAGCTTCTCCCGCCATAACAATAAAACCACTGCCTCTTTGAGTTAATTCAACTCTTCCTTCAAGTGTATTTACATCTGCCGGCAATTTAAAACTAGTGTGACTGACTTGTTTTATAACATTTTTCTTGGTTAATTGAGTAAGTGTTTCAAACACCTGTTGTTTGGAGGCTGGACTTTTCGCATCTATTTTTTCGCAGATTAGACTGAGCGTAAGACTTACATCAATGTTTTTTTCAAAAACACGCATTACTAAAGGCGTAAGACCCTTTGGAGAATTGTTTTTTTTAGGATTATTAAATCTTTTTTTAGGCATTTGTTATGTTAAGTTGTAAATACCTAACGCGATAGTGATTTAATGGCGAACAATAACTTTTCTGCTAAATGTTTTGGCGCCAGACACTTCAAAATTAATAATGTATACCCCACTATTGAGATTGGAAACATCTAATTTTTTGTTTGCCGAAATAGTCTCTTTCAAAATGATATTTCCAACTATATCTATCATTTTAATAGTGGCAGATTCAGCTCCGCTTAGATTAATATAAATATAGTCTGCCGCTGGATTTGGTCCAATTGAAGCGCTCAAGAGTTCTTTTTGTGGTTTAACAGCGGCCGTAAAGTCCACGATTAAGTCCACAGAATCGGTGTAATTAATTCCATCATCAGAAATGTAATAACGATAATGAGCCGTTCCGGTAGTGAAATCATCGGGGTTTATTGACGATTTCATTTTTCCACTTTCCCCGTCGTTGATAGTAAAAAGTACGCTTACACTCGAAGGAGTTGTCCATGGATTTGAATTCATTTGTCCTGAAGTGAAACAGGTTCCACCAAATTGATCTGTGCTGTGTCCCCAACATAAACCGTCTGCCCAACCTTGTGGCACACTAATTTTCTCTCTGGTAACACGCCATTGATGTGCTACACCAGTGGTGTTAAATACATTAAACAAAATATCAAAAACAGCAGGTGAAGGAGCGGATATGGTGTAGGTTCCTCCGGATAATTCGGTTGTTTCGCCATCGATCATTATGCTTACACCATCTTGAGAGTAGGTAACAGTGGAAAGCAAAATAAGGAATAAGGTAATTATTTTTTTCATAAAGATTCTTTTCTCAAACAATAACAAATATAAAGCAATTTTAGTTGAAAAATAACAAGAATGTTAATAATTAATTTCGTTCTTGTATCTTTGAACATTAAATTAATCCTTAAACAAATATTTTTTATGAATAAATCAACGCTAACGCTACTCCTAATTTGCCTTCCGCTTTGGATGTTTAGCCAAGGTTTAGAGGGATTGGATGTAAAACAAGTACCCTCAGTTAAATTACAGGACTTAAAAGGAAATGCGGTAAATACTGCAGCACTAGGGTTTAAAGGCCCTGTCATTATTAGTTTTTGGGCCACATGGTGCGCTCCTTGTAAAAAAGAATTAAATACAATCAATGATGTTTATGATGTTTGGCAGGAGAAAACAGGCGTTAATTTAGTTGCGGTTTCTATTGATGACGAAAAAACAAAAAGTCAAGTACCAGTTTATGTTAATGGGAAAGCGTGGGATTTTTTAGTTTTAATGGATCCCAATGGCGACTTTAAACGCGCTATGGGGGTAAACAATGTACCGCATACTTTTCTAATTGATAAAGATGGCAATATTGTTTATTCTCACAATAACTATGCGCCGGGAGATGAAGATAATTTATTTATGGAAGTAAAAAAATTAGTTTCCACAAATTAAATTTATGGCAAAAAAACTGTTTTGTTTTTTGTTTTCGTTACCCTACATTGCATTTGTACAAGGAAATTTCACGGGAAATATCGAGAGTACTTTTCAGTATTTAAATCCCGATAGTATAATTGGCGCAAACCAACCGCCATCAAAAGGGCTACTGAATTCATACATGAATGTTTTTTACACCAATGGGAGTTTCAAAGCAGGGATGCGTGTCGAGTCTTACTTGCCAAGAATTCAGGGTTATCCTAATCGATTCGATGGCACGGGAATAGGTATGCGATACATTGGTTTTGTAAATAATTTTGTTGATGTTACCGTTGGTTCTTTTTATGAACAGTTTGGTAGTGGCTTGTCTTTTCGAGCTTACGAAGACCGAGCGCTTGGTTACGATAATCTAATGGACGGCGCAAGGATTATCATTCGTCCGGCTAAAGGAATCGTTATTAAAGGCGTGTACGGCTATCAACGCTTATCTTTTCAACAAGGAACGGTCGTCCACGGAGAAGGAGTCGTAAGGGGTTTTGACGGAGAAATACACTTAAATGAAGCCGTTAAGAGGTGGAGTGATTTCCCTTTAGACATGGTTTTTGGAGGGTCTTTCGTTAGTAAGTTCCAAGCGGACGACGACGATGCTTTGGTGCTACCTGAGAACGTTGGTGCTTACGGTGCTCGTGCAAAACTTCGGTTTAAGAACTTCTATTTAGATGGTGAATATATCATCAAAGAACAAGATCCTTCTAGTGATAATGGTAAAATATACAACTATGGACACGCGGCCGTTTTCAATGCAAGCTATACTCAGAAAGGTTTAGGAATATTAATCTCTGGAAAATCAGTAGACAACATGAGTTATCGATCTGACCGCAACAAAGATTTGCAAGATGTTTTTATAAATTATCTTCCTTCGCTAAACAAAACTCATACGTACAATTTGGTAGCAACTCTTTACCCCTATGCAACACAGCCTTTAGGAGAAGTAGCATTTCAAGTAGATGTTCTTTACACTTTCAAGAAAAAATCAAAACTCGGGGGTAAGTACGGCACTACAATTGGTGGAAATTTTTCGAACACCTATCGACCAATCCAGCATACGAGTTCAATTAACCCAACAGATTCTTCTGGGGTAACTTACACAGCGAAATTATTTGATTTAAGCGATAGTTTGTATTGGCAGGACATTAATTTTAATATTTCAAAAAAGTTTTCTCCGAATTTCAGCGCTATTTTGAGTTATTACAACATTAAAATTAATAATGATGTCGCTAAAATATCCAATGATTCTAAAGGGATCATTCACGCTCATATTGGTGTATTGGAACTTGCCTATAAAATTAATGCTAAACACGCCATCAGAGTGGAGGTGCAGGGCTTGATAGTTGAAAAAGAAGACGGAAAAATAAAAGACAAAGGAAATTGGGCCACAGGGCTTATTGAGTATTCAATATCACCGTCTTGGTTTTTTAGTTTTATGAATCAATATAACTATGGAAATCCAATTTCTTCCAAACGGGTTAATTATCCGATTTTCACCTGTGGTTTTATTAAAGAATCTACCCGTTTAACAGCATCTTATGGTAGACAGCGAGCGGGTCTTTTTTGTGTTGGTGGCGTCTGTCGGTTCGTTCCAGCATCCAATGGCCTCACCCTAAGTTTCACTCAAAGTTTTTAAGTTATGGTACGTTATTTATTTTTTGTTAACATTTTCTTGGTGTTGTTACTCACTTCCTGTGACCACATAGATAGACCTTTTATATCGAATCAAGGGTTAGAATTAGACTCAACACTTTATCCGGGGAACTGGACAGATTATGTAAACAATGATTGGCCGACCTTTCTCTTGAATACAAATTTGAATAGAAATGTGCTTATTGAGGATTATACCGGTCATCAATGTGTTTTTTGTCCTGCTGCAGCAGACTTAGCACATGCGCTACATGAGGCAAATCCAACGCGGGTTTTTACAGCATCAATTCATGCGGGACCTCAAGGGAGTGGCGACTTTCAAGTAGTTGCGCCACCCGATTATCCAGTTGATTTTACCAACTCACAGGGAATTGATATTGCCACCTATTTTGGATTGAACGACGGGGGGTTTTCAGGAAATCCACGCGGTACGATAAATCGGGTAATTAATGGGGGGGTTATCTTTCAAAGTCCAACCCAATGGACAAGTATGACAAATAGTATATTGTCAAATAATATACTTGGCGTTAACATGCAAGCGGCTTTAAATTATTATGCAAGTACTAAAGGCGCTTTTTTACACCTTGAAATTGATAAATTAGACCCCAATATTACCAACGAATTAGGCGTTGTTGTATATGTAATTGAAGATTCTTTAGTTGGCGATCAAAAAATGAGTGACAATTCACACAATTCATCCTATGTGCATAGAGACATTCATAGAGGAAATTTAAATAATCAGCCTTTTGGCAGGGTTTTGAGTCCACAAGATTTAATAAATGGCAAGTATTATTTGAACTATAGTTTTTTAGTTCCTAACCAACTTGATGGGGCATTTAACGCGAGCAACATGCATATACTGGCTTATGTATATGATAAAGTTACGTGGGAAATTTATCAAGTAGTGAAGAAAAAAATTACGCCATAAAAAAAAGGGCGTTAAGCCCTTTTCTAATAACAAGTAATGTCTGTTTCTAGTCAATAATAAATTTTATAGTTTCAACGCCACCATTGTAATTTACCGATGCAAAGTAAATACCTGCATTCAATCCAGTTAAATCAAAAGAACAAGTCGTTGTACCGTTTAATTGTTTCTGAGAAATAACCTTCCCTTCAATATTAAAAATAGAAACAGCTGAAGCATTCATAGATTCAGTAATTCCTTTGATATTAACAATGCCATTAGATGGGTTTGGATGAATTGTTAATGGGCTAATGATATCTTCAATTAATCCGGCTGTACCAATAATTATTTTATAACCGCCAAATGAAGCTGCTTGTGTAACAGGGGTAGGAGGCAAACCCGGAAAAAGAACAATTAAAACAGTTGCGTCAATTTCAATGGTAATGGGATACGTTCCATTTACACCACTAATTCCATATACATTAGCACATCCATTAGCGCCTCCATTGTAGGTGCAATTGTTGTTACAAACGTAGTTATATCCAGCAGGTAAACCCGTAACACCCGTTACTTCAAAGCTTTGAATGGTAGAACCCACAAATTGGCCAGAAGGATCAATGTCTATTGTTACAACGGATGGAACCTTAAAATTAATGTCGGTAGAGTAGGCAACGTTGGCTGTGGCCGGTGGTAAGTTTTGGGTCGTGTCTGGCCAAATACCAAATGTGGAATCTTGAAAATTCACGCCAGGCGTACAAGATTGAGCAGATGCATTATAGGCACCAAATGCAACAAGCATTAAACAAAGTAAAGTTTTTTTCATAAAAATATTTTTATAGGTTTATGGTGCCAAATATAAAACAATTATATTAAATATTTTTGTTGCACCTAATTTCCAAGCTACCGGACATGTTATTGACAAGTAAAACGATAACTTTACACTATGGTTATTTATAATGTAACACTTAGTATTGATACATTAGTATCTAGCGAATGGTTAGCTTGGATGCGCCAAACGCACATAGTTGAAATCATGAAAACAGGTTGCTTTATGGAATGCCGCCTTTCAAAGGTCCATGGCGAAGAAGAAGGTGGACACACCTATTCTGTTATGTATTTAGCGAAGGGTCAAAATGATTTGGACAGATATAATTCTTCCTACGCGCAAGCCATGCAAAAATCGCATGCGGATCTTTTCGCAGGAAAATTTTCAGCCTTTAGAACAACACTTGAGGTAATAGAACAGTTCCAAAACGTATGAATGTAAGACCTAAAAAACACCTCGGCCAACATTTTTTAATTGATAAAGAGATAAGTCAAAAAATAGCCGATCAGTTTATTGCTTACCGCGATTGTTTTAAAGTAATAGAAGTTGGTCCGGGTACGGGCGCACTAACGCGACCGCTTATGAAGCGAAACGATTTAGATTTATTCATGATGGAGGTTGATAACGAATCCATTGAATATTTAGTTAAAGAATTCCCCGATTATCAAGATAAGATTTTACACATTGATTTTTTAAATGCTGATTTGGAGGCCGTAATGGGCAACGAACCTTTTTCAGTCGTTGGAAATTTTCCATACAATATTTCCACACAAATATTATTTAAATGCTTGGAGTACCGTCACCAGATTCCTGAAATAATGGGAATGTTCCAAAAGGAAGTAGCGGTGCGAATTGCGAAACCCCCGGGCTCTAAAGAATATGGGATTATAAGTGTTTTATTACAAGCATTTTATAACATTGAATATTGTTTTACTGTTGATGAAACGGCATTTAACCCACCACCAAAAGTAAAGTCTGGAGTAATAAGATGCACTCGAAACGATCGTTTAAGCCTTCCCTGTAGCGAGAAATTATTTATTCAAGTTGTTAAAACGGCATTTAATCAACGGAGAAAGACCATGCGCAACTCCTTGAAAAGTTTAATAAGTGGATATGAACTTCCCGCCGTTTTTTCAGGAGAAAGACCCGAAAGATTATCAGTAGATGAGTTTATTCAGTTAACACAATTTATTGAAGCAGAATGTAAAGGATGAATAGCTAACTTTGCGCCAAATTTATTTCTATGAATGCTCAAACAAAACTAAAAGTTAAGACGGCTCTTGAACTAATTTTAACCGACGAAAACACCAATGTTTCCAAAGGTCTTAGCGATCTTGAGCGAGTTGCAGACATAAGTGTCATAGAAATAGTAGTTGCCGCTGCAATTGCATCGGAACATCGCCAGGTAAAAAAAGAAATTTTTGAGTTTCTTTCAAATGTGACTGACCCGCAGGCAAAGGATCTATTCTTAAAATTTATACAAGAGGAAAAATATGGCGCCGTTAGGCAGGAGCTATTGACGGTAATTTGGAATAGTAAGTTAGATTATTCCTCGTTTTTAGCAGAATTTGTTGAAATAGCTATTGAGGGTAATTTTATGATTGCGCTCGAATGCCTCACGATTTTAGAAAATTTAGCCGGACCTTTTGAGGAACATCAGTTACTAGAGGCGCAACTTCACCTGAAAGAATACATCGTTTCAGACCGATCGATGGAGGAAGATCAAAAAACAACGGTTATCAGTGAAATAGCACTATTTATTCGAGAGCAAAACGAGGGTGTTGACGCTGATTTGTTACTGGAGGGATAAAAAAAGTAATTAAAGGATATATTACTTTGCTAGTTCCAGTAGTTTTTGATTGTAGCGTTCAATAATAACTACATTCATTTCATGAAAGACAGTGTATTGCTGTGCGTAATATCGATAATTAAGCGCGTATTCTTTTGCACTTACACCATATTTATTAAACACGCTGTCAACGGATAATTTAAGCGGTGCTTTATAAATACTTGGCATGCCAAACGTATGTTGGTAGTAGTTTTCCAACAAAAAAACAGCACCCATTAGTTCAATCATTTTCTCTTTATCAATGACGCTTTTTGGCCTCACGGGTTTGTCAGCCGAGGAGCAACCTGCTAAGCAAAAAAACAAAAAAAAAGCGCAATTTTTCATGGCTCAATAATTAAAGGTAAGTCGTTGGCCTAGAGCTGATTCTATAATCTCCCCATGCCTAAACACTAAATTACCATTTATGAATGTATGACTTATTCGATTAGAAAAAATAAATCCATCAAAGGGGCTCCACGCGCAATGATAACGCACAGATTGATTTGAAACTGTTTTTTTTAAATTGGGATTTACTATTGCGATGTCTGCAGCATATCCCTCTCTTAAAAAGCCCCTATTCGTAACTCGAAAAAGTACAGCGGGAGCATGAGCCATTTTTTCAACGACTTTTTCAATACTAATTTTTCCTTCGCGCACCTTCTCTAGCATAGCGAGTAAGGCATGTTCAACTAATGGACCGCCCGATGGCGCATTGGCGTAAGCGTTTTGTTTTTCAGTTAATGTATGGGGTGCATGGTCACTAGCAATAACGTCAATACGGTTGTCCAATACCGCTCGCCAAATTTCTTCTCGATCTTCACTGCTTTTTATCGCGGGATTCCATTTTATAAAATTTCCTTTTGTTGCATAATCTTGGTCACAAAACCATAAGTGGTGAATACACGCCTCGGCAGTAATTAGTTTTTTTTCAAGGGGGGTGGAGTTATCAAATAGATGAGTCTCTCTTGCCGTTGATATATGTAGAACATGGAGCCGAGAGCCAAATTTTTTGGCTAGTCGAACAGCAAGTGAAGAGGAAAGATAACAAGCTTCTGCCGATCTAATTTTAGGATGCGCTTCAATAGGAATATCTTTTCCATAACGCAATTCATAGTCCGCAAAATTTGCCCTAACCGTAGTTTCATCTTCGCAATGCGTTGCAATTAGTAAAGGGACTTGTGAAAAAATATTTTCCAATGTTTTTTCGTTGTCAACAAGCATATTTCCTGTTGACGACCCCATAAATACTTTTATACCACAGACGTTTTTCGCATCAGTTTTTAATACTTCTTCTAAATTCTCGTTTGATGCACCCATAAAAAAAGAATAGTTTGCCAGGGAGGATTGTGCAGCAATGTTGTATTTATCGGCCAGTAAATTTTGCGTAAGCGCATTAGGAATTGTGTTGGGCATTTCCATGAAGGAAGTTATTCCACCAGCCACAGCGGCCCGGGATTCAGAGAAAATAGTTCCTTTATGCATGAGCCCGGGCTCGCGGAAATGCACCTGGTCATCAATGCATCCAGGAAGTATAAACTGTCCCTGTGCATTAATTTCAACTACGTTTTGAGGCAAACTTAGGGAGGTGTCAATTTTTTCGATAAGACCATTTCTAAGGAGAATGTCGCCAACAAACGATTTTCCTTCATTAACAATAGTTCCGCCTTTAATTAAGTAGGTAGTCATAATTTCATGTTTCGCATTTTCCAAACACCGAAAAAGGCCTCTTTAAAAATACCCGTACTCATTTTCGATTCTCCCATTTCTCGGTCGATAAAAACAATTGGGATTTCAACAACTTTAAACTGATGTTTAAAAGCGGCATATTTCATACAAATTTGAAATGCATACCCCTTGAATTTAATATTGTCCAGCAATATCGTTTTTAATACTTGGGCGCTGTAACACTTGAATCCGGCGGTTGTATCTTTCATAGGAATCCACAAAACCATTCTAACATATACACTTGCGAAATAGGACATCAATACTCGTTTCCACGGCCAGTTTTTAACGCTACCACCTTTGCAGTACCGAGATCCAATTGCTAGATCTGCCCCTTCCTCACAGGCCTTTCTTAATCGAAGAACATCACTCGGATTATGAGAAAAATCGCAGTCCATTTCAAAAATATAGGAATAGTTTCTTGCAAGTGCCCACTTAAATCCACAAATATAAGCGGTGCCTAAACCTTGTTTCTCGCTTCTGTTTTCCAAAAAAATGCGCTCTGGAAAATCAAGGATAAGATCGTTGATTAGTTGTGCCGTGCCGTCAGGTGAATTGTCATCTACAAATAAAACGGAGAGCTCTCTGTCAAGGGCCATTAAAGCATGAGCCATTTTAACCACGTTTTCTCTTTCGTTGTAAGTAGGGATTATTATTAAGGTATTCATAGTTAATCAGTAGAACGAAATTAAACAATTAAGGGGAGTTCATAAAATATACAAAAAAATAAGCAGTATTATTTGGCGTGTCGGTTGAATTTTAACCGAAAATACTCTAAGTGTTTTTTTAGAAAATCTTTGTTTAATACCTATATTTGTCAACAATTTTGAATTATGGATATCTGGATTAAGGCGGCACAATTATTTCTATCTTTAGCTATACTCGTAACGCTGCATGAATTTGGCCACTTTGTTCCCGCCCGTTTCTTTAAAACGAGGGTGGAAAAATTCTATCTTTTTTTTAATCCATGGTTTTCAATTTTTCGTTATAAAAAAGTAAACGGGGTAAAAAAAACGTCTTGGTTTAAGAAAAATTCTCCAGAAGATTGGAAAGGAGATCCGTCTACAACAGAATGGGGAATCGGTTGGCTTCCTTTGGGAGGGTATGTTAAAATTGCAGGGATGGTTGATGAGTCCATGGATAAGGAACAGCTAAGCAAACCTGCTGAACCATGGGAATTTCGCTCAAAAAAGGCTTGGCAACGACTCATTATAATGGTTGGGGGAGTTACAGTAAATTTATTATTGGGATTTTTAATTTATATTTTTATTGTTTTTGTTTGGGGAGAAACCCAAGTTAAACCAACTGAACTAAAGCATGGACTTAGTGTACATCCGTATTTAAAAAAATACAATTTGGTTTCTGGCGACAATGTTATAGAAATTGAGGGAGACAAAGTATTAAGTATTGACGAGGTAAACAAGGAGATTATGTTGCGCGGCGCAAGAAAGCTCAAGGTGAAGCATGCCGACGGAACTTTTTCTAATGTTACTCTACCTGAAGGGATTGATTCAGAGTTATTCGAAAAAGGAGCTTTTCCTGCCGTTGGTCTTCGTTCAAAAATGTCGGTGGTAGATGCTGTCGTTCCGAAATCTAACGCAGAATTGGCGGGTCTACAAAAAGAAGATATTATCTTATCAGTGGATGGCAAAGAAATTGTTTATTACGATGAACTACAAGCATCTCTTTTTTCTGTCAAAGGGAAAAAGGCACAGATAAACATATTGCGGGGCACTAACGGAAAAGATACCGTGCTTTTAAAATCAAATGTTAACGAAGACGGGACGATTGGTTTCAAGACTTTACCGTTGTTAGCAGAGGACTCATCTATAATTAGGACAGCGCATTATGGATTTTTTAAGAGTATTGCTGTAGGTTGTCGATTTGGCAAAAACACACTAACGGATTACATCGCGCAATTTAAGTTTGTATTTACTAAAAAAGGAGCTTCGTCTGTTGGAGGCTTTGCATCTATTGGAAACATGTTTCCCGCTGTTTGGGACTGGCAGATTTTTTGGCTTAATACCGCCTTATTATCCATTATTTTAGCATTTATGAATATCCTTCCGATACCGGCATTAGACGGAGGACACGTAGTTTTTCTTTTGTATGAAATGATAACTGGAAAAGAGGCGCCCCAAAAGGTGTTAGAGGTGGCTCAGTATGTTGGAATAGTCTTGCTACTATCATTAATGCTTTATGCTAATGGTAACGATTTATACAAGTGGCTTTTTCCCTAAATTAATACGGGCATGAAACAATTTCAAAATTATATTCTCGGTAAATGGGAAAGTGGAGTTGGGGTAGAATTAACTGCTTTTAATGCCATAACAGGAGATGAAATCGGTTTCGTATCGAGTCAAGGAATTGATTTTGAAGCAGTTTTAGCTTACGGACGAAATATTGGCGGACCTACACTTAGAAAAATGACTTTTCAAGAGCGAGGACGGATGCTCAAAGCGCTCGCTTTATATCTTTCGGAGCGAAAAGAAACCTATTATGAGGCAAGTTCTTGGACAGGTGCAACACGAGCGGATTCTTGGATAGACATTGAGGGGGGCATTGGTAATTTATTTGCTAACGCATCCTTAAGAAAGCAATTTCCAGATCTTCCTTATTACGTAGACGGTAGTCCTGCACCACTTTCAAAAAACGGAACATTTATTGGCCATCACATCATGGTTCCCAAAGAAGGCGTAGCAATTCACATCAATGCGTTTAATTTTCCCATTTGGGGTATGTTGGAAAAAATAGCGGTTAATCTAATGGCCGGCGTTCCTGCAGTAGTAAAGCCCTCAGAATACACCAGTTTTTTAACTGAAATTATTGTAAGGGACATCATCGCATCGAAGATTTTACCAGAAGGAGCTTTGCAGCTGGTTGTGGGAACAGGAAGAGGCTTAATCGAGCAGGTAGAAAGTTGTGATGTAGTGACCTTTACAGGAAGCTCAGCCACCGGCGCTTTGTTAAAAGGACATCCGAGGTTACTTGCTAAAAATACCCCATTTAATCTTGAAGCAGACTCCTTAAATGCGACAATTTTAGGAAGGAAAGCCGTGCCCGGAACCGCAGAATTTGATTTGTTTATCAAAGAAGCATGTAAAGAAATTACTGTAAAAGCGGGCCAAAAATGTACAGCTGTTAGACGAATTATCGTTCCTGAAAATTTAATTGATGAGGTGCAAAAAGGACTTATAGCAAGGTTGTCTACCGTTGTAATTGGCGACCCTAAAAAAGAAGGCGTAAGAATGGGCGCATTGGCAACAATGCGACAAGTTGAACGAGTTCGAGCTAGCGTGGAGGAAATGGCAATTAAGCAAGAAATTATTTTTGGCGATTTAGATCGATTTGAAGTTGTAGGCGCGGATAAAAATAAAGGAGCTTTCTTTTCACCGATTTTATTTCTTAATAAAGACCCGTTTTATAACACCATTTGTCATGAAACAGAAGCCTTTGGTCCAGTGGCCACTTTAATGCCTTACAAAACGATGGAGGAGGCAATAGCAATTTCTAAATTAGGCAGGGGCTCGTTAGTTTCATCTATTGTTACGCCCGATAATAACGAGGCCGTTGAATATGTTTTGGGTGCTGCTAGTGTTCATGGAAGAATTTTAGTGTTAAATGCTGATTGTGCTAAAGAGAGCACTGGTCACGGATCGCCAATGCCCTTGTTAACTCATGGTGGTCCTGGAAGAGCCGGTGGAGGGGAAGAAATGGGAGGGAAAAGAGGTGTTTTGCATTATTTACAACGAACGGCAATTCAAGGACATCCTTCAACAATTAGTGCAATTACACAGCAATTTCAAGTTGGCAGTGCAATGCCTGAAGCAAATCCGCATGTATTTCGAAAGCATTTTGAAGAACTAGTCATAGGCGAAACAGTTTACACGCACAAACACACCGTTTCGGAGGCTGATATTGTTAATTTTGCCAATGTATCAGGGGATAATTTTTATGCTCACATGGACGCGACCTCTTTGGATGGAACCATTTTTGAAAGACGAGTTGCCCACGGCTATTTTATTTTATCTAAGGCAGCTGGTTTATTTGTTGACCCCAAAAAAGGACCTGTATTGTTAAATTATGGTATTGAGGACGCTAGATTTACTAAACCTGTATATCCCGGCTCGACCATAGGAGTAAGGTGTACTGTAAAAGAGAAAGTAGATCAAGAAAAACGCTTCGAAGACGATATTCCCAAAGGGATCGT
Source organism: Chryseobacterium gleum (assembly GCA_945888625.1). Classification (GTDB taxonomy): domain Bacteria; phylum Bacteroidota; class Bacteroidia; order Flavobacteriales_D; family Crocinitomicaceae; genus UBA952. The sequence continues at coordinate 148,969 of CAMDAH010000001.1, forward strand.
TAAGTTTTTTGTGGATGTGTTTGATGAAACGGGTGAAACAGTGGCCACCGCCACAATTCTAACTATGGTTAAGAAATTAAACTCAGCCGACTAGTTATTCAAGTCCAAGTTTTATTTTAATAAATTAATTAAAGTATTTTTTCCAAATCCTTATGTCACTAAATTGGCATTCAACGTAACTTAATTAGGCAGCCCTCCGTTAGTTAGACAATCGAAAAACTAATCAAAAGACGTTAAATGGATAATTTGGAACCCGCAATTAATAAAAGAACGAACAAATTACCAATCAAAATACTCAAATGGATCTGTGTATTCGTTTTTGGCCTTGTGTTTTTGACCTCTGCTACCGTATATTTTTTAAAGGATTCTATTGGCAAATTGGTTTTAGGAGAAATTAATAAAGAACTCAACGAGCCCATCTCGGCAAAAGAAGTTGACTTGGTCTTTTGGGGTAGCTTTCCGAATCTTTCCGTAGAGTTGATCCAGGTTCACATTAAGGACAAATTTTCATTGGAGAAAAACACAGACACCTTGTTTTTTGCAGAAAAATTTAGTTTACAGTTCAATCCTATGGACTTGTGGCATGGGAGGTATGACATTAAAAACATTGATGTTGCTAATGGAGTTGTAAAATTAAAAACAAACGCCCAGGGTAAATCAAATTTCGATATCGCAAACGCTTCAACTTCCAAAACAAAATCTTCTCTTGAATTAAAACTTAAGCAAATTGGGATAGAAAAAGTACGACTTATTTATTTTAATGCGGCCACGGCTCAATCTTATGCTACCCATATCCAAAAGGCTAATTTGTCAGGTGATTTTAGTTCAGATAAGTACACCTTGAAAGCCAAATGCGAGGTGTTCATTAGCGAGTTGAAAAGCAATAAAATTGTTTTGTTAGCTAATAAAAAAACAAGTTTTGACATAAATCTAATGATTGATAATAAACAGGAAAGTGCAAGATTACCCAATGCGCAGATAGATATTGAGGGTTTACCATTCTTGTTAAATGGGGATATAACCAAAGACAGTTTGTTTTTTCAGGTCAAGTCTAAAAATATTGCACTTGCGGATTTAGTTAACAAGTTGTCTTTAGATGACCACGATGAATACAAGCAATACAAGGGCAAAGGCAAAGTTCATTTCGAACTTCAAATTAATGGTGCTAAGGAATCAAGCTCACCAATGCGTGTCGATTGCCAGTTCGGCGTAACAAACGGAAGTATAACAGAACCGGGTACCAAGATAACAGCAAGTGATATTTCTTTGGCGGGTAGCTACAGTAACGAGGGAGGAGAAGAGCAAGAGGTCCTAAAATTTGAGCGGGTTAATTTTAAAACGGCAGGCGGACCGTTTAGTGGTGATTTAATAATCAAGAATTTTGCAAGACCGAGTTATGAGGGCAATGCAAAAGGAAACATAGATTTACACATCGTCGATAAAATTTTTAGAATTCCTTCTGTAGACAAAATTCAAGGAAGGGTAAAAGTCAACGCATCATTTATTGCGCAACAAGGGAGTGGCACCGCCAACATCCAACAATGTAACGGGTCAATTCAATTAGCAAATGTTGAGCTTAAATTAGATAACGACAAACGTACATTCAATAAGATAAATGGAAAAATAACCCTACAAGGAAGTGAAATTGGAATAGCATCTGCTCACTTGTCAATAGACCGGACAGACCTAAACATAAATGGCACCATTCGCAATATTTTCAATTATTTAAGTTCAAAGGGAAATTTAAATGCGACCGTTCGCCTAGAAAGTAACTACGTTAATGTAGCGGATTTAGGCACAACAACAAAGGCGCAAAAAATTGAGGGAGAAAGAATTTTTGCTTTGCCCGAAAATATTCAAGGGTCGATAGTTCTTGCTCTTGGCCAGTTGAATTATGAAAATCATATTTTTAATAACGTTTCAGGCATTATGCAAATAGATGGTCGCCAACTTGTTTTTCCTCAAATAACATGTGTTAGTGCAGGAACGAAATTGACCGGATCGCTTTCAATTCAAGAAAAAACACCTGAATTATTTTACTTAGGAGCGAGTATTGTGAGTGAAAATATTCAATTTAAACCGTTATTCAAAGAATGGAATAACTTTCAGCAGTCCGTTCTGACGGATGAAAACTTGTCGGGAAGTGCCGAGGCTACATTGGATTTTTCAGCTCCTTTTGATCTCAGATCAGGTATTGTATCAAAAGGAATTCAATCGAAGCTGGCTTTAAAGGTGTATAATGGCCACTTAAAAAATGTTGATTCTTTCAAAGATATTATTACTAGCTTGAGAACGAAAACAGGGAGACTTGTTTTAGGAAATAATAACATTAACGAATTTGAAAAAAAACTAAATAATTTGTCATTCGAGACAATGGAAAACACGATCGTCATTAGCAACGGAATCATTCAAATCCCCAAAATGAAAATAGTTTCTTCTGCGATGGATATGGATGTATCCGGAACCCATTCATTTGATAATGTCGTGGATTATCGTTTTGCCTTTCGATTAAGAGACATAAAGCAGCAAGTTAAAAACACTGAGTTTGGACAAATAATTGATGACGAAACAGGTTTTCGTGTTTACATGAGGATGTATGGCCCGCTTGAAAACCCTAAGATTGAATGGGATAAAACAGCGAAAATTGAGCAAGTACAATTAACTATTTTAGAAGAAAAACAAGCAGTTAAATCGATTTTAAAATCAGAATTCGGATTCTTTAAGAAAGACTCTACGGTTAATACATACGTTCCAAAAGAGGTCCCAAAGGAGGAAATTAAAATAAACTTTAATCCAAAAATTAAAGGAGACAATAAACCCGTGAACCTTCCTGTAAAAGATGAAAAGCCGAACAAAGACCCTAAGATTAAGAAAAATCTTCAAAAATGGAAGGGGCAAGAGGAAGAAGACAATGAGGATGTAATTGTTGTCGGGAAATCGAAGGGGAAGTAATTATTTCTTACTAATCTTTACCGAGGACTCCAGTCCTTCAATATAGATGAGGTAAATGCCCTGGGAATATTGCCGCAAGTTAATTTTATGGACTAGCGATTCAATCGTGCCGCTTTCAATTTCTTTACCCATTAAACTTAAGATTTTATATTCCTTACCAATCAATAGCTCAGGCACTAAGACTGAGGCATAATCATTCGTTGGATTAGGGTAAACTTGAACGTATTTATTTATTGAAACTGTTGGTGTTTGCACAGTAGAATTTCCGCTCCCAATGGTTCCGAGGCTTTGATTATAGTATTTCCCACTGGCAGTTCTTAAGGTGTCTACTGCTCTAACCATATAAATAAATGCCCCTCCGTTTACGATGCTATTGTCATTATAAGTTGTCCCACTAATTATCGCAGGATCAACTAAGGTCCAAAAGTTTATGTTTGGGTCCCTACGATAGACAGCGTAACCAATTACAGTTTCGGAGGACGGTGCCCATGTCAGTTGAATCGAGCCATTGGCATTGGTGGAACAAGTCAGGTTGCTCGGAGGCGAAATATACCTTGACCTTAAGCTTGGATCTCCCAATTGGGCAATATGAACCCATCGTTTAAATGTGTTTAATGTGGAGGAAAAATAAGTTGAATTGTTATTCTGTGCTTTTTGAATACAATAGCCTAAGTCTTCGCCCATCGCTAAAGGATGGTAGTAGATGTAAGGCCTTCCCGACCATGAACAGCTCAGCGTTTTTCCGCTGGCTAGATTAGCGCGCATTAAATTATTAGCACTGTCCCAATCGCCGAAATAGCTGCCAAATAACATCGAAAAAGTGCTCTTATAATTATTTGCAGCAAATTCATTAGTGGTAACAATACCTGACGCACCGCTATACCAGCCAGGCCCCGTTCCATACGCCCATAAATAATTACTGTTTAGTAATTCACTTGTGTAATTACCATTAACAATAGAATCTATTCCAACATTCGGAGAAAAACTTGCGTAGGCAGAACCTGCAAATCCTTCAGCCAATCCTAAAAAATTATCCTCAACAATCGCAATATCCCTCGGAATATATTGCCTTGTCTTGAAGGCGTGTAGTTTGCCAAGATAGCTTTGCATTAATACTGTTTCTGTGTTTGAAAATGCAGGAAGATTGTAAAAATCAACGCGTGCAACCTCTAATTCTACATCAGAGGGAAGTATAGATTCGTCAAATTTTCCGTCACCAGGAATATTGTGCTGTCTTGGGTCGGAAGCACTAGCATCGTTTACACTCACATCGTTCCATGTCCCATCAATGTCCGCATAATATACATCTGCAGGCCATGCGCCTAAATGGTCTGGGTGACCATCCGGGTTAATATCGCCGGAATAGGGTACAGGAACGTGTCCTAACAAAAACAAGCCGTTCGTGGCAACGGGATCGCTATTATAAATTCCTTGGATGAGTGATTTTACTTGTGAAACGCTGTTATTACGATTTACCAGTTGTTGTTGAACAAACCAACCATCTGCTTCAATATCTAGAATTAATTCAGCAATCTCATTTTGTAAATCGGGTAAAAAATAGTCGTCAATTATCAAAATCATTGTTCCTTTGTTATATGGAATTTGAGTGTTAATCCCAGACACCAAATAGCCATAAGCGGTGCCGCTTGAACCAACACGCATAATACGATATTCATATAATTGGTTCGCAACAACATTACTATCCCCATAAAATAATTCCAAAGGGCCAAGGTTAGCGATTGGGGAACCCCAACTTAAACCGCCATAGAGTTTTCTATATAAATTATATTGTGTAGCGCCCAAAGAACTCTGCCATTTAATGGTAATAACAGTGTCATTTTCATTGACTAAAGCCTCGCTTAATACGGCATTGTTATATGAATAAGATTGCGTAAAAAAAAAGGGGGAAAATTGTAAAAAGATAAACAGAAGGAGATTGCGCTTCATTTTTATTTGTAAAAATATTAATTATTCAAAATGTATTTGTAAAGAACTATTTTATTTCTTTGTTAAACTTTTCCGATGAAAAATACTGATAACGGCCTGCTATTATTTAAAACAAATTATTCTGAAAGCAGTTTAATCATTACATTTTACACAGAAAGTCAGGGCTTAAGAAAGTACATTTTTAAAGGGGCAAAGAAAAAAAAACTGCCCATTATGGCATTTGGAAACTATGAAATTAATTCTTATAAACGCCCAGAAAGTGAACTTGGAATTATCAATTCAATGGTTATTTCTACACCTTATTTATCTTCTGTTTCTCACCCGCTCAAAGTGCTTATTAGTTTTTTTATAAGTGATGTTCTTCGACAAACGCTTCGAGAGGAACAAGGCGATCCTCAATTATTTCACTTTTTAACTCAATCGGCAGAGGAATTAAATGAAACAAAACAACTTAGCACATTCCCTTTAGAGTTTTTAGTCAAACTAATTGAACACTTGGGCGTTTCGCCCAAAACGATTAAAAACGCTACTCATTTTAATATGCTGGAGGGTACTTTTTCGAGCAACGGAAAGGCGCCGTGTACAGAAGAAGAGGAATTAGTTGACTACCTCAATAGTTTATTTACGACTTGTTTAGCCCCTCCAAAGGAATTTGAAAAGGAAGCCATGCTTGTTCTTTTGAAGTACATGCAGTTGCACTTACCTCTTTTTGACACCTCAAGGTCTTTAGCAATTATTAAAGAGGTGTTGTACTCATAAGTAATCCAAATCAATTACTTTTGTGCTAACTAAAAACTAAAATACACATTATGAAAAACAAATTTTTTTACGTTATCGTTTCTTTGTCTTTATTATCTTTTGTTGTTATCGAAGCCTCTCGTTGGTCGGCAGACTTATCCCATTCCAATATAGGGTTTTCAATTAAACATATGGGGATTTCGGAAACCAACGGAAATTTTAGTGATTACACGATAAGCATGACTTCTTCTAAAAGCGACTTTTCGGATGCTTCAATTGAGTTTTCGGCAAAAGTAAACAGTGTAAATACGGGAAATGAAACGCGCGATAAACACTTGTGTGAAGATGATTTCTTTGATGCCGTAAAGTTTCCATTATTCACGTTTAAAAGCACTTCGTTTCAAAAGATAGATGCAAAGAATTATCGTGTTGAAGGTATTTTAACCATGCGTGGGATTTCAAAACCAATAACATTAATGGCATTACACAACGGTACAATAAAAAATCGTTCAGGTAATAGTGTGGCTGGGTTTGAATTAACAGGCAGTATTAAACGATTGGACTTTGGTGTTGGTGATCAAGAATCTTTGGGTTATCTTAGTGATGAAGTAATGCTTAATGCTGACTTAGAATTAGTTCAGGAAGATTAACACAATCAATTATGTTGCAAGGGTTAAAAAATGCATTTTTACACGGAATTATTGCTGCAGCGTTATCCTCTGTTGTAAGCTATGCTTATTCGTCATTTTATTTTAACTTGTTAGTGGATTTTAGCGAAGGGGCAAGCATTGGTAGATTGGGCTTGTTTTTTTTATGGACATCGGGGATATTCACTATGGCCTTCTCTTTGTTTTATCACATGTTTGCTATTCCAGTTATTAAAAACAAAACCTTTGCTGAACTTTTGACTGGATTTCTATTTAGCGGAATCACCCTAAGCTTAGTTTTTTATGTGTTAAAAATGAAGGACCCAACGTTTAAAAGCGATGATGTGGCCATGTTTGTCGATTTCTATAAAGGTTTTATAATGCCATTATTGTTTTTTCCCTTGTTGTCATGGTTTACATTAAAGTCATTATTTACTAATTTCTCTTCGTCAAATAAAACGAATCGTCCATAATAATAAATGCAATAAAACAGCTATATGAACTTTTTATCTTACTAATCGTTCAAGCTATTATTAAATTAAACAAAAATTAAATACATAAATATGTTACATAATACAGTTAAATTTTCAAAAAACCATAACGAAGAATTTTATAAGGTGCTACGAAAAAGAGTTGGTGATTATTTTAAGGTCAACAACATTTCAAGACATGCGAATGCTTCAATGGTCTTCAAAACAATTGCTTTGTTGGTTATTTACCTTACTCCATTGGTTTTAATCTTAACCATTGCAATGCCAATTTGGTTGCTTCTTTTAATGTGGATCATCATGGGATTCGGAATGGCAGGCGTTGGACTTTCTGTAATGCATGATGCCAATCACGGAGCTTATTCCAAAAACGAAAGTGTTAACAAATTAATCGGTCGAGTGATTGTTTTTTTAGGTGGAAATGACGTTAATTGGAAAATTCAACACAATGTCCTACACCATACTTACACGAATGTCACGGGTATTGACGAAGATATAGAGCCGCCCGAAGCGCTTCTACGTTTTTCCCCAAACAAAAAGAGGGTTCCTTTACACCGTTTTCAACACGTTTATGCTTGGTTCTTTTATGGCTTAATGACTATGTTTTGGTTTATTTCTAAAGACTACAAGCAGGCCCGTAGGTACAAAAAAATGGGTTTAATTGAATCACAAGGGATAACGTACACCAATCATTGGATAACCATTATAGCAAGTAAAATCGGATTTGCAGTACTATTTATTGTACTACCTATCTTGTTGTGTGAAACGCCATGGTACATTACTATTATAGGTTTTTGCATTATGCAATTTATTTCAGGCCTAACGCTTGGGGCTATTTTTCAACCTGCGCATGTTGTTCCCACCTCTAATTATCCTATGCCAGATGATTCTGGAAATATTGACGCAGATTGGGCAGTAAACCAGTTATACAACACGGCAAACTTTGCACCAAAAGCAAGACTGTTTTCTTGGTATGTAGGCGGGTTAAACTATCAAGTTGAACATCATTTATTCCCTAATATTTGTCATGTGCATTACCGAAAAATTGCGCACATAGTAAAAGAAACAGCTTTGGAATATAAGTTGCCTTATCATTCCTATAAAACATTTGCTGGTGCGCTTATTGAACACACAAAAATGCTTTATAATTTAGGTCATTACGACAATGCCCCTGCGATTCACTAAGAATTAAGGCGTGTTCCTTGATGAAATCCGTAATTATTGTCTTTCGTTAAAAGGGACTGATGAGCGATTTCCATTTGATGATGTTACCTTAGTTTTTACAATAGGCAATAAAATATTCGCTTTAATTGACACGGTTACTTGCGAGAGCATTAATTTAAAATGTGATCCAGAAAAAGCCATTGAATTAAGGGAGAATTATCAGGCCGTATTGCCAGGTTACCACATGAATAAAAAACATTGGAATACAATTCAGTTCAATAAAGATATTCAAAAAGCAGATTTGTTAGGGCTCATAGCTCATTCCTATAATTTAGTTTTCAATTCCTTGTCAAAGAAATTACAACATGAAATTACGACTAGATAAATTTATTTGGGCTATTCGTATCGCCAAGACAAGAAGTCTTGCGCACGAAGCAATTTCCAAGGGAAAAATAAAAATGAATTTTAAGGATGTTAAACCTTCCTATCAACCCCAAGAAAATGACATTATCACCCTTCATCGAAATAGCGCGGTGTTTTCATATAAAGTAATTACACTAACAGACAAACGCATTGGTGCGAAGCTCGTGCACGATTTCATTGAAAACACAACCCCGCAAGAGGAAATAGACAAATTTGAACAGTACTTGCTTTCTCAAAAATCTTATAGAATAAATGGCGATGGAAAACCATCCAAAAAGGATCGGCGTGACCTTGATGAGTTCAAGGATAATTTCGAATAAAAACAAAGCTAAATTCCACCGTTCTCCCTATATTAATTATTTATTAATATATTTGGTTATACGCAATTTAGTATAAATGAAAAGAATTTACCTAGGAGCCTTATATTTATTATACTTCGTTTGTAATAACAATGGTTTTTCCCAAGGTTTTCAAGTTAACTTTCAAGGACAGCGGCAACAAGGAATGGGCTTGGCAGGTGTAGCGGCTCCTTTTGATGGATCCTCGCTTTTTTTTAATCCGGGCTCGTCTGTATTTTTAAATCAAAATAGTATTGTCGGTGGCGTAACACCTGTATTCAGCAATATTTTGTTTGTAGACTCTGCTACAAATTCTTCTTATCGATCGAACTCTCCCGTTGGCACTCCATTTTCTTTTTATGCCATGTTTCAATTAAAACCTGCCGGAAAATTAAAGATGGGACTTTCTGTAAATACCCCATTCGGGAGTACTGTTCAATATCAAGATAATTGGATAGGTCGTTTTGCCTTAACACGATTAGAATTAAAAGCCATTTTCATACAGCCGACTTTTGCCTATCGGATCGCAGACCACATTGGAATTGGTGGTGGTTTTGTGATAAGCTCGGGGAATGTAAATCTTCAAAAAGACATACCTGTTCAAGACACGAATGGTGTTTATGGTCACGCCGAATTAGCAGGAAAGGCAATTGGTTTTGGCTATAATATCGGAATTCATTTTAATCCAAGTAAACAGCTATCTATGGGCCTAACGTATCGTTCCAAAGTGTCCATGAATCTTCGCGATGGCGAAGCAACGTTTACGGTTCCGTCATCTCTTCAAGATAAATTTCCTGCAACATCCTTCACGGGGCGATTGCCATTGCCTTCAGTGACAACTTTAGGATTTTCCTATCATCCTTGTAGTGCTTTCACGGTTGTTTTAGATATTAACCGGGTTGGCTGGAAGGTTTATGATACATTAGCATTTGACTATGCCACGAATACAAGTTCTTTACTAGACACAAAATCGCCGCGAATGTATAAGAATATAGTTGCTTTCCGCTTAGGCATGGAGGTAAAGCCAACAAAGAGTTTAGCACTAAGAATTGGTGGAGGGTATGGGTTAACGCCTGTTCAATCGGGTTATGTAAGCCCCGAAACCCCAGACGGCATTCGGATTTATGGAACATTTGGTGTTGGCTATGAATTATCACAAAAAATACGCGTGGATGCTTCTATTTATTATACTAAAATAAAACGTTCGGACACGAATATCGAAACGAATATGAGTGGAACATATACGACGATTGCCTTGGCGCCAGGACTTTCAATAGCATACAAATGGTAAAAAGCAACTCATTTTATAAGCAATTATTTTTAGTTTGCCTTTGTGGTATGGCTTTGATTTCATGTAAACCAAAAGAAAAATTAGCACCAATGTCTCCTGGAGAAATTAATCTTCAGCAATTCGTTGCTATCGGTGATGGAAACACTGCCGGGTATATGGATGATGCACTGTATCAGTATGGGCAACAAAATTCATTAGGCGCAATTCTACAAACACAATTGCAATTAGTTGGCGCAGGTGAAATATATCTGCCCTTAATGGGAAGCGCTAATATTGGGACTAATTCCAGTTTCTTGTCCAAGTTAATTTTAGGATACAAAACAGATTGCCTTGGAGGAATTGGACTTTCTCCTGTTCGATTTGCACAACAAGGAGAAGCAGCTTCCTTGACGACTTCGGCATATTCTTCTCAAAACAAATTTACAAATTACGGAATACCAGGCTTACGAATGATTGATATGGTTTCAACGGCTTTTGGCAACATTAATCTTCCCCAATACAATGCATTTTTCGCAAGAATGTCAAAGGATCAATTTAACTTCCCCGGTTCAGGTAACTTTTCATCCGTTCAAGAGAACATTTTTGATGGAGGGAATCCTACATTTTGCAGCATTTATTTGGGAATAGAGGATGTGTTGCCGTATGCAAGAAGTGGCGCAACACAAAATCCGATGTCTCCACTTGCTGGTTTTCCTGGCCTTGGCTTCGAAGAATCCTTAACCCAATTGTATGGTCAGCTGTATAGCCAAAATGTAAAAGCAGTTGTCGGGACGATACCAGACATCACTCAAATGCCTTACTTTACTACCATACCTTACAATGGTTTAAATTTAGATGCTGAAAAGGCCGCATCATTAAATCAAATATATGGCCCGCTTGGTTTTAGTTTTACAGTTGGATCAAATCCCTTCATGATCGAGGATCCTGCTGCAGGTGCTTTTGGTGTGCGTCCAATGGTGGAAGGAGAATTAATTTTATTAAGTACTCCGCTTGATTCTATGAAGTGTCATCAATACGGAAGTGTTTATCCTTTGAGAGATGAGTTTGTATTAACCTTAGCGGAACTTCAAGAAATTAGAAATCAACTCTTAGCTTACAATCAAGTTATACGGCAATATTCTAATTTTCATGGTTTTGCTATTGCAGAAACAGCAGATTTTTATAAAAAGTTAAACGATGGATTTGTTTACAATGGCGTTACGATGTCCGCGAAATTTGTCTCCGGTGGTGCTTATTCACTTGATGGAATTCATTTAAACCCAAGAGGTAATGCCTTGCTGGCAAATGTTTTTATTACCGCGATCAACAAAACCTATAAAGGAACAATTCCTCTGGCGAATGCCTTATTTTATTCATCCACCTATTTTCCTTAAATTTATCCTATGAAGAAATTTACTTTAACAAGTGCGTTTATCGCTCTATTTTTTATCGTTGGCGCTCAGCCTTGTACCGGAGGGCGATATGCCAGTGAGGTATTTCCAACCTTTTCGGTGACAAGTAATATTGTTTTCGGGCAAAATGCGTCGTTTACAGGCGCAAATACTTCTTTGAAGCTAGATTTTTATGAAGGAACAGGCGATACAGAAACGAATCGCCCATTAATTATTTGGGTGCATGGGGGTAGTTTTCTTGGGGGAACAAAGACCGACATGGATGTTCAAGCACTATCGAGAAGTTTTGCTCAGAAAGGATATGCATGTGCCTCTATTGATTATAGAACAGGGTTTTTTCCCATCGATTCAGCGAATGCTGTTAAGGCAGTAGTTCGCGCAGTTCAAGATTTAAAAGGCGCCATTCGATTTTTTTACAAGGACGTCGCTACGGGAACAAATGCGTATAAAATTGATACCAATCGAATTTTTATTGGGGGTAGTTCAGCAGGGGCGATTACTTCGCTGCATGTTGCTTACCTAGATGATATCTGCGAAATAGCTCCCTATCTTTCCAATGCAACGATTAATGCACTGGGGGGATTGGAGGGAAATAGTGGTAGTCCCGGTTATTCTACAAAAACCCAAGGAGTAATAAATTTGTGTGGAGCTTTAGCAAGGTATTCTTGGCTTGAATCAGGCGATGTTCCTTTTGTATCTATTCACGGAACCAGTGATGGAATAGTAAAATATAACCGTGGAATTGTTAATCCAGGCACGCCATTGATGTATTTAGATGGAAGTAGATTGCTTTTTGATCGCGCCTGTGCCGTTAATGTTCAAAACAACTTTTATACTTTTCCTGGAGCTCCTCACGTGCCATATGCTGGGACTAGCGCAAATGCCATTGCTTATATGGATACCACGGATAACTTTATTCGGGACTTTTTAGTAGATCAATTGGGTTGCAATGAAACACCTTTGCAGCTTGCCAATGCCCCATTACAAGCGGCTATTTTATATCCGACATCTTATTGTGATGGTTCTCCGGTTAATGAAACCTGTATTGCTGGTATTAATGAAGAATCATTACGTTTTAACGTAGAGCTCTTTCCTAATCCCTCAGAGGGTCTCGTTCATCTTCGCACGCAGGAGTTTAGTTTTAGTCAAGTAACCGTTTTAGACTTATTAGGCAGAACGATTTTAAAATTATACCCTAACAATCAAGAGGCCATACTTGATTTAAGCTATTTAACTTTTGGAAACTATCTTGTTGCCTATTTATTAAATAATGGGGTTTATGGGACAAAACAATTGGTAATTCGTTAATTTAGCAAAATAAAAAACATTTTATATGAAAAAATATTTTCTTTTCGGCTTTTTATTCATCGGATTTTATTCTTCTGCCCAAACGTGGAGTGGAGAGGTTGCCCAGGTATTTTATAACAAATGTACACAGTGTCACCATACGGGTGGAGGAGGTCCCTTTTCTTTAATGACTTTTCAGGAGACTTCACCAATGGCCGCTGTAATCGCTCAAGTGGTAAATGATAATTGTATGCCCCCTTGGCCACCGGATAATGCTTACCAACAATACTTACATACTAGGTCTTTGTCGGCAGCTGAAAAAAACATACTATTGAATTGGATCGCCATCAATACCCCAGAGGGAAATCCTGCAAATACACCACCACCACCTATTTATTCGGGAAGTTCAATTTTAGGAGCGGGCGATTTAACCATTCAAATGCCTACCTACATGAGTAAAGCAACAGCTTTTGGTGACGATTATGCTTGCTTTGCTATACCAACGAACCTCACACAAAATAGAATAATAAAAGCGGTAGAAGTTATTCCCGGAAATCCTGATATTGTACATCATGCCTTGGTTTACTATGATCCAACTAGTGCAGAGGTTACGGATACAGTTGGTGGTAATTGCGCCAGTCCGAGCAATGCTAATACGAAGCTTATAACTGGTTTCACACCTGGCGCAACTCCGATGATTTTACCATCTGTAAATCCCTTAAAAATGGGAATTACAATTGGTGCCGGATCCCAAATTTATCTTAACATGCATTATCCCGACGGTAGTTATGGTTTATTTGATAGTACCAAAGTGATATTTCATTTTTATCCAATCGGAACAACAGGGGTAAGGCAAGTTTCAGCCTCCCCAGTGATCGCCGATTATATGTTTGCGCTTCCCCCCAATCAGCTAACCACTTTAGCCGAACAGTATCCAGCAGGAGCTGCGGGAGTTCCCGTTGACTTATCTGTAATTTCTGTGTTTCCTCATATGCACTTACTAGGAGAATCGATTAAATCTTATGCAACTGGGCCCGCAAACGACACCATTAAATTCATTAATATTCCTCATTGGGATTTCCATTGGCAAGACTTTTATTATTTTACGCAGCTCAAGCATTTGCCAGCGGGTTATACAATTAAGGGAGAGGCTGTTTACGATAATACGGCTCAAAACCCCCATAATCCAAACTCCCCTCCACAAACAGTTACCATTGGGTATAACACCACTGATGAGATGTTCATTATTTACTTTCATTATATGCTGTATCAAGCAGGGGATGAAAATTATGATTTAAACGCTCTTATGAGCGCTAGTTTAGCGGAATATCCGATTGGCGACATCGGACAAGTTATATGTTACCCTAACCCGATGGCTGAAAATGGTTCAATAATATCGCTTAACGAAATTATAGATGCCAATGCGTTAATTTATATTTATGATGTTAAAGGAACTTTAGTTCGGCGATTAAACCATGCAAATAAGCACGATTCGACGTCTGTTTTTTGGGATGGAGCAAATGAAAACAATGTTCAAGTATCCGGAGGCTTGTATTATGTGTCTGCAAAAGCCAATAATAAAATAATGGCGGGCAAATTAATAAAGCGTTAACTACCGTTTTTTAGTTGGTGGATTTTTGTTATTTTTGCAGAATTAAAACACCAAAATCATAAGGTCTCGTAGCCAAGTGGTTAGGCACCGGTCTGCAAAACCGTCTACAGCGGTTCGAATCCGCTCGAGACCTCCAAAAAACAAATAAATCCTTAACAGGATTTATTTGTTTTCGTTAATTTAGGCATTCACGTTTACGTTTAAACAAACAAAACCAACAATCATGGGAATTATCAATGCCTTTGTTAATCAAATTGGAAGGGAGGCAGCTCGCGATGTATACCGAGGCACAAAAACAAAGAGATTTAGTGTTAGCGATCAACAAGTGGTATTATCAGATGCCAACGATACGCTTTTACTAAAAGTTTCGTCGTTTAAAAAATTGGTTTCTGAAGACGAGACAATGAGACACCTTACAAATTATATTGAGGAAGCAGAAAATACCACAGTTGATGACTTCGATTGGCTAGATATATTTACCGAATTAGATAATAAAATTGAATTCTGCAAGGTAGAATTAGGCGCGGTGCACCAACAAAAACTTCAGGAACTGGATACCCAAAATCAGAAAACGTTTTCATTAAAACTAGCAGAGCACAAGCAATTCATCAGTAATTACATCGCTATTGTTGAGGAAGGTTTAATAAAAATGCCCAATTACAAGATTGGTCTAGTGAGCTCTTTCCTTTGTTTCAATCCTATTTATTATAAAACAGGTTTATCTAGAATAGTAACAACTTTAATGATGGTGGCTATCATGTTATTTTTTGTTTATTGGGGATGGTTTTTCTTGTTCACAGAAGAAGCCCTTAAACTACCAAAGCCATCTACTCCCGAAGCACAAAGGGGCATTAAAACAGTGGGTTATTTATTGTTTACACAAAGCTGTTTGGTATATATTGGTATCGTGTATCGTTCCGTAAAAAGAGCAAATGAAATAAGAGCCAAAGAAACTCAGCAACAAAATCTTTTATTGAATCTTCAAAATTATTTCAAGACCTTACAAAACACAAATTTAGCAGCTTAGATTTTTACCATCCATTTCTGCTGGTACAGCAATTCCCATTCTAGCAAGGATAGTAGGAGCTACATCCGATAGTCGGCCATTATTTAACCGGATATTTTTGTCTTTAGTCACCAATACGATCGGAACGGGATTTAAACTGTGTGCCGTATTTGGTGATCCATCGGGATTAATGGAGTAATCTGCGTTTCCGTGGTCAGCAAGGACAACAAATTCATAGTTATAGTTAAGACCATGCTCCACTAATTTTTGTAGGCATTTATCAACGGTTTCCACAGCTTTTATAATAGCTGTATAAACACCTGTATGTCCAACCATGTCTGGATTTGCAAAATTTAAACAAAGAAAGTCAGGACGGTTTTCACTGAGGTGATTTATTGCCTTCTCGCATACAGCTAGCGCACTCATTTCGGGTTGAAGATCATAAGTTGCTACTTTCGGTGAATCTACTAGTATGCGACTTTCATTTGCAAATGCTTCTTCTCTACCACCATTAAAAAAGAAGGTTACATGGGGATACTTTTCTGTTTCGGCAATCCTTACTTGACTTAGTCCAGAGATAGAAATTAGTTGCCCTAAGGTATTTGTGCTGTGATTTTTCCGAAAAATAACGCCGATATTTTTGAAGCGGTCATCATAATTCGTCATTGTGAAATAGTGGAGAGACAATGGAAATAGGCCTAAGTCAGGGAAGCCTTCCTGTGTTAATACTTGCGTAAGTTGGCGAGGTCGATCCGAACGAAAATTAAAACAAATCACAACATCACCATTTTTAATAAGGCCATCTTTATTAATTAGTTGGGGCTCAATAAACTCATCGGTGATTCCTTGCTGATATTGTGCCATGATGGCCTCGGAAGCACTTGCTGAATGGCATCCAATTCCATGGACTAATAAGTCGTAGGTTCGTTTAATTCTTTCCCATCGTTGGTCTCGATCCATGGCAAAGTATCGACCAATCACACTTGCAATTTGGGCGCCAAAGGGAGCGCAAGTCGATGCCGTTTCTTTGATAAATCCAAGTCCGCTTAAGGGATCACAATCTCTGCCATCTGTAAAAGCATGAATATAGCTGCGCTCAACGCCTTGTTCTTTCGCAAATTTACAAAGTGCCTGCAGATGTTTATCCGAACTATGGACTCCACCATTAGAAAGTAATCCTAAAAAATGTAAATTGCATTTTTTATCTTTTACTATTTGAAAAGCATTTAATAATTCTAGATTTTGATAAAAAGAGCCTTCTTGGATTGATTTATTAATTCGGGTTAGTTCTTGGTATACAACTCTTCCAGCGCCAAGGTTTAAATGCCCAACCTCCGAGTTTCCCATTTGTCCTTCGGGTAGTCCTACGTCTTCTCCAGAAGCATTTAGTTGTGCGTTAGGGTAGTTTTTTAAAAGGGAATCCATGAATGGTGTATCGGCTTGTGCTACGGCATCGGATTTTGAACCGTCTCCAATGCCCCAACCATCTAAAATTATGAGCCCAACTTTATTCATTTTTTTAGTGTAATTTGAATGTTCGTGCCGACAGGAAGATTTTCTAAACACACCACATTTCCTTGGTGTAAACTTGTAAATTGTTCCACTAAAAATAAACCAAGACCGCTCCCTTTTTTTGTTCTCGTTTCTTCGTTTCCTATTCGATAAAACTTTTTGAAAATTTGTGCGCGTTGTTCTACTGGCACTCCGGGGCCGTTATCTTTTACTCCGAAAACAATTCGGTTTTTTTCTTCTTTACAATAGAGGATGATATTGGCATTAACGCCGGCATATTTAATGGCGTTTTCTATCAAATTAATGAGGATAGTTTCTACCATAAAACGGTCTGCATTTAGCAGGGGGGCTCCTTCAATTTTTAATGAAATAAATTGCTCCCCCATATTCTTATGGAACCTGTTGATGATTTCTTGGCAGCACGTAGAAAATAAAAAAAGTGATTTTTCTGGCTTGAGTTCGTTATTCTCTATACTTGAAGTTTGTAAGATATTTTCAATCATTAATTCCAATCGATTATTTTCTTCAAGGGTTTTTTTAAGGAGTTCTCCTCTTTTGTCAGGACTTAATTCATGTTTTACCAATGTTTGCACTAAAATTTTTATGGCAGCTAATGGTGTTTTTAATTCATGTGTTATCGACAAAATAAAATTGCTTTGCCTAAGCGATAAATTAATATCCCTTTGTATTGATTTACGGATTCGCCAAATTCCATAGATTAGCAAAACGAAAAATACAGTACCTTCACCAACTATCATTAATATGCGCCTAGTAGCATTGCCGCTTTCTGATTCAACTTGTTGGCTCAAGTCAGCAAGGTGATAGCCCCACCACAAGAATTGCAGTACAACGTAACTGCTTAATAAAACAAAGAAGAAATTTGTTTTCGTTTTCATGAATTTTCACTCGTGTCTTTATTCTTTTTAAATATGCTTCCTACCTCTTTCCCTATTTTTTGTATTGTTTCCATTCCCACTCCAATTGCATCTCCAGATACATCGTCGTAGTTAGAGAACAAGTTTTCTTTATCTTGGCCAGGATAGATAATTATGACATCATTATTCGGATAGGCTTTTTCTGCTTTCAATAAAAATGCATCTATTTCCGTTGTGTGAGAAACAGCACCGTTTCTTGATGCGCATATAACGATTAAGTCGCTTGAGCTTTTGGTTGTTTTAAGAAAAAGGTCGTCAAGGTATTCTATTGGTTCATGTTGGATTTCGGCTTCCACTTTATTGGCACTACCCACTTTCATAAGGCGCTCATAGGTTCCTACAGATCCAAACAATTTAATTTCTAATTTTAATTCAATAGCTAAACGTAGAATTCGTTCTCCCCAAAGGTTAAATGTGGGTTCTAGCTCTGCGAGATTAGGTGCTGCCAAAACAATTCTTTTGTAGTTGGTTGATACTTTATTTAATTGACAAAAGAAGATCGTTTTTTCGCAAAGATTTAATAAAATTTGACGATCGTCGTCGATTATGCGTTTCAATAAAGATAATTCTTTACTGTCGTTGAGTAAGACGATATCGGCAACTAACTCTTTAGATACCCTTGTAATTCCGGAGGACACATTAAGGTCAATTGTTGCGATTGTATTAATTTTAATTTCGTGTCCTGCAAAGTGTTTCATAATTTCTTCGAGCGACTTTCTTGATTTTCGAATCAGCTTTTCTGCGTCTGCATTGTTGGGTTGAACGCTTACTAAAGAGATTGGATTTACTACACGTGGGTCGCTAATTAAGGTGGCAAAATCGAGTAAATTTTCATTGCCTTGTAATTCCGTCATAGAAACCAAAACGTGTTGATTTCTGAGGCGGGTTTCGTGTCGCTCAACATCGCGATCTTCTGCTATTTCTTGCAACAATTTTTTGCCGGCAATTTCAGTAATAAAAGAGGCGACCATACAAGTGATTAGTATTAGTAAAATCGTTCCATTGAGTACATTTTTGTCTAGAAGTCGAATGGGTTCTACCACAACATTGGTTAATAGCGCAGCGTCAATTTGATTTTGATTCAGTATGGTGTTATAGCCAACCATAATGATAGCAAGTGTTGCCGCCGCATGCGATGCGCTTAGTCCGAATATAATTTTACGTTCAGAATGTTTGAGTTTAAAAATAATTGAGGTAGCATAGGCAGCAAGCCATTTACTAAATATCGCAAACGCAGTCAGGACGCCTGCGATAATTAGTGGCCAACTACCTTGAAAGAAGGAGCGATAATCAACGACCATTCCAACAGAAATTAAAAAAAACGGAATAAAAAGCGCATTTCCAATAAAATCAATTCGATTCATTAAAATGGAGTTGTGAGGGATTAATTTATTTAGGACTAATCCTGCCACAAATGCTCCAATGATGTGCTCCACTCCGGCAACTTCCGCTAAGAAAGCAGAAAAAAATATAATGGACAAAACAAAAATGTACTGCGATGTTTTTTCGCTATCTACTTTACTAAAGAACCAACGCGCGATTTTGGGAATAACAAAAAACATAATGAATGTAAATATACTTAAGGACGTTAATAATCGGAGCCAAAACCCCCAATCTAAGTTTCCTTTGGTGGAGCTCGAGATGATTGCTAAAATGATCAATACAGCAGTGTCTGTTAAAATAGTACCTCCAACAGCAATTGCAACGGCGGGATGTTTTGACAAGCCAAATTTACTAATGATGGGATAGGCAACTAAGGTGTGGGTTGCAAACATACTTGCGGTAAGTAAACTGGCAGTAGGACTTAGTTTTAATACCCAAATACAAAGTGGGTAGCCAAGGGAAATTGGTATGATAAAAGTTAAAATACCAAACGTTAAACTTTTGTTCCAATAGCGTTTAAACTGCGTAAAATCCAATTCTAAGCCTGCCATAAACATGATATACAATAGGCCAATTGTTGCAAATAACTTTACAGAACCCTCCGGGTCCATGGTGTTTTTTCCAAGAAGTCCAAAACCCAATGGTCCAATCAAAACGCCTGATAATATAAGACCTATGATAGAGGGGATTTTAACTTTACGTAAAACAATAGGTGAAAGCAAAATAATGAAGAGAATCAGTGAAAAGATTAAGACTGGATTTTGCAGGGGCAAATCAAATTCCCCCAATAAGTGTTTAAAAAATTCATTCATTAAGTAAGTATTTTAAAACACAACCCTTTTTCAAACATCGCATCAATTAAACACGGCAGAATAATTTTTGTTTTTTCTATTGATTTCAGATTGTCGTGAAAAACAAGAATGTCACCTCCTTTAATTTTTTTTGATTTAGCAAGAATTAAAGGTGTACTTATGGAAGCATCAAAGTCGTTTGAAAGCCACGTCCACATAATAATTTTAAATCCAATCATGCGTAATTTAATCGACTGTGAAATTCGTATTTTACCATAGGGAGGACGAAATAACAGGCTGTTGATGTATGATTTACTTTGAGTTACAGACGCTAAATAGTCCGCTGATTTCGTTTTCCAACCATTTTCATGGTTCATGGTATGATTGCCAATTGCATGTCCCTCCGCTGTAATTTGTTGTATAAGCTCGGGAAAGTCACGAGCTCGGTCACCAACACAGAAAAAGGTTGCTTTAACGTTTCGGTCTTTTAGAAAAGTTAAGAGCCATGGCGTAAACTCCTTATTGGGGCCATCGTCAAATGTCAAGTAAACAGCATTTTTCTCCCGCCCGACCCACGTCCATTTGGGAAATAATAAATAAATGATTCGAGGAGTTGAAAATAAAGCCATATTATTGAGGCATTATCTGAAGCGGGGCACTGTTTAATTTGTCAATATTAACCTCACTAGGCGCTTTTTCGGGCAATTTTGAAGTCGGCTTTGGAAGGTAATTATAATGTTCGCCCATTGCTGTAGAATTAACCAGAATATTATTGAAGCGAGCGCTAAACCTTCCTGTTCCGCTACCTGCAGACTCTTCATTGTCACTTGCTAATTGCTCTAGCTCGTTCATCATTTTAGGAATGGTGCTCTTGTACACAGACGCAACAGCTTTGTTAATTCGATTCAATAAGGCACTATTTTTATTTCCATTTGGCCCAGTAAGCGTTGCGCGTATTTTAAAGCAAGCATCCAGCGCAGCAAAGAAATCTTCGATATTATTGTAGTCTGAAGAAATGCGGACATTTGTATTTTTGTAATAGTTAAAGATACTTTCGTAATTGGCCATTAATTTCAATCCGAGCAACTCACCTTTTTTTGCATTGCCAGCCAAGAAATACAGTTGTACGTATTCGTGTAGGGTACCACTACACATTGGACGAATTTCTTTTCCTTCAAACATAAAACTTTGGTGGGAAGCATTAGAAGTTAACGAGGACATAGGGTCAAAACCATTCACTTCGCCAACGTCAAGCACTGATTCCTCGGGCATTTTTGCCAAAGAGAAATCAAGCAGTTCGACGGTTTTATTTTTCATTCCTTTTAATAAATATTGTTCTGCTAACAAGAGAAAGTTCACCCGATATTGTTGGGTGTGCCTTCTGGCATAATAATCAGTTAGAACGTTTGCTTGATTCATTTTTCCGTAACTGTACGTTTTGGTTAAATTTTTATACATTTTTGACAAGTTGTAAAAAGCAGGTTCATCTGTCAAGGGACTTAATTCATACGCTAAGCCTACCTGTTTGATGTATCCTTTACTTAACAGTGCAATAGCAAACGAGGATCCTCGATTACTTGAGAAATAGATCCCTCTTTTCCAATCGTTATTGGCGACTATGTCCATCATCATAATTTCATCTCTTGTCAGCGATTGATCTTTGTCAGGGTTAAATTTAAACGCAATTTTTTCCGGACAATTTTTAAGTTCGCTTTTACTCAAGGTCCCTGATGCAACAACATTTTGTTTATTAACCTTTAAGGTAAATTCAGAGGAGGGAAAGAAGGATGTTCTTTCTCCGTTGTCATTAACAAACACGTTTTTATCATCCCTTGTAAAAGCCATCGCTTCGGTAAGATCAACCGATTGCCAAGGCTTCTCAAAATTTTGCAAGAGTTCTTGTAAGTTTTTTGATACATTATCAGGAATTGTTAAAGCGCCTTTCTGTACCCCGTTCAATAATGCAATAAGTCCATCGTATTTATTAGTCACATTTTTTAGCAAATCGGTAGTATCAGCAGACCTTAGATTATTCTTTATTTTTTCTAATTCTAAATTATTAGCGCTGTTTTTTGGAGTAACAGACATTAGCATTGGTCCTATTTGTGCATTGAAACCAAAAATGGCCTCGACACTTTTTTCCGGATTGTTTTTTAAGCGCATCGTGATTACTTTTTTGATTAGCTCCTCAGAAGAACCACTCAAATACAAGGTAAGTAGTGGAATAAAATAAATTTGGTCCGTATTACCTGCATACATCAAAATTTGGTCTTCTCTAAATTTAATAGGAAGGGCCTCTGAATCGTAGGCCTTCATTTTCATTTGGTTTGTGTACCAGTCAGTACCCATTAATGAAAGATTACAAACCCTTACATCTGTTCTTAGGCCTTCCACCTCCTGCATATACCAAAGAGGAAAGGTATCGTTGTCTCCATTGGTGAAAATTATACCATTTTTTTCGCAAGACATTAAATAGTTGTATGCTAAATCGCGCGCTGAGGTTTTATCGTTTCTATTGTGGTCGTCCCAACCTTGAACTCCCATAATTACGGGAACGAACAAGCCTATAAGCGCCATAGTAATTGCCGCAGTATTTTCGGACTTTAAAGATTTTCTCATTAGGTAAACTCCACCAATTAGAACAAGTGCTATTAGAACCACAAAAAGACAAACAAGGAAGTTTACAAAAGCGGCATCCGCAGCAATATCTATCATTATTGTAAATGCAAGTGCACCGGCCATTACCAACAAGGTCTTTTTTATGTCTTCTTTTTTAAATCGCAAAGCGGCATCGTAAAGGGCGTACACACCGATTCCAATCCACATGGCAAAGAAATAGAACGAGCCCGCATAAGCATAGTCTCGTTCCCGAGGTTCCATGGGCTTTTGGTTTAGATAAACAAGAATTGCAAGTCCGGTAAATAAGAAGGCGAGTAGCAGTACAAGCGCATCTTTTGGTGCCCTATAAAAATGAAAAAACAAGCCTATTAATGCAAATACTAGTGGAAGCAGGAAAAAACGGTTGTGTGATGGGTTTTCGCTTGAATAATGTGGCGCAAATTCCTGGCTTCCCATACGGGCATTGTCGATTGTATCAAATCCAGACATCCAGTTTCCTTTCATGTTGCCTCCGTCGCCTTGGATATCATTTTGTCGCCCGGCAAAATTCCACATGAGATACCTTAAATACATCCAATTTACTTGATAACGAAAGAAGAATGTCAAGTTTTCAGAAAATGTAGGCAAACGCTTACCGTCTCTACCTAGTTCTGTTCCTTTGTCTTCGTTAGCGTCATAACCTGACCACATTTCATATCCTTGTTGGTGCGCTGCATTTCCTTCCGAGTGCATTCGAGGGAAAAACGTTGTTTGGGCAAAGGCTGGAACAGCTCCTTTTCGAATAGCGGCGTTACTTTCAAAATATTTTCTTTTAATCTCGTAATCACCTTTGTTTGCAGCGATCCATTTTTCGGCGTCTTTTTCTTTTTCAAACCCTTTAATATCCTCGCCGTCCTCAATAACCACATAACGTTGAATGTAATTAGGTGACAAATCACCCCACCCGTCTCTCGAGGTTAACTGAGGGCCATTTTCGGTATCTTCCTCGCCCTGACGATAGGAGTTCCAATACTGACCTTTCAAAAGCGGAACGCTGCCATACTGTTCTCTGTTAAGGTAGGACCGCAGGGTGACAAGATTTTCAGGATTGTTTTCGTCTAAAGGTGTGTTAGCGTTCGACCGAATAACAATAACGGCAAATGATCCGTAGCCAATCAATAAAAACAACAGCCCCATTGTGGCATTGTAAAGAATTGTTTTTCCTTTTTTTTGAGCATAAAGAACAACGGTAATTATTGCGCTTATTAAAATTAAAAAGAAGAAAATTGTTCCAGAAAAAAACGGTGCTCCAAAATTATTTACAAATGCGACCTCAAAATTGGAGGCTAACAAAACTGTTCCAGGAATAACACCAACTTGAATGAATCCTAGGGTAGCTAGGGCAATAACGCTTGTTATTGCAAGGCCTTTCCAATTCGGTTTTTCGCTTATTCTAAAATAAACAATAAAACAGATAGAGGGGATAACCAATATACATAATAAATGCACACCGATGGCAAGTCCCAAAAGAAACATGATAAGCAATAACCATTTGTTTGGACCAATGGCACTATTAAGTAAATTGGTCTTGGTTTCCATCATTTCTTCATCCCATTTCAATGCGGCCCAGAATACAATAGCAGTAAATAACGAGGCCATTGCATATACCTCGCCTTCAACAGCAGAAAACCAAAAGGAATCAGAAAAAGTGTAGGATAGCGCGCCAATTGTTGCAGAGGAAAAAATAGCTATGTTGTCGCCTTTACTTGGCTTTTCTTTATGTTTCAGCACTAACTTTTTAATTAAAAGCGTTAAAGACCAAAACATAAATAGAATGGTTAAAGAGGAGGAAATAGCGGAGAGGGAATTAATCCATACAGCCACATTTTCTGGAGCGGCGTAAAAAGAAAAAAGACGACCTAGTAACATAAACAAAGGCGCTCCAGGGGGGTGACCGACCTCCAACTTATAGGCAGCAGTAATGTATTCTCCGCAATCCCAAAGACTTACGGTTTCTTCAATCGTTAGTAAATAAGTAATTGTTGCAATGGAGAAAACTCCCCAACCTAACCAAGTATTCCACTTTGAATAATTCATAATTTTTATCATTGTCTTTTTAGTGAACACAATTTACTGCGAATTTAACGATATTAATAAATCAAATTTGCGTTTTCTAAGATTTTTAGCCCAAAACAAAGCTTTTTTCTCAAGTTCTTTTCAAATTTAAATTAAGTTACTAAATTTGTCCACCAAAATGACCCATGGTGTAACTGGCAACACAACTGATTTTGGTTCAGTAGAGTCTAGGTTCGAGCCCTAGTGGGTCAACGTTTAAATCCTTTGTGTTTGCACAAGGGATTTTTAGTTTATTTTCGAAATGTATTCAGAAAAATTATATTGGAGTGTTTTTTTCTCCGAGTTTAATGAAGGTTTTTCTAAGCATGTCACATATTTGCGCGGGGGTTATTATTTCCGAATTTCTAACAGAAACGTTGCCTAGCGAATACTGTACGCTTTGAAGCCGCTCAAAATCAAAAACTCGAATGCGTTTCGAATAGATTCTATCTCTGTTAACATCAAACGCTTTTATTTTAAGCAATACATAGGGCCTTACTCTTGAATAGTTTAGATTTGGAGCTCCAATTTGCACGCCCTGAAAAACATTAAACCGAATTTTTACTCGTACATAATAATCTTTTTCAAAGTTTAAAATGGCATTCTTTTTTATGTACGTTTTGGGTAGCCCACCAACGTGTTGCCCTGAGTCATACGTTTTTCGAAGTTTTCCATTTTTTTTTGTTGCATACTTACATTCTGTTAGTGAAAACAACTCTTTTCCCACACCACTTTCTATAATTTGTTTGATTGAATCTACATAGTTGGTGGGCATTCTGAACGCACTTCCCGAAAAATTATTTGTCCCGCTACCTGTTGATACAAGCACACTATTTGTTAGCTTTTTGTCGATAAAAAATTTGAAGTGATAAATTCCTGCCGTACTCTGGCAATAACCAGAATTAATTAGCACTGAGAAAACAAAAGGCAATAAAAGTTTCATAGGCGTATTTTTATGTCAAATATAAAAACAATCCTATTTTTAACTTCATTATTAGGTGTTTTTTAGTTAATTCGTTTCCTGCAAACGTTCGTCTATTATTTAATTTAGCTAGCTTTGCGCTTCATTTTTCAAAGATCTTTTATAAACCCAACGAATACCAATGTCAAAAACAAATACGATAGATTCCCTTGGGGAGTTTGGTTTAATAAATCATTTAACAGCTAATTTTAATTTAAAAGGCAGCAATTCTGTATTGGGAGTGGGCGATGATTGTGCCATCATTGAATTAAATGATCAAGAATCGTTTTTGATTACCACCGACTTATTAATTGAGGGGATTCATTTTAACCTAATGTATGTACCATTAAAGCACCTCGGTTATAAGGCTGTTTCTATAAATGTATCTGATATTTGTGCTATGAATGGCATCGCTGAACAAATCACGGTGTCTATCGCTGCTTCAAGTAAATTTCCTGTCGAGGCACTTGAAGAGTTGTACGAAGGGATTAATTTAGCATGTGATGCTTTTCATGTTGATCTTGTAGGTGGTGACATGAGCACAGCATTTTCAGGGCTAACTATTTCAATCTCTGCTGTCGGGCGTGTTAAAAAGAATAGTGTTACGTTGCGTTCTGGCGCAAGCCCTCAAGACATTATAGTTGTAACGGGCAGTTTAGGAGCGTCTTATTTGGGATTGCAGATTTTAGAACGTGAAAATGCAGTTTTTAAGCTAAATCCTTCCGCGCAGCCTGAGCTAGACGGGTACGAAGCGCTAATTCAACGCCAATTAAAACCGGAGGCTAGAGTTGATATCGTTGCGCTGTTTTCAGAACTTTCGCTTGTGCCTACGTCGATGATTGATATCTCTGACGGCTTGGCTTCTGACGTCTTTCATTTGTGTGAAAAAAGCAAACTCGGCTGTCAATTGTTTGAGGAAAAAATACCGATAGAAGATAAATCAAAACTTACTGCATTGGAGTTTAATATATCGCCGACTACTTGTGCGCTAAATGGAGGTGAGGACTATGAATTACTTTTCACGGTCAAACAAAGTGATTTTGAAAAAATTGTTAGCAATCCTAATTTCACACCTGTAGGTTATATGACAAACAGTGATGAAGGAAAGGGGATGGTGGGTGCTAACGGAGAATTAGTAATTCTCAAAGCGCAAGGTTGGCCAACGAATTAATCTACCCTTGGGAGCTTTGTAGTTGTTTTGTGTATGGTGCAAATAGTAAACTGGTTCTGTATTTTTAATTTAACTTTTTCTGCTGAAATTAAAGTCCTGTAATCTCCCACCATAACAATAAAGTTTGGATTTTCAAACGTCATGTATGCGGAGGTTTTTGGATAAGTAGATAAAAACTTGTTTTTAGCGGCGTCTGCAACGCTTTTACTTTCGTCCATGCAAATTTGTATTCGATAGCCTATTACAATTAAAGATTCGTTTTTATAGGCTTGCACTAATGGGTCAATTGCTTCTTGGCCACGCACATTTATTTGTGCCGATAGAGGAATAGAAAGCATAATAAAATAAACAAGGAATAGCTTTGTCATATTTTTTATATCAAAGATAGCGTTTGAGGTAATGTAAAATTTAAAAAGCATTGCGGAACACATCAAACGCACTTATTTAGAATCATTTTAAATTAGTTTATTTTTGTCATAAGATTGTCATGAAGCGACACTATTTAGCTAATTTTGTACTCGAAATTTATAGTAAAAAAGTAATAATAGGATAAGAAATTAGTAGCTTTTCATGAAAATATCTAATATTCAGCACATTACAAAATTTTTCTTTTCTCGAGCAATCGTTTTATTCTTATTTAGTGTTTTTGTTTGCTTTGATTTTTTGGGTCAGGGGGAAGGGCTGTTTAAAGCAAAGTGCTCTAGTTGCCATCAAATCTATAAAAATGGAACTGGGCCGATGTTGTCAGGGGCTCGTCAAAGATGGGCAGACGCAGGAGAAAAAGATCTAATTTTAGAATGGGTAAAAAATAATGTGGCGCTAAGAGCGAGCGGCAAATCAAAGCGAGCAGCGGCTGTATACAAAGAATATGCTGGCTCTCAAATGAGTCTTTTCACTGATCTTTCGGATGTCCAAGTAAATCAAATATTAGATTATATAGACGCGCAACCAGATCCAGCAACTGCAGCGCCTGCACCTGGAGGTCAGGGGGTAGCGGTTGATGCAGCGGCTGTTGCCGAAGAAGAAGAAGGCAGCGGAAGTTGGTTTTGGATTATTTTAAGTGTACTTTTTATAACAATCATTTTGTCTGTTAGTGGTGTTCGGCGCCAGTTAAAAATATCCACAGGAGAAAATACTGCAGAGGACGATCAAACGTATTTTTCAGAGTTTAAATTATGGGCTTGGAAATATCGTTTGCCTGTTGGTTTAACTTCACTGGTTTTAATTTTAGCTGTAATTATAACTGGTTTTAAAGGGCTGTCAAGAATCAATGTGGTTGAAAACTACCAGCCTTCTCAGCCAATTGTTTTCCCACACAATGTACATGCTGGGATAAATGGTATAGATTGTAAATATTGTCACAATTCAGTTGAAAAGTCCAAGTCCGCAGGCATCCCAACCGTTAACGTATGCATGAATTGTCACAAACAAATCAACGGGGAGAATAAACCTTATGCAGGGGAGGTAAAAAAGATTTACGCCGCGGCAGGTTGGGATCCATCAGGGCCAGGTAAATATACCGGAAAAACTAAGCCAATTGTGTGGAATAAAGTGCACGTTTTGCCAGACCACGTTTACTTTAATCACTCGCAACACGTCGTTGTCGGTGGTGTCGATTGTAAGCAATGCCATGGCGACATGACTAAACTAGCCGAGGCAGTTAAGGTTCAACCAGTTGAAGAGCTTAATAAAATCGATGGGAACATTAAATTATCTAAGCCTACTTTAACAATGGGTTGGTGTATTGAATGCCATGGAGCCAAAGAAATATCATCGGGGACGCTTAATTCTAAGAAGAATGGATATTATGATGAAATTCACAAAAGATTAAGAGATAATGATAAATCATTGTACAAGAAATACTTGAAAGATGATAAGGTTAGCGTGAGTGAATTAGGCGGTTGGGAATGTGCTAAATGCCATTATTAATAATTGGTTCATAGTCAGAAAATTATGGGATTGACAAGAAAATATTGGAAAGGTCTTGAGGAATTAAAGGAAACGACAGAATTTCTTAAACATAAAGAAAATGAATTTCCTAATCAACAGACTGTGGAAGCGTTTTTGTCTGATGAAAAATTAGACGAAACATCTACAGGAAGAAGGGATTTTTTAAAGTTTTTAGGTTTTTCAGTTGCAGCAGCTACTTTAGCAGCCTGTGAAGCTCCGGTAACAAAAGCTGTTCCTTATGTAGTGAAGCCAGAAAATGTTACGCCTGGAGTAGCTACTTGGTATGCCTCTACCTACTATGATGGTTCTTCTTTTGCAAGTGTGCTTGTAAAAACACGTGAGGGGAGACCAATTTTCATTAAAGGAAATCGAGATTTTGGATTGACAGGTGGCGCGGTAAACCCCCAAATCATTGCGTCTATCCTTGGCTTGTACGACAGCGCTAGGCTGGTTGGCCCTGTTGATTCTGGAGCACCATCGACTTGGGCTGCTGTTGATAATAAAGTGATTCAAGCCATTAAAAAAGGCAAGACAATTACCTTGCTTTCTAATTCAATTATTAGTCCAACAGTACAGAAGCAAATTGATGAAATGGCTATGTCTCTGACCGCCCAAGGGAAGTCTTTTTCTCATATTCAGTACGATGCCATCTCTTATTCAGCTATACGTAAGGCCAACGAACAAAACTTTGGTGCTTCTGTAATTCCAAGTTACGATTTTTCAAAGGCAGAAACGATTGTAAGCATTGGCGCAGATTTTTTAGGCACATGGTTGTTTGCAAACGCGTATGCTCAGCAGTACGGTTTAACACGCAATCCTGACTCAAAAAAGATGTCAACACATTTTCAATTTGAGTCGATTATGTCGCTTTCAGGTTCTAATGCAGACCATAGAGCTATGATCAAGCCATCTCAACAAGCAGCTGTATTAGCTTATTTAATAAAAGGACTCAATGGACAAACAGCGGTTGCTGCTAGTTTAGACAGCCAGGTAAAATTAATCGCTGATGGAGCACTTGCTTCATTGAAGAAATCTAAGCAAAATTCATTAGTTGTTTGCGGCACGAATAACCTAGGACTTCAATTGTTAACGAATCAGTTAAACGAATTGCTAGGGGCTTACAAATCAACGATTGATTTATCTAATGAGTTAAAATTATTTAAATCGCAAGATGATAAGGTGTTTAAATTATCAAGCGATGTGATAGCTGGTAAAGGACCGGATGTTTTAATGTTTTTAGGGGTTAATCCAGTTTATTCCTTGCCCAATGGTGTAGAGTTTGGAAAAGCGTTGAAAAAAGTTAAAACAAGTATTTCTTTCGCTGGTTTTTCAGATGAAACGGCTAGTTTGTGTAATTACATTTGTCCAGACCACCATGCGCTTGAAACATGGATGGATTATCAGCCAACAAACAGTCATTATGCAATCGCTCAACCAACTATTCGACCATTGCACCAAACAGCATCTGTTATTGAAACATTATCTGTATGGTCTGGTAAATCTCGTATGGGTAAAGACTCATCAGCCGCGTATGATTTAGTTAAGTTGAATTATATTAATCTGTTCCCTTTAGGAGATTTTGCCTATTCTACGCACAACAGTTGTGAGAACATCGGAACTTCGCCAGCAGCGGTACTACCTTACACAACTAGTTCTCCTAAAAACTTACCGAAATCGTCGGATTTAGAAATTGTGCTTTATCAAAAAATGGCTATTGGAAATGGCCAGCAAGCAGGGAATCCTTGGTTGCAAGAAATGCCAGATCCAGTCACGAAAGTGACTTGGGATAATTATATTACCATGAATCCTGTTGAAATGGCAGCCCAGGGTTTTGTAACAACTTACGATCAGGAACATGGACTTAATATGGCGACGGTTACCGTGGCAAATAATAAAGTGACTTTGCCGGTGTATCCATTGCCAGGACAGGCATTAAAAACAATCGGAATTGCACTTGGCTATGGTCGTGGAGCAAACGGTGAGGCCATTGGCAAAGCAGCATTTCAAACAAAAGAATACGGCGGCCACGATTTAGACGATAAAGGCGCGCTAAAATCAATCGGCGCAAATGTTTTTGGTTTTGTGAAAAACGAAGGTGGTCATTTTGAATACAATGTGGGAGGCAATTTGTTAAAGCAAGAAGGAACCTATTCTATTGCGGCAACACAGATTCATCACACTGTTATGGGCAGGCATTCTATTGTTAGAGAAACAACACTACCTATTTTTACATCAAAAACAAAAGAAGCTTATAACCCGGCGCATACACTTCAAAAATTAAATGACGAAGGCCACCATGAGGATGTGCCTAACAGTGAATTTGATTTGTGGGATGCACATCCTGTTGAAAAAATTGGTCATCGTTGGGGAATGACTGTGGATTTATCATCTTGTATTGGTTGTGGCTCTTGTTTAATTGCTTGTCAGTCTGAAAATAATGTGCCCGTTGTAGGTAAAGACGAAGTTAGACGCGGCCGAGAAATGCATTGGTTGCGTATAGACCGTTATTTTGCGTCCGATGAGGAGGCTGCTCCTGGTCAACGAAAAGACAAAGACACGTTCAGTTACAGTAAAGCAGAAATTGCAGCAGAAAATCCAAAGGTTGTTCACATGCCTATGATGTGTCACCATTGTAATCATGCGCCATGTGAAACAGTTTGTCCTGTGCTTGCCACTACACACAGCAACGAAGGGTTAAACCAAATGACATATAATCGATGTATTGGAACGCGTTATTGTGCCAACAACTGTCCATACAAAGTGCGACGATTTAATTGGTTCAATTATCCGTCTTACAAAAAGTTTACTGAGATAAACCCTGCGCAAGACGATTTAGGTAGAATGGTATTGAATCCTGATGTTACCGTTCGAACACGCGGTGTAATGGAGAAATGCTCTTTCTGTGTGCAACGTATTCAAGCGACAAAATTAGTTGCTAAAAACAATGCGCGTGTTATTAATGACGGGGAGTTTGCAACGGCTTGTTCGGACGCTTGTCCAACGAATGCAATAATTGTTGGCGATTGGAACGACGTTAAATCAGCGGTCTATTCAAGTTCAAAAAATGATCGGTCTTATCAAGCGCTTGAAGAGATTGGTGTAAAGCCCAATGTTTGGTATAAAGTGAAAGTTAGAAATGAAGAAAATGAACTGTTAGCAAGTTTACAGGTAGAAAAGCATAATGCTCATCACAACGAAACAAAGGAACATCATTAATAGAAAATTGAATTAGCATGCAAAAAGAAGCAGCAATTAGAGAACCACTCATACTTGGACATAAAAGTTACCACGACGTAACCGAAGATGTTTGTAGACCTATCGAAGATAAAGCACCTAGAATGTGGTACATACTCTTTGGTATTGCTCTTATAATTGCGCTTTATGGAATAGGTTGTATTGTTTATTTATTAGGAACAGGAATTGGTGTTTGGGGATTAAACAAAACTATCGGTTGGGCATGGGACATCACTAATTTTGTTTGGTGGGTAGGTATTGGCCATGCAGGAACATTAATATCAGCAGTGCTTTTATTGTTTCGCCAAAAATGGAGAATGGCTATTAACCGTTCTGCTGAAGCAATGACCATTTTTGCGGTTTTTATGGCGGGTCTTTTTCCATTGATTCACATGGGTCGTTTGTGGGTTGGTTATTGGGTACTTCCATTGCCGAATCAATTCGGATCTCTTTGGGTTAACTTTAATTCTCCTTTACTTTGGGACGTTTTTGCTATTTCTACTTATTTATCTGTCTCCTTGGTTTTTTGGTATATCGGATTGATTCCAGATTTCGCAACAATTCGCGATCGGGCTAAAAAACCGGTTTCAAAGAAAATGTATAGCATTTTGGCCTTTGGTTGGTCTGGAAGAGCCAAAAACTGGAACAGATTTGAAACGGTTTCACTTGTGTTGGCCGGTCTTGCAACCCCACTGGTTTTCTCTGTTCACTCTATTGTATCTTTCGATTTTGCTACTTCCATTGTACCCGGATGGCACACGACTATTTTTCCTCCGTATTTTGTTGCTGGGGCTGTTTTTTCGGGTTTCGCTATGGTTCAAACCTTACTATTAATCATGCGAAAAGCAATGGGCTTAGAGGCTTACATACACACGAAACACGTTGAATACATGAACATTGTCATCATGGTAACTGGTTCAATTGTTGGGACAGCATACATCACCGAATTGTTTATATCCTGGTATTCTGGCGTTGAATACGAGGCGTATGCCTTTTTAAATAGAGCAACTGGTCCATATTGGTGGGCTTATTGGTCGATGATGACTTGTAATGTGATTTCCCCACAATTAATGTGGATTCGAAAATTAAGAAGAAGTCTTTTATTTACGTTTTTTATATCTATTGTGGTAAACATTGGTATGTGGTTTGAACGTTATGTAATTATCGTTACATCAATCCACCGGGATTACTTGCCTTCTGCTTGGAGTATGCATTATCCAAGTCATATTGATATTGGGGTTTACATTGGAACAATCGGGTTGTTCTTTGTTTTTTTCCTCTTGTTTGCTCGTTATTTTCCTGTTTTGGCATTGAATGAAATCAAAACAATACTAAAGGGTTCTGGTCAATCTTACAAAGAATCACCAGATTATCATAAACATCATTAATAAGTAAAGATGGCAGAGAAAGTTATTTATGTTATGTACGATGACGAGGAGGTACTGAAGGATGGTGCGAAAGCGCTCGTTTCCAAAGGAATCAAAATTTCAGAAGTTTTTAGTCCTTTTCCAATTCACGGAATTGATCCAATTATTGGTGTGAAAAACACACGATTAGGTATTATGGCTTTTTTGTATGGCTTAACAGGGCTCATGCTAGCTACGGTTGGAATGCGTTATTTTATGGTGACCGATTGGCCAATGAACGTTGGTGGAAAGCCTAATTTTAGCTATTTAGAAAATATGCTAGCTTTTGTCCCTGTTACTTTTGAGTTCACGGTTTTGTGTGCCGCTCACGGTATGGCAATAACTTACCTTCTGGCGAATAAAACATTGCCTGGAATGCCTGCTCAAAACCCTGATCCGAGAACAACAGATGATCGTTTTGTAATGGAAATCCGGTTATCGGAAAATGCACAGAAAACAGAATCCGAATTAGATGAATTAATTAAAAACACAGGTTTCGTCGAAGTCGATAAAAAAGAAATAAAATAAGGACATGAACACGCAAATGATAAAATTATTATCGAGTTTTTCCAAGGGCCTCTCGCTAGCTACACTCTCCTTATTTGTATTAGGAGCATGTGTTTCTAATCCAGACAGCTCCGGACTAGAATACATGCCAGACATGTACAGATCACCCTCTATTGAGGCGTATGTAGATTATGGTGAAGTTAGAGGAAGAGAAAACATGAAGTATAAATTGGCACTATCCGCCCTCGTTCCCCCCAATCATACGGTACCGTATTACGGGAATACTGACAGCACTTTGGTTCAGCTAATGTTGCCTTACGCCAGAAAAGCAAACATAGCTTTTAGAGCTTCGCACGGTCTTTATGGGTTTGATTTTAGTCTTAAAGACGAATATGCACTTGCTATAAATGACAAAAATGCAATGCCAATAACGAACAAAAATAGTGAAGAAATGTTTTTGAAAGGAAAGGAATTGTATACTGCTATGTGTCAACATTGTCATGGTGAAAAGGGAGATGGTAACGGTCCAATGGTCTTGAGTGGTGCTTATGTCGGAGTGCCTAACTATGCAGATAGAGCATCACTTTCAGATGGACAGATATTTTACTCCATTTATTACGGTAAAGGAATGATGGGCGCACACAGCTCCTTGGTTAACAAAAAAGAAATTTGGACTCTAGTGCATTATGTTAGAAAGTTCCAAAATGCAGATTATGGAAAATTTGATTCAAAAGGGAATTCTATTTCAGTAGTTAAAACTGATTCATTGACTACTAAAACAAAATAATTAGGTTATGGAATTTAAAATAACTATAGTTGCCAAAAAGACAATTCTTTTCGTATCTTTAGGAGGTTTGCTTTTATTATTGTTGGGTATTATTTTGGGTTACAAAGATGCTCAATTTACAACACGACTTCTATCCAACGGACTAACCAACGGCTTTTTCTTTTTTGCCCTAGGACTCGGTGCTTTGTTCTTCCTTGCCCTTAATTATGCGACAGAGTCAGGTTGGTATGCTTCAATTAAAAGAGTAATTGAGGCTGTCGCAGGTTTTCTTCCCTTCGGAATGGTTTTTTTAGGATTTATTTTGCTGATAATAACAATTTTAGATGGCGCTCACATTTACATTTGGATGGACAGTGAGGTTGTTAAAAACGACGAAATTATTCAGGGCAAGTCGGCTTATTTAAATAGTTGGTTTTTCTGGATAAGGACAATCATATATTTTTCTACTTATTATATATTTCTTCGTGGATTCCAAAAAAGATCTATTGAAGAAGACGAAAAAGGCGGAACAGCTATTCACTTTAAAAACTATAAAAAAGGGGCGTTATTTCTAGTTTTCTTTGCTGTTTTTAGTTCCACATCTGCGTGGGATTGGTTAATGTCTATTGACGTGCATTGGTTTTCTACGCTATATGGTTGGTACACTTTTGCCGGCATTTGGTGTTCTTCCATGGTAGTATTAGTAATTACAACAATGTATCTTAAAAAGTTGGGTTATCTACCAAAGGTTAATGAGTCGCATATACATGACTTAGGAAAATGGACTTTCGCTACGTCTTTCTTATGGTCATATCTATGGTTCTCACAGTTCATGCTCATCTGGTACGCAAATATTGGCGAGGAGGTAACGTATTATGTAATGCGAATTGAAAATTTTCAAACGATTTATTTTACCATGTTCATAATCAATTTTGCCTTCCCGATGTTAATACTTATGTCGCGTGATGCCAAAAGGCATTTTGGTATTTTAACTTTTGTTGGCCTTGTCATATTAATTGGTCATTGGCTTGATGTGTACATAATGGTTTCTGCAGGTTCATTGGGTGCAAATGCCCGATTGGGGCTTATTGAAATCGGAATGGCACTTATGGTTTTTGGTGGTTTTACTTATGTGGTCTTGAATAATTTGACCAAAGCTCCCTTAACGCCTGTTAATCACCCGTTTTTGGATGAAAGTGTTCATCACGATATTTAAAAAATAGAGTAATAATGGAAAGTAAATTTTTTGTTTTAATAGCAGTTATTTTAGGGACTATTGCATTGGCACAGCTTGTTCGTGTTTATGAATTGTCCTCAAAACTTCGTAAAAATGAAGAACACGAGGTTTCTCACAGAGACAATGTTTTGATGGCAAGACTCATGTTAGTTTTTATGATTTTTCAATTCTTAGGCCTCATTTTTTTAATTTTTAAGTACGGTTGGACTGGACGTGGTGTTGCTGCGTCAATTGAAGGAGTTGAGACAGATTGGCTACTGAATTTAAATTTCATAATCATCTTAGCAGCTTTTTTTCTTACCAATTTCTTGTTGTTTTACTTTTCATACAAATATGTAAGAATGCCTGGAGTAAAGGCATTTTATTATCCACACAATAATAAATTAGAAATAATTTGGACGATTATTCCAGCTATTGTTTTGTCTGCGATTATAATTTTAGGTCTTAAATCGTGGAACAAATTAACATCGCCGTCTGGAAATGATGCGGTGATTATTGAGCTTTTTGCAAAACAATATGACTGGACAGCAAGGTATGCAGGAGCCGACAATATTTTAGGACGTCACGATTATAAATTGACTACAGATAATAATGAATTAGCTTTATTAACTTCCAATACCATTGATTCTTCGATCAAGGTCATGATAGAGGGGCCTACAGGCATTAATGTAATCCAAAAAGTATTAAACAATAGAGATACGATTATTAACGATTCAACCATGAAGACACTTCGAGTTGATTTGTCGAGAAAGGAACGATTGTTAAGACTTTTGGTTCAGATGAAAGGTTCTCACTCTAAAAGATTGGACAAGTTAGCTTGGGACGACATTATCCAAAAAGACACGCTTTACCTTTGTGTAAATCAACCTTACGAATTCAACTTTAGAGCAAAGGATGTATTACATTCCGCTTATTTTCTTCACTTTCGTGCTCAAATGAATGCGGTACCTGGAATGACAACTAGAACAAAATTTACACCGATTTATACAACGGATCAAATGCGTAAGAAAATGAAAGATCCCAATTTTCAATATGTATTGTTGTGTAACAAAATTTGTGGAGGAGCCCATTACAAAATGAAAATGATTATCGTGGTAAAGGATAAGGTTTCTTTCGATAATTGGATGAAGGGTAAATCTAAAGATACTTTTGGTAACAAGTATTTTCTTAAAACAGAGAGCATGAAGGCGCTTCCTGCACCTGTACCCGAAACAATGTAATAAATGGTTTTACCAATTAATAAATAATATAAATATTTCAAAATGGCTTCATCAGTAGCACACGAAGGAAATGACCACGCTGACATGCATCATGGCGATCACCACCATGAAGAGGGCTTTGTTTCCAAGTACATTTTTAGTCAAGACCATAAAATGATAGGAAAGCAGTTTTTAATGACTGCTGTTTTTATGGGATTTGTGGCGATGTTATTGTCGATTTTATTTAGAATTCAATTGGCATGGCCAGGCGAAAGTTCCGACTTTTTGTCGTTTTTTTTAGGAGAACAGTGGGCTCCCAACGGAGTCTTAAAGGAAGACATGTATCTTGGATTGGTCACGATACATGGAACAATCATGGTTTTCTTCCTTTTAACTGGAGGTTTGTCGGGAACCTTTTCGAACATATTGATACCTCTTCAATTGGGCGCACGAGACATGGCATCAGGCTTTCTTAACATGCTTTCCTTTTGGTTCTTTTTGATTTCATCAATCATTATGTTGTTTTCTTTGTTCATATCCACAGGTCCCGCAATGGCAGGATGGACGATTTACCCCCCACTTTCAGCGCTTCCTCAGGCGATGTCAGGGTCTGGTTTAGGAATGACTTTGTGGTTGATTTCAATGGCCATTTTCATCGCAGGTTCATTGATAGGAAGTCTTAATTATATTGTTACAGTAATCAATTTGAGGACGCAAGGCATGACAATGACAAGAATGCCACTTACCATTTGGGCATTTTTTGTTACTGCTATTCTTGGTGTTCTTTCCTTCCCTGTTTTACTTTCTGCTGTTTTGTTATTGATGATGGATCGATTAGTGGGTACAAGTTTTTACTTATCTGACATCATTGTTAATGGCGAAATGCTCGCTAATCATGGCGGATCACCAATTTTATTTCAGCACTTATTTTGGTTTCTTGGACATCCAGAAGTATATATTGTTTTACTTCCCGCTCTAGGATTATCTTCGGAGGTTATTGCAACGAATTCACGTAAACCGATATTTGGTTATAAAGCAATGATAGGGTCTATTTTAGCAATTGGTTTTCTCTCTTTCATCGTTTGGGGACACCACATGTTTATTACTGGAATGAATCCATTTTTAGGTAGTGTATTTGTATTTACCACTTTACTAATTGCTATTCCTTCAGCAGTTAAAGTGTTTAATTATCTGACTACATTATGGAAAGGTTCCTTGGTGTTTACTCCTGCTATGTTGTTTGCAATTGCTTTAGTATCTACTTTTATTACTGGTGGTGTTACTGGAATCATCTTAGCTGATTCAGCCTTGGATATTGCCATACACGACACCTACTTTGTTGTAGCGCATTTCCATATTGTAATGGGAATGTCTGCAGTTTTTGGCTTATTTGCAGGTGTTTATCATTGGTTCCCTAAAATGTATGGAAGGATGATGAATACAAGATTAGGTTATGTACACTTTTGGATTACTTTGGTGGGCGCTTATGGGGTATTCTTTCCAATGCACTTCGTTGGATTAGCTGGAGCGCCAAGAAGGTACTATGATTCTTCTTCTTTTGGGGAATTTAACGATAGTTCTTATCAAATGATTATGGACCTCAACGTAATCATTACCATTTTTGCTATTATTGCAGCCATTGGTCAGTTAATATTTGCATTCAATTTTTTCTACAGCATTTTTAGAGGGGCTAAATCACCACAGAATCCTTGGAGGTCAACCACGCTTGAATGGACAACTCCTGTTGAACACATGCATGGAAATTGGCCTGGCGATTTACCGATCGTATACAGATGGCCTTATGATTATTCAAAGCCGGGATCTGAGGTGGACTTTATTCCACAAAACGTTCCACTGGCTGAAGGGGAAGATGAGCACTAAAAGAATTTACTCTAGCAATTCTATTTCTTTTGCTACAAGTTCTAATTCCTTATAAAAGCTTTCTCCAAACGCTCTTACAAGAGGTGTTTTTAGAAAACGAAACACTGGAACCGCTAGTTTTTCGCCACAGACACATGCCGGACCACAAACCTTCCACTCGTCGAAATTAATGGCAATATAATCGTTTATTTGTTTTACCCTAATTGGGTAGAGGTGGCACGAAATAGGTTTTAAATTTGGTATCTTTTCTGCGATGCAAGCTGTTTCAATGGCACATTTAGCAATGTTGTGCTCGTCGTAGTGTACAAAAGCACATTCCTTTCCCTTGATTAAAGTGGTGACTAAATCCCCTTCGGGATCCTTACAAGAAACACCTTGGGTGTTTATCACAGTAACCCCTTCGGATTGCATAAAAGGCTTAATTTTCGGCAAATGAGCAATAATGGCTAGTTCTTCCGCTTTATTTATTGGTGCTCCCGCGTCTCCCTCTATGCAACACGCCCCTTTACAAGCATTTAAATCACAAACGAATTTACGATCAAAAACTTCGGACGAAATAATTTTATTGTCAATTTCAATTAACATTGCTTAAATTTAATGGTTAATTTAACGAGTTTAGTTTGCAAGATATAAAATTATGTTTATATTTGTCAAGTAATTTGATTTTATAAGTGAGGGGACGAAAGTCCCCTCTTTTTTTGGAAATGATTAACAAAAATAAAGTAATAGCGCTCGTCGAAGAACGAATGGGGGAATTAAACAATGGTTTATACATTGTGGAATTAACTATTTCATTAGCGAATACTATTCATGTTGAAATTGATAAAATACAAGGTGGGGTGTCGGTAAGTGATTGTGTATCAATTTCAAGGAACGTGGAACACAATCTAGACCGAGAGGAAGAAGACTTTGAATTACATGTTTCATCTGCAGGACTAGATAAACCCTTAAGGCATATTAATCAATACATAAAAAATATCGGTCGACGTGTTGAGTCTGTAATGAATGACGGGTCAAAAGTGGAAGGTGAGATTATTAAGATTAATGACGGGTCTATGCTCGTAAAAGATCTTGTTGCGAAACAAGTTGAAAACAAAAAGAAAAAAGTGATGGTCGAGGAAGTAACGGAGGTTTTCTTCTCGGATGTAAAAGAATCTAAAATTGTTATATCTTTTAAATGATAAATTATGAATAGCGTTGAACTTGTTGACTCCTTTTTGGAGTTTAAAGACTTAAAGAATATTGACAAACAAACCATGCAGCACATCTTAGAGGATGTGTTTAGGGCGATGTTTAAAAGAAAGTTTGAAACAGACGAACACATAGATATTATTGTAAATATTGACAAAGGGGATGTTCAAATTTTCTTAAACAAAGAGATTGTTGACGATGGAGAAGTGGAAGACCCTAATACTGAAATGGCTTATTCCGATGCCATTAAAATTGAACCGGATTTCGAAATAGGTGAGGAGGTAACGGAAGAATTTAAATTTGCTGATTTTGGACGAAGAAACATTCTTTCTTTGCGTCAAAATTTAATTTCACGTATTCTAGAGCTTGAAAAAGATCATCTTTACAAGAAATACAAAGAACGTGTTGGTGAAATTGTTACAGGCGAAGTCTATCAAGTATGGAAAAAGGAGATTTTGGTAATGGATGACGATCAAAATGAGTTGCTCCTTCCAAAGTCAGAACAAATTCCAGCAGATTTCTTTAAAAAAGGGGAAACGGTTAGAGCGGTTGTTTCTAAAGTAGATATGCGCAATAGTACACCAGTTATTATTTTATCAAGAACGGCACCGGAGTTTTTAGAACGATTGTTTGAGTTGGAAGTGCCAGAAGTATTTGATGGCCTTATTACAATAAAAAAAATTGTAAGGGAGCCTGGAGAAAGAGCAAAAGTTGCTGTTGAGTCTTATGACGATCGTGTTGATCCGGTGGGGGCTTGTGTTGGGATGAAAGGATCTAGAATACATGGAATTGTTAGGGAGCTAAGAAATGAAAACATTGATGTGATAAATTATACCTCTAACAACCAATTATTAATACAACGAGCGCTGTCTCCGGCTAAAATATCTTCTCTAGATATTAACGAGGAAGAAAAGAGGGTAAAAGTTTATTTGAAGCCAGACCAAGTTTCTTTAGCAATTGGTAAGGGAGGAAATAATATCAAGTTAGCAGGTAAACTTTGTGGCTACGAAATTGATGTTTATCGCGATGGCGATATTGATGTGGAAGATGTTGACTTGGAAGAATTTGCGGACGAAATCGACAGTTGGATCATCGACGAATTAAAAGCGATTGGCTGCGATACAGCAAAAGCGGTGTTAGAAATTGGTGTTGAAGACTTGCTTAAGCGAACGGATTTAGAAAAAGAAACAATCGATGAGGTGTTTCGCATTTTTAAAGCGGAATTTGAATAATTTAGAAATATAGTTAGATAGAAAATAAATTTATGGCTGAAAAAGCAATACGGTTAGGTAAAGCAGCAAGTGAATTAAATGTTGGACTTCCTTCTTTGGTGGAGTTCTTGGCAACGCGTGGGGTAAAAATTGATGCTAATCCAAATACCAAACTTGACCCGGAACATTTTAGTCTATTATGTAAAGAGTTTGCTGCGGATCAAAGCATGAAGGAACAGTCAAAAGAACCTTCATTTAGAGAAAAAAGAGAGTCCCTTTCCTTGAAAGATGTTCGTGAAGGGGATAAAAAAGTAGATAAATCTGCGATCAATGACGAGGATGAGACGGAAATCAATTTAGATGAAATAAAACGTCAAGTATTTAGTATTCCTCAAAAACCCGAGGTGATTCCAACGCCCGAGCCGGTAATCGTTCCGCCTGTTGTGGAAATAGTTCCCATTGTTGATTTGCCAAAGCCAGATCGTGCAACTACCGTTCAGGTTGTTGGAAAAATTGATCTTGATGCAATCAACCAAAAGACCCGTCCGGATAAGAAAGTAAATAGCGCGAAGTCTGAGGTACTCGAGGAAACACCCACGCAGGAAATCAAAACCACTGATAAACCTGTTTCTGTCGAACCAACGGTAATTGAACCTGTTGTACCTGAACTTGCGGTTATCGAAACAATAAGAAGTGAAAGAAAAGTTTTGTCTGGCCCAACAGTTTTAGGAAAAATAGAGCTTCCTGTAGAAAAAACAAAATCTACTACGGTGAATTCAGAGTCCGCAAATAATAAGCGGAAGCGGAAGCGAATTAAAGTATCAAACACCCCTTCTCCTGCTCCAACTGCTACTGGGCAGGTACAAACAACTACCAACAAACCACCCGTTGTTCAGAAAAAAGAAATCTCTGAAAGAGACATTCAAAAAGAAATTAAAGACACCTTAGCACGTCTTTCCAACAAAGGAGGAAAATCAAAGTCATCAAAAAACAGACGAATAAAACGCGATTCCTTTGCTCAAAAAAGACAAGAGGAAATTGAGCAGGCGGAATTAGAAGAAAAGATCATTAAGCTCACCGAGTTTGTAACTGTTTCCGAATTGGCTAGCATGATGAGCGTTCAGCCCACTCAAGTAATATCTGTTTGTATGTCTTTAGGCATTTTTGCCTCCATAAATCAACGGTTAGATGCAGAAACCATTCAAATAGTGGCTGATGAGTTTGGCTTCGAAACGGAATTTGTTTCTGCTGAGGTACAAGAGTCCATTACATTGAAGGAGGATGCACCAGAAGATCTAATAACCAGGCCGCCAATTATTACAGTAATGGGTCACGTAGATCACGGTAAGACATCTCTTTTAGATAGAATTCGTAACGCGAATGTAACGGATGGAGAAGCCGGTGGAATTACCCAACATATTGGGGCTTATTCGTTAATTTTAAACGACAATCGCAAATTAACTTTCCTTGATACACCCGGACACGAGGCCTTTACTGCAATGAGGGCAAGAGGAGCCCAAGTTACGGACGTAGCAATAATACTTGT
Source organism: Chryseobacterium gleum (assembly GCA_945888625.1). GTDB lineage: Bacteria > Bacteroidota > Bacteroidia > Flavobacteriales_D > Crocinitomicaceae > UBA952. The sequence goes on from CAMDAH010000001.1 coordinate 191,847, forward strand.
GGCGGCAGATGATGACGTAATGCCACAAACAAAAGAGGCTATTTCGCATGCGCAAGCGGCTAATGTGCCGATGGTATTTGCAATAAATAAAATTGATAAGGCAGGTGCAAATCCGGACAAAATAAAGGAACAGCTCTCCCAAATGAACATTTTAGTGGAAGATTGGGGGGGGAAATACCAATGCCAAGAGATTTCAGCTCGTCAAAATTTAAATATTGAAGAATTATTGGAGAAAGTATTACTTGAAGCAGATGTTTTGGAGCTTAAGGCCAATCCAAATAAGAATGCCATTGGAACGGTAATCGAATCGTCCTTGGATAAAGGAAAGGGCTACGTAACTAACATGTTAGTTCAGTCCGGAACAATGAAAATTGGCGATGCAATTTTAGTAGGTCGCCATTTCGGAAAAGTTAGGGCTATGCAAGATGAGCACGGAAATTCTATTTCGGAAGCCGGCCCATCTCAACCGGTTTCGGTTCTAGGAATAAATGGTGCTCCGAGCGCAGGGGACAAATTCAATGTCCTCGACGACGAAAAAGAAGCGAAATCAATTGCCACTAAGCGGGAACAATTGTTCCGTGAGCAAGGACTTAGAACGACAAAACACATTACTTTGGATGAGATTGGTAGACGATTGGCTATCGGTGATTTCAAGGAACTTAACATTATTGTTAAAGGTGATGTGGATGGTTCGATTGAGGCCTTATCTGATGCCTTGATTAATTTGTCAACGGAAGAAATCCAAGTAAATATAATTCACAAAGGCGTGGGTGCCATTACTGAGGCAGATGTTAATTTAGCTTCTGCTTCTGATGCGATAATTATTGGTTTCCAAGTTAGACCGTCTATTGGAGCACGCAAATTAGCAGAGACCGAACAAATTGATATCCGACTTTATTCAATTATATATAAAGTGATTGAAGAAATTAAATCGGCAATGGAAGGAATGTTATCTCCCGATATCGAGGAAAAAATTCTTGGTTCAGCAGAGATTAGAGAAACGTTTGATATTACCAAAGTGGGAACTATCGCCGGTTGTTATGTTCTCGACGGGATTATTAAAAGGTCTTCAAGAGTACGCGTTATTCGTGACGGAATTGTCATTCACTCTGGATCACTTGGCTCATTAAAACGATTCAAAGATGACGTCAAAGAAGTTAAAAACAACTATGAATGTGGTTTAAACATTGATAAATTTGATGCTATTCAAATTGGGGATGTTATTGAGGCATACGAAGAAGTGGAAGTGGCAAGAAAACTGTAAAACCGGTTGGTTTTATTGATTCGTTTAGTGCTCTTTTGTTAGTTTGAAGTAGCTAAAAGATAAACTATAGATTATTATTCTTAATTTTACAATTCAATTAATCTTTATTGTTATGGGTAAATTCGGTCCTTTAGAAATATTTTTAGTGTTAGCAGTGGTGATACTTTTATTTGGTGGTAAAAAAATACCGGAATTAATGAAAGGAATTGGCAAAGGAATTAAAGAATTTAAAGATGCCTCTAAGGGCGAGGATAAAACCGAACCTACAGAAAAGTCTGCCGAAACCAAAATTGAGCAAAAGTAAATTATGTACGCTTCAATCGAAGATGTTAGGCTGAGAATTCAGTCTGGTGAAACGGTGTTGACAATTGTTGAGCATTATCTTGCTAAGATTGAGGAACAGAAAGACTTGAATGCTTTTATTGAAGTTTTTACGGAGGATGTCTCCGCCCAAGCACTTGAAGTTGATAGAAAGATCAAGGACGGGACAGCAGGTCAGCTCGCTGGGGTAGTAATCGGAATCAAAGACAATATCTGTTATATTAATCACCAAGTTTCTGCCTCGTCAAAAATTCTTGCAGGTTTTGAGTCGCTCTATACCGCCACGGCACTTCAACGTTTATTAGATCAAGACGCTGTTGTAATTGGACGACTTAATTGCGACGAATTTGCAATGGGTAGTTCCAACGAAACATCTGCTTTCGGTCCCGTGAAAAATAATTATAATCCTGCCTTTGTTTCTGGTGGATCTTCAGGTGGAAGTGCTGTCGCTGTATCTGCAGGGATGTGTACAGTTGCCTTAGGAAGTGATACAGGTGGATCTGTTCGACAACCGGCGTCTTGGACAGGAACTTATGGACTTAAACCAACCTACGGAAGAATTAGCCGGTACGGGCTGATTGCCTACGCATCTTCCTTTGATCAAATAGGGACATTCACAAATTCAATTAACGATGCGGAGCTTTTGTATTCCATTATGGCTGGACAGGATGAAATGGATGCAACAACGTCTTCCTTACCCGTTTACAACGAACAGAATAGTAAAGTTAAGTCTTTTCGTATCGGTGTTTTAACAGAATGTTTTGAGCACCCTGGACTCGATCCTGAAATCAAAAAAGAAATGATGATTCTAGTGGATAAATTAGCAGCAGTTGGCGTAGAGCTAGTACCTGTAAGTTTTCCGTTTCTGGATTATATCGTGCCTACGTATTACGTTTTAACCACAGCAGAGGCCTCATCTAATTTATCTCGATTTGATGGAGTACATTACGGGTATAGGAGTAATCAAGCCAAAGGCGTAGAGGAAACGTATGTTTTATCGCGGTCTGAAGGATTTGGTGCCGAAGTGAAAAGACGCATAATGACAGGAACGTTTGTTTTGTCACAAGGATATTATGATGCGTATTATACCAAAGCACAAAAAGTTCGACGCGTAATGAAAAATGCCACCGATGCTATCTTCAAATCGGTCGACCTTTTACTTTTACCTACAACGCCCACTACAGCATTTGAAATTGGTGCAATAAATGATGCGATTCAAATGTATTTGCAAGATATTTTTACGGTTCATGCAAATATAACTGGAAATCCTGCGGCAAGCATTCCGTTTAAACAACATACCAATGGTATGCCGTATGGCATTCAAGTAATGGCTGATAGGTTCCGGGAAGATAAATTATTTGAGTTTATAAAAGTAATTGAAGAGGTGAACAAATGATAAATCGACAAGTTGTTCCTTTTTTGTTTTTATTAACCACAATAGGATTTTCACAAGGAAAACCCACTTCATCGAAGCTAAAAGATTCCTTGAATTCCATTGCTTTTTTTAATACGGTAGAACAAAGTTTGAATTTGTTTTATTCCGACTATGCCAACCAATCGGTTTATGATTCGATTATCGCCGCCTTAAAATACGAGCCGTCGGATCTCCCTACTTTTTCTGATGATGTTTATTGTCAACGACTAGAGGACATGAGTGAACACAGCCCGTTTCATATGGATTGTAACCCGACAACTTTAGCAACACTAAAGTTTTTTGTTGCTCAACGTAGAGGATTTACACGAATTGTTTTAGGCAGGTCCAAATTGTATTTTGAAATGTTCGAAGAGAAACTAGCGGAATATGGCTTGCCGCTTGAATTGCGTTTTTTAGCAGTTATTGAAAGTGGCTTGAGACCCCAAGTTAAATCAAAAGCAGGCGCTTTGGGCTTGTGGCAATTTATGTATAAAACAGGGTTGTATTATGGCTTAGTGGAAGATTCTTATATTGATGAAAGAATGGATCCAGATAAAGCTACGGATGCGGCATGCCGTTTTTTAAAAAAATTATACGGAATCTATGGCGATTGGAATTTATCACTCGCAGCATATAATGCCGGCCCAGGAAATGTGAATAAAGCCATAGTTAGGTCAGGCAATAAAAAAACATATTGGGAGGTAAGACCTTACTTGCCAACAGAAACGCAAGGATACGTCCCGAACTTTGTAGCTGCCGCCTATATGTTGACCTATCATGCGGAGCATAATATTATTCCAATGGATGCTAAAATTCACAATGCTCAGTTGGATTCCATGTGTTTAAAGCAAGGGGTTCATATGGAAACTATTGCGAACGTAGTTGATTGGGACCTGAATGAAATAAAAGAGTTGAATCCCATCTATAAATCATCGTTTATTCCGAAATCTGAAAAGGGTAGATGTGTTACGGGGCCTTTAGAAAAAATAAACCTGTTAGTGGGCGTTGAAGACTCGCTCTATAAAGTTGAAAATGACAAGTATCACCGAATTAACACTCCCAATATAGTTACTCCTTTTGCCATTGATTCCTTTATTAAAAAGGATTCATCTGTGGTTGATACCATTAATGTGAATTATCAATATTATAAAGTCAAAGCAGGAGACAATATTAAAATTATTGCGCAAAAGTATGGGGTTGAAATCGAAAAATTATTGGAATGGAACGGTTTGAGAACGACCAATATTTACATAGGACAGCGACTTACCATTAAGGCGAAAGCAGTCACCCCTGCGCCAAAACAACCAGTGAAGCCAACTGTATCAGTAAAAAAATATTATACAGTTAAAAAAGGAGAAACATTTAGTAAAATAGCCCAAAAACATAATTTAACTCAAGCTCAACTGAAAAAATTAAACCCAGGAATTAATATTAACACCATTCGTGTTGGACAGCGTTTTCGAGTTAAGTAAATTAATTTAAACTACTGTTGCTTTTTATTCAACTATGCCAACCATCACCGCTGCAATTATTACTTTTAATGAAGAACGAAATATTCAACGCTGTTTGGATTCGTTAAAAAATTGCGTGGATGATATTTTGGTACTTGATTCGTTTTCAACCGATAAAACGCTTGCTATTTGTAAAGAAAACAATGTTCGTGTTATCCAACACGAATGGTTGGGCTATTCTAAATCGAAAAACTATTTAAACACTCTTATTACAAGTGATTTAATTTTTTCAATCGATGCCGATGAGGCCCTCAGTGATGAGCTCCAGGCTGAAATAAATAGCCTGAGAAGTACGGGAGCACTTGCTTTTTATGCTGTTAACAGAATAACGAATTATTGTGGCACTTGGATCAAGCATTCGGGTTGGTTTCCAGATGTTAAAGTGCGGATAAGTCCCCGGGAGAAAACCTTGTGGGACGGAGAAATTGTGCACGAAGAGTTACTGCTTCCTGAAGGGGAAAAAATCATTGGTTTGAACGGACTTTTAGCGCATTATTCGTATTATTCTCAGGTGGAACATAGACAAAGAGCCGATCAATACTCAAGATTGACCGCTATGAAATATATGAAGCAAGGTAAAAAAGCGGCCTTTTTTAAGCCATATATCAGTGGGATTATTCGTTTTTTGAAAATGTTCCTTTGGCAAAAGGGATTCTTAGACGGAAAAAGTGGTTGGGTAATTGCTAAGATTAGTGCTCAATCAAATATTTATAAATACAAAGAGTTAAGGAGATTAATAAGTGAACACAAGTGATATAAAACGAATTATTGTTTCTCGAACAGACAGTATTGGAGATGTCATGCTGACTTTGCCATTGTGCGTTTGGATAAAGAAACAATTTCCTGAAGCAACCTTGGTTTTCTTAGCTAGGGGCTACACGATTCCAGTGGTTTCTTGCTTTCTGCCTGTTGATGAAATATTGGATTGGGATCTTCTTTATAATTTGCCCTCAGCAGAAAAAATCGATCGGATAAAAGCGGACTGTATTATTCATGTTTTTCCTAACTCAGAAATTGCGTCCCTCGCAAAAAAAGGCAAAATACCATTCAGAATAGGGACTTCCCACAGAACATTTCACTTTTTGAACTGTAATTTTAAAGTGAATTTCAGTCGGAAAAATTCACTCTGGCACGAAGCTCAATTAAATTTCGAATTAGCACGTCCTTTAGGTTTAAAAGCGATTCCTTCATTGGAGGAGTTGATGGATCAAAGCGCTAATTTCCTTGTTCCTGTTAATACCTTCCCAAGTACAATAGCTAAAATAGATATCAGTCAAGCAATCGTTTTACATCCAAAATCGCAAGGTAGCGCCTTGGAATGGCCAATTGAAAAATACCTTGAATTAGCAAATGAATTGGTGAAATCCGGAAAAGTGGTGCTAATTACGGGTACAGAGGCAGAGGGCTTACTGATAAGAGAACGTTTTACTTTCTCCCCTCAATTAATTGACGTAACAGGCCAGCTCTCTTTGTCTCAAATGATTTCGCTTTTATCTGAAGTCAAGGTCGCGGTGGCTTGTTCAACAGGACCAATTCATATTAAATCCATTATTGGGGGGAATGCAATCGCGCTGTTTGCAAGTCGTCGTCCTATTCATCCTGGCCGTTGGCGTCCTTTGGGTTTAAAGTCTACGGTCTTGGTTTTTGACGAAAATTGTCCAGGATGTAAAAAAAGTAAAAGTTGCCGTTGCCTAGAAAATATTAGCGTCGCCAATGTCCTAAATTTCATAAATGAAATTCGCTAGAATAGGGCATTTCTTTAAGAACCATTATTTTTTATTGGCCTTCTCAGCAGGCCTCATTTCATACACACTTCCTTACTCCAATGAAAAGAAAGGTTTGCTTTGTGTTTTTATTTCCTTAGCGGTTTTTCTGGCTTACAATACCCATAAATTGGTTAAGTGGTTGCGCGATAAAAGGTCATGCGTTAGTTTTCAATCCAAGCGTTTTCTTCCTTCACGCATCTTGTTTTTTGTGACAACGCTCTCCTTTTTAGGAATTGGAATTTCATTACATTTTCGTTGGATTGAATACTTCCTTTTAAGCATCTTGTTCTTCATGTGCCTTTCCTATTCCGTTTTCCACCCTAGATTTAGTATTAGAAGCATTCCGTATTTGAAATCATTTTTTATCGCGCTGTCATGGACCATCTTGTGTTGCGCTTTGCCAATGAGCTATGCGAATAAGGAGTTTTACAATGGCAGCTTCTTCTTTATTCTTTTCTATGCGCTTGCAGTTTCATCTGATTTCAGGGATTTACGCATTGACCCCATTGAATTAAAAACGCTCCCTCAAGTACTGCCCAAAAAAGTGTTGCTTATGCTAATTCTTTTCAGCTTGACTACTTTTGGGATAGTAAATCTATATTTTTACGGCCCCCTGTTTTTCATCGCAGCGCTCTTCTCTTCCTTGGTTTTTCTATACTATCTGTTTCAATTTTTTGTGTTGAAAATGGAACTTAATACGGATCGAACATTGGCCGCATTTGGCCTTTCAGCATTTATTTTGCAAGTTTATTTCCGTTAATCTGCAAGGAGATTTAGTTATCTTTGTGCCTTGAAGAAAGCACGATATGGAAATCGATTTTCAAGCGATAGATAAAAAATGGCAATTGTATTGGTTGGAAAACCACAGCAATAAAGTGCTTGAAGATCCTAATAAGCCGAAGTATTATGTCTTAGATATGTTCCCCTACCCTTCGGGTGCGGGCCTTCATGTTGGGCATCCCCTCGGGTACATTGCTTCCGATATCTATGCCAGGTATAAGCGCTTGAAAGGTTTCAATGTGTTGCATCCAATGGGATATGATTCATTTGGATTACCCGCAGAGCAATATGCGATTCAAACCGGCCAACACCCTGCGATTACCACCGAACAAAATATTGCCAGATATAGACAGCAACTAGATCGTTTAGGGTTTTCTTACGACTGGACAAGGCAGGTAAAGACCTCTTCTCCTGACTATTACCGCTGGACGCAATGGATTTTTAAACAGTTTTTTAATGCATATTACAACACGTCTTCTGACAAAGCGTGTCCAATGGAGGAATTAATCTCGGCGTTTTCAAAGAATGGAAATCATGGGGTGAATGCTTTCTCAGATTACGAAAAGATGTTCACTGCGGAAGAATGGAATAGTTGGAATGACATGGAACAAGAAGATGTGCTGCAATCATATCGGCTTGCTTTTTTATCGGAAACATGGGTGAATTGGTGCCCAAAACTAGGGACGGTGTTGGCAAATGATGAAATTATAAGTGGCTTATCTGTCCGTGGTAGTCATCCGGTTGAACAAAAGAAAATGATGCAGTGGTCCATGCGGATCAAGGCATACGCAGACCGTCTTCTTTCTGGCCTTGAAGAGCTTGATTGGTCCGATGCGATAAAAGAACAACAGCGCAATTGGATCGGAAAATCCGAGGGGGCAACCGTCTTTTTTGATGTAGAGGGCCACAATAATCTAGCACTTGAGATTTTTACGACAAGGCCCGACACCTTGTTTGGCGTTACTTTTATGGTACTTGCCCCTGAACATCCTTTTTTAGAACAAATTGTTACAGAAGAACACAAAGAGGAGGTCAAAAACTATCAATTATCGGTTTCGAAAAGAACGGAACGTGATCGCCAAGCAGATGTTCATCATATTTCGGGCGTGTTTACGGGCGCATTTGTAATACATCCTTTCAACAAAACCAGCATTCCTATTTGGACGGCCGACTATGTCTTGTCTACTTATGGAACTGGAGCCGTTATGTCTGTTCCTTGTGGTGACCAAAGAGATTACAGCTTCGCGAAACATTTCAATTTACCGATCATCAATGTGTTTAAAGGGGTTGATATTGAAGAAGAGGCGTACGGAGAAAAAGTAGGGATTATTGAGAATTCCAGCTTCTTAGACGGACTAGAAATTAAGGAAGCAATTACCATTGCTTGTCAAAAAATAGAAGAAGCAAATCGAGGAAATCGAAAAGTGAATTTTCGACTTCGGGATGCCGTGTTTTCAAGACAACGGTATTGGGGAGAACCTTTCCCGGTCTATTATGAAAAGGGCTTTCCAAAAATGATTGCGGACGAGTACCTTCCCATTGAACTACCCAATGTGGATGCGTATTTACCCACAGCATCTGGAGAACCGCCTTTGGCGCGTTCAAAAAAGGAAGACTGGAACCACTTTCAAGGCGACCGGATGGAATACAACACGATGCCAGGTTGGGCGGGGAGTTCGTGGTATTTCCTACGTTATTTAGACCCGGAAAACACAGCCTCTTTTGTTGGAAAAGATAAAGTAGCGTATTGGAAAAACGTGGACTTGTACATTGGTGGAAACGAGCACGCTACGGGGCATCTCCTGTATGCCCGATTTTGGACCAAATTCCTCTATGATATGGGCTTCATCCCTTTCAATGAGCCATTCAAGAAGCTGATTAATCAAGGAATGATTTTGGGGCGAAGTAGCTTCGTTTACCGGATCAAAGGGGAAAACACCTTCGTTTCTTTGAATAAAAAGAAGGATTACTCCACCGATCAACTTCATGTGGATGTGAACTTGGTGGACAATGATAAATTGAATCTTCAGGAGTTTAAAAATTGGCTACCGGAATACGCCGATGCCACCTTCATTCTAGAAGATGACGGCACGTATTGCTGTGGTTTTGAGGTGGAAAAGATGTCAAAATCTAAATTCAATGTGCAGACACCTGACGCCCTCGTTGAGAAGTTTGGTGCCGATACCCTTAGAATGTACGAAATGTTCTTAGGCCCATTGGAACAAAGTAAACCCTGGGACACAAAAGGAATTACAGGTGTACATGGTTTTTTGAAAAAAACAACTCGCTTGTTTCTTGATGCAACTGGTTTGTGGAGCACCTTGGAGGAAGACCCAACCAAAGAAATGTGGAAAGTGCTACATAAAACGATTCTCAAAATACAAGACGATTTGGATCGCTACTCATTTAATACGGTCGTTTCTACCTTAATGATTGCAGTTAATGAATTAACAGAGTTGAAATGTAATCACAAACAAATCCTGCAGCCCTTATTAGTCTTACTCTCTCCGTATGCACCACATGCGGCGGAAGAACTATGGGAAAAACTAGGACTTCCATCGGGTGGATGTGCCTTGGCAAGTTTTCCAGTTTACGATGAAGCCATGTTAGTTGAAGCTAGCTATGAATACCCCATTTCTTTTAATGGAAAAATGCGCTTCACCCAATCCATTGACCTGCATCTTCCGGAAAATGAAGTAATCGAACTAATCATGGGCCTCGAAAACACGCAAAAACACTTAGAAGGCAAAACCCCGAAAAAAGTGATTTTTGTTAAAGGGAAAATTGTAAATGTTGTGTGTTAAAAGTTTTTTAAATCAAACCGACTTTTCGAAATGTTTTAATAGCGACCCTGAGTTTTTGATTTCGATAAGGTATTTTTTGACTAGATCGATATTAAAATTTATCTGAGCTCCCCCAGCGTATATTGGAATTCCCCCAGCATCTTTATGTAATTGTTTAAAATAGGCAAGCATAAAGTTTTCTTCAACGCTAGTTAACCAGGAGGTTAAAATGTATTTTGGTTTTAACATTTCAATGCTCGTTAGTAGTGAGCTGTAGGGCAAACTTTGGCCTATATACACTGTATGAATTCCTTTGCTTCGAAGTAAAAACTGATAAAAAAGCAAACTTATTTCGTGCCATTCGTGCTCAGGAAGATACAAAAGGATCGGTTCTGTTGTTACTTTGGGGATTTTTTGTTTGTCAATTTCCGAAATTATCTTTTGTCTTATTAGGTTCGAAATAAAATGCTCTTGTGCTGCGTGTATTGTTCCAACCAACCACATTACACCAATCCGGTCTAAAAAAGGGATTAAATGTTGACTAAATGTATTTTCTAATCCAAGTTCACTTACAAGTTGCCCTAGGGTATTTCGAAACAACTCTTCGTCCAGGTTGATCAAGGCAGAAATAAGTTTTTCTTGACTACTGTCTATGATACTATCATTCCTTGTCTGCCAAACTAACCTAGAAATTTCGTCGAAACTCAAAGAGGCTAAATACGAAATCTTAAACCCATTTTTATTGAGCATGCTAATGTTTAGCAAATGGGTTAATTCATCGTTATTGTAGGCGCGTATTTTAGTTTCTGAACGGTCGGGATTTAAAATGTTATAACGTTTTTCCCAAATACGTATGGTATGGGCTTTTATGCCTGATAGCGTTTCAAGATCTTTGATTTTATAAACAGACAAACAATGATTTTTATTTTGCAAACAAAACAAGTCCTTGATTGTTCACAGGCTTCAAAAAAAAATAAAGATTACCTTTGAGTGATGAAAATAAAAACTGCTTCGTTCGTTGTATCCAATACAGACCATAAAAAGTGTCCTGATGATGGGAAACCTGAGTTTGCTTTTATTGGTCGCTCCAATGTAGGAAAGTCCTCTCTTATAAACCTCGTTACGGGCACAAAGAAGTTAGCTAAAACGTCATCAACTCCCGGAAAAACGCAGTTAATAAATCATTTTATTATCAATGACGAATGGTACTTGGTTGATTTACCTGGCTATGGGTATGCCAAAGCATCTAAGTCAGCGAGGTTTTCTTGGGAAAAGTTTATTGCAGATTATTTAACGAAAAGAAAATCATTGATGAATATTTTTATTCTTTTGGATGCGCGTTTGGACCCGCAGAAAATTGATTTAGAATTTATAAATTGGTGCGGTGAGAATCAGCTTCCTTTTGTTTTAGTGTTTACTAAAATTGATAAGCTTTCCAAGTCTGCACTGCAGAAGAATCTATTAAAATTTAACAGCGAGATGCTTCAAACTTGGGAAGAGCTACCTCCTATTTACACCTCGTCAAGCACATTGGGTTTTGGAGACGAACCGCTGTTAAATTATATCGAACAAATACTTGTGATGAACAGGGATTTATTTTGACTATCAAAGTTGAATTTTTTATCTTTGGCAAAATTAAATAGGAATGGGAAGAGCGTTTGAATACCGGCGAGCAGCAAAAGAAAAAAGATGGGACAAAATGTCCAAGATTTTTCCAAAACTCGGAAAAGCCATTACGATGGCGGCTAAGGAAAGTGGTATGGATCCAGCTACGAATGCAAAATTACGAACGGCCATACAGAATGCGAAATCTGAAAACATGCCCAAGGATAACATCGATGCCGCCATTAAGCGAGCTGCCCAAAAAGATATTGCCTCGTTCACGGAGGTGAATTATGAGGGAAAGGGTCCACACGGCGTTTTGGTTTTTGTAGAGTGTGCAACGGATAACCCAACACGCACTGTGGCAAATGTAAAATCATACTTCAATAAAGCGCAAGGTGGTATCGTTCCTACAGGGTCTTTGGAATTCATGTTCGAAAGAAAATGTGTTTTTGAAATTAATATCACGGAAAATATAGATCCCGAAATGCTAGAGCTTGATTTAATTGATGCAGGATGCGAAGAAATTGAAGTAGTAGATAGTCAACTATTTATCTACGGTGATTATGCTGCTTTTGGATCCTTATCTAAAGCGTTAGAAGATTTGCAGATAGAAGTGCAAAAATCAAGTTTAAGTCGTTTTCCCACAACACCGCTAGAATTTACAGAAGAACAAATGGTCGATATTGAAAAAATGCTCGATAAAATTGAAGATGATGATGACATTCAGCAAGTGTTCACCAATATTATTTAATTATATTCGTACAACACGAAACAACTATGTTTAAAGTTAACCATATTTAGTAATGCCAACTTTTCATTTTCGCTTTTTCTTTGTTTGTCTTGCTACAATTCTGTTTTCGTGTTCTACTGAAAAAAACACGTTTCCAAATCGATTTTATCACGGAATGACAGCAAAGTATAACGGGCATTTTAATGCGGAAGAATTATTAAATCAAGCGCTTTTTACTTTCGTAAATAGCCGCAAAGATGACTTTTATAGTTTATTACCCATTACCCCATTACCAAATGAGACCGAGGTGAAAGGTATGTACCCCGCCATTGATACCGCAATTGTTAAATGCTCGAAAGTAATTTTGAATCATTCAATGCCGAGCGCCGAGGATATGAGTACGAAGGAGGCTGAACATAATAAGTGGATAGATGAAAATTGGATTACGGTGGGCAAAGCGCTTTTTTTTAGACGAGATTACGACAAAGCACTTAACAACTTTTTATTTGTCAAACGATTTTTTAAGAAAGACCCATCAAGATACATTTCCGAATTGTGGATTGCCCGCATTTACATAGAACAAAATAACTTTTCTGATGCCAAATTACTCCTTGATGAACTTCAAGAAACAGCACTGAGTCAAAAGCGAAAAGCGATATTTAGCTTTCTTAAAAAAAAGAATACAGCGGTAGAACAAGAACCTACCATGTCAAAAGATCTTCAGTTTGAAATATTTAAATCACAAGCAGATTTAGCCATCAAAAGAGCCCAATTCGATGAAGCTGCTTTTTCACTTAACAACGCAATAAAAAAAGCACAAAACAAACAAGAGAAGGCACGTCTTCATTTTATATTAGGTCAGATATACCAACAGAAGGGAGTTGTAGACGATGCGCAGTATAATTACACAAAGGCTTTATCAGCCGCTGCACTTTATGAGGTTTCTTTTAATGCGCGGTTGAACAGGGCAATGCTTGGAAATAATCAGCGATTGAGCAAGGGACTTGACAAAATGCTAAGGGACGCAAAAAACGCACAATATAAAGACCAGATTTATTATGCAAAAGCGTCTTTAGAAATAAATAGGGAAAACAAGGATTTAGCTAAAGTGTATTACACCAATTCGGCTTTCTATTCGACAACAAATAAACGGGTAAAAGCCATGGCTTATGAAAAATTAGGCGACCTGGCCTTTGATCAGAAGGCGTATATAAATGCTCAAAAATACTATGATTCTTGTGCGAAATTTATGCCGGAGGCCTATCCGAATGGCGAATTAATTAAATCAAAAGCCCTCAAACTGTTGAACTTGGTAAATGCCCTTGAAAAAGCCATTTATGAGGACAGTGTTCAACGCATTGCCAAAATGCCTGAAAAAGCTCAATCTGAGTTTTTAAAGCAGCTTATTAAAGATATTAAAAAAGAACAACAACGATTAAAAGAAGCTGAAGCAGCGAAGTTACTTGCGCTTCAACAACTATCGAATACCAATCAAAATACAGCCTCAAACAAATGGTATTTTAACAATCAAAAACTAAAAGAGGAAGGGGTCAATGAATTTAGAAAGCTTTGGGGAAGCCGGGAAAATCAAGACGATTGGCGCAGATCAGATAAACTGACGTTTTCAGAAATAGCAGCTAATAATGCATCCGGAACAGACTCTTCCAATGTTGTTTCCGAAATTGAAGAGCCCGAAGATTCATTAACGGTTGAAAGTTTAAGAAAGAATCTTCCTTTAACAGATAGCCTCTATGAAGCATCGATAGTAGCAGAAATTGAGGCGCTTTATACATCTGGCATTCTGTTTAAAGAGTTATTGAATGAAAACGAACTCGCGATGGGCCAATTTGAAAAGATACTTGATAAAAACAGAAAGAGTACCACGGACTTGTCTGCCGCTTTTCAATTGTATAAATTAAATGAAATAACGTCATTAGGAAATCAATACAAGGAATATATTATCAAGTATTATCCCAACTCTGATGTGGCTAATTTTTTCAAAGACCCTGATTTTTTTGTGAAACAAAAGGAAGGAAAAATTGCTGCTCAAAAAGAATATATTCTTTTAGTGGAAAGGTATGAAAAGAAAGAATACCAGGCGGTTTTTGACGCATCAGAAGCAGTGGTAAACGGAGATAAGTCTAATGCGCTTCGTTCGGAGTATCTGCTACTGAATGTTTTAGCCACCGGACAATTAACCGCAGATAAAAAGTCATTGCTACCTAAGTTAAATCGGATTGTTGACGAAAAACCGGGCTCGGTTCAGGCAATTAGAGCCAAAGAAATGATTGCAATCATTTTGAATGGATTTTCTAAAAATGAAGTTTTACCTGAGCCAAAACCCAGTATTTTTAAATACGACGACAAGGCAACTCAATTTGTTATGGTTTTGATGGATGCTGAGGAAGATGCGAATGATGCTAAAAATGACATCTCCGATTTTACGACGAAGCAGTTTAAAAACATTAAACTGAAAGTGCAAAGCAAATTAACGATTAAAGAAACCGCTTTCATTTTGGTTTCCGAGTTTGCGTCAGTTAAATTAGCCAATGATTACATTAATTCTTACAAGGCAGGTTACGAGCAATTAAATCAATGGCATAACAATAGAGTGCAGATTATTACACAAGAAAATTTGAAAAAGTTAATAGAATCAAGTAACTTTGAATTATACAAAGAGTTTTACGACCTCAACTATTAATTTATGTTAAAAAGAAAAGATTTTTTTGGTGGCAATCCCACCTCTTCCGAAAGCACTGAATTCAATAAAATATTAACGGGAACAGAATTTACTGGCGATATAATTTCAGATTCTAATATTTTAATAGAAGGGGATATTATTGGCAATGTTTCTTGTTCAGGTAAAGTAATGATAAGCTCTTCAGGCAAACTTAAAGGAAACCTAGTTTGTGTCAATGCTGAAATAGATGGCACAATTCATGGCGAGTTAACGATAGAAAATTTGCTTACGATGCACCCAACTGCCCGAATTAAAGGCGATATACAAGCAACGAAATTAACCATTGAAGAAGGCGCTTATTTTGAAGGCGCTTGCGTGATGAAATCGCCTATGACAGCCACCACCTTCACTTCGAGTTTTGAGGGCGAAGATTAATAGGTTTTTCATTTGAAACAAAAACCCAATTTAATCTTTCGCTTATCTTCATTGGGAATTCAAATGGCTTCTATTATACTGATTTTTGGCTTTTTAGGTAATTATCTTGATAAACGTTTCAATTCGAAAAATGCGTACTGGACTGCAGGGCTTCTTGTATTTGGCGTTTTTGTTTCACTCTACGTAGTGATTAAAGCGGCGATGAGGAATGAATAAGACGCGCATTTTTAATCGTTATGTAATTCATAGCGCCCTTGCGTTTGGTAGTATCCTACTTGTTTATTTCGGCGGCTTATCTATTTTTTTTAACGCCAACGCATTTTTACAAAACCTTAGTTTTTTAGTATCCTTTATTGTGTCTGGCGTTTTGTTTTTTACGGGCTGGGCAGTTATGCTTCCTGCGATCAAAAAAAATCCAAAAGAATTGTTTTTAGGGGCAATAACATTAACGATAGTCCAAATGCTAGAGTTCATGGCATTCCTGTTAGTTGCTATTATTTATGAGTTACCTCGCCTGGTTCTTTACCACGTTTTATGCCTGTTTTTGTGCTTGATAGTAATACAGGTTCTTTGTATTATAAAAGCATTAAATGAAAAGCTTATTTAATTTTTTTGATAAACTTCAGAAGCAGTGAGTTTAGGGCATCAAATGCTTCAAAACTCAAGTTTTCGTAACGGTCTTCTATATCGTGGTAGTGCTTATTAGGCCCCATCGTATATATGAAAAAGGCAGGAACGCCCACTTCCGTAAAATAATAGTGGTCTGAATTGGCTGCTGGTCCACGTGGTTTAATTGTTTTAAGTAAGGTGTTTCTGGTATTGATTGATTGGAGCAGTTCAAATTCTTTAGGAAATAGGGTAGAATTTACTACGGTGATGCCTTCTTCGCCACTCCCAAGAATATCTAAGTTGAGCATGAAACGAATATCCCTAAGCGGAACAATCGGATTAGCAACCATGTGCTTAGAACCCAGTAGGCCAATTTCCTCTCCAGAAAATGCCACAAAAAGTAGGTTGTATTTGGCAGGACTCTTAACAAATTGCTCGGCGAGGTGAATCAACATAGCGTTTCCACTTGCATTATCGTTTGCGCCAGGGAAATAGGTGTCCTTGCCCATACGCCCCAAATGGTCGTAGTGTGCGGATAAAAGAATAGTTTTAGTTGTTTTCTTTTTAGCGGGACAGTAGCCGATTATGTTGTTTGTTGAGTGTTTAGAAATAAAAGATTGATCAATATCAAGTTGTATAAAAGAAGGCACCGTCATTAATGCTGATTTAACAATAATTAAATGAAATACTTGTTGGACATCTTGACTAACTGACCAGGTAAGTTTCTCATTGGTCACTTCTATTATAGGCAGTCGGTCTACCACCTCATTTATTTTGTTTTTTATCATTGTTATAGAATCTTTTGGAAGCCCAGAATAATCTATTAGAAGTGCTTGGTTGTTTGAGATTAGAAAGTTATTTTTATTTTTTTTAAGAAATTCAGCAGGAGATACATTGACTAGGTAGACAGTTCCTTTTATCCCCGAAGAATTTGGAGAAATAAGAAAGTCTTTTCCTGGTACTAGGGTATCTTTGTCCGTAACAACAAGCATTTTGCCCGGGAAGGCGTTTACTGAAAAAGAAAATGCTTGAAAATAACTTCCGTCAATAGGCTGCAATCCAATCGTCTTAAAACTTTCTGAAAGATACTGAGCAGCGATAGAGTCGCCATTGTTAACGTACCCTCGCCCATGAAATTCTGCGGCGCAGAGCTGCTTGGTGAAGGAGCGATAATCGATTTTTTGTCCCCATATAGAAAGGGTAGCGAATAAACTAAGCAGTTGGATTATTCGCATACCGCCGACATATTTTGAGCATAAATTCTTCGATTATTTCCTGCGACTTTACAAAGTTCCAGGAATTTGTCTCCGCTAAATCAACTAATACGAGTAATGCACCAGCCATATTTGTTTTGTCATTTAACTTTTTAATTGAGGTGCCAAAAGATTCGCTTGAGCCCCGAAATAAGGCATTGATGAACTGTAGTTTTTCCGTCAAAGTAAATGAACCGATTAAATTATCTAGTGGTATAATGGCGCGCTCACCTCGAATGCTTTTTTCAATTGTTCGAAATTTGGCAATTAGCGGGTGATCGCTTGCAATCACGGCTTCAGGCTGGGCGCTTTCTTCTTCATTTGAATAGCTAATTGTGGTGGTTTCCTCTTTGTTAATAGCAATAATTGAATCTCCCTCCTCTATGGTTGCTGCATGTTCTTTGATGATAATTTCTTCAGTAATTCCATGATTACTTTCTATAATCGTTGTTTCTGAATAGTGTTCCTCTATTGTTTTCTCGGGTTCGCTGCTTAGTAGTATTTCTTCTTCCGCATCAAATAAACTAAAGTCAAATGGCTGCTGAATACCTATTGTGTTTTTCGCCTCTATTACGATAGGCTCCTCTTTTGGTATGTCAGGATGAGATTCAACAATTTCCTTTTTGACATCATGCGCCACAAAAAGTCCTTTGTTTTCATACATCTTATACCGAAGAATAATTAATTGTTCTTGGAGTAAGCCACATTGCTCAATTAGATAATCTAAGTTATTTACATCGATTGTTTGTTCTTCAATAAGTTTGATATGCTTTGATATGGCTTCAATATGTTTTTTCATTGGTTTTTATTTAATAAATGACATTTTAGAGATTGGTTTCTTACACTTATTCTTTCGTTCAAAAGTTTCCTTAGTGGCTTGTCAAAATTAGAAAACCTATTGCAATCAGTTTGATTATTTTGAGAAAAAATTCGTATTATTAGCGTTTAAAATAAACAAAAATGTTTTTAGAACAATTTCCAGGAGAAAGTAAGCAGCAAGGATGGATTGAAGTAATTTGTGGGTCTATGTTTTCCGGTAAGACAGAAGAACTTATCAGACGAATTAAACGAACACAATTTGCTAATCAAAGTTTGGTTTTATTCAAACCTGCGATTGATAATCGATACAGTGAAAATAACGTGGTAAGTCATCAAGGGAATGCCGTTGAAGCGGTGCTTATTAATACATCTGCCGAAATATTACGAATTTGGAATAATGAGAAGGTGGTGGCAATTGACGAAGCTCAATTTTTTGACAAGGGAATTATAAATGTTTGCCATGTGCTGGCGTCGAAAGGAGCTAGGGTCATTATTGCGGGGCTAGATATGGATTATACAGGTAAGCCTTTTGGCCCAATGCCGAATCTTTTAGCCATTGCGGAATATGTTACAAAAGTGCATGCCATTTGTCTTTCTTGTGGTAATTTAGCGCAGTTTTCTCAACGCACTGCGAGTGAATCTACTCAAGTATTAGTTGGTGCAGTGGAGAAGTATCAACCGCTTTGTCGATCGTGTTACAATAAACTAAGCACTTGAAATTAGAAATTAACTTACCGAAACTAATTCAGCTAGTTGGAGCTCAATTTTATGGGGAAACGCCGCAAAATGAAATCATCAATGGAGTTGTTATTGATTCCAGGAAGATTGTTTCCGGACATCAGCTTGTTTATTTTGCTTTGCCCGGTGAGTTTAAAGATGGACATGATTTTATAAGTGCTGCCTACTCGAAAGGGGTACGGGTTTTTATTGTTACAAAAAAACAATCATTAACTTTTAACCACGCTTGCTTCCTCGTTGTGCAAGACACCTTAATTGCATTACAAGCAATTGCAAAATACCATCGTGAGCAATTTCACTTTCCAATTATTGCTGTAACAGGCAGCGTTGGTAAGACAACTACAAAAGAATGGCTTTATCATTTATTGTCAACTCAATTTCGAATAATTCGAAGTCCTAAAAGTTATAATTCTCAGCTTGGAGTAGCCTTGTCCCTTCTTGAATTAACCGAGGATTGTGATATTGCTATTATAGAAGTAGGAATTTCTCATCCAGGTGAAATGGAGGTGCTTGAAAAAATCATATCCCCCGAAATAGTTTTGTTAACCAGTATTGGCACGGCTCATTTACATAATTTTACGGATATCAATCACTTGTGCCAAGAAAAAATAAAATTGGCTAGTCGTGCAAAAAAAGTTTTTTTAGGCCCAACTATAGCCACCGAGAAATTCGCTTTTCTTGACAAAAAAGACTTAGTAAGTAAAGCGGCAGTTGAACTTTCCTTAATTCCTTTCAACGACAGTGCAAGCAGGGCTTCAGCCGCAATTGCCATTGCCGTGGCAAAGTTTTTTGATGTGGGAGAGGATAGACTGAAGTCTGCCGTCTCCACGCTCCCACGGTTGGCCATGCGCTTAGAAACCTATGAGGGAATTAACAACAATACGGTCATTAACGACACCTATAATTTGGATTTAGATGCACTAAGCCATTCGTTAGAATTTCAGACCTCGTTGGCAAACGAACGAACTAGGGTTTTAATTATCGGGTTACATGAAAAGAACCCGGTGCTTTTAGAAAAAATTTATGCAATCACCACACCATTTCGATTAGATGAAATCCAAGTAGTATACTTAAATGATTATCCCTCGTTTATTTTTGAAAATGCCGTTATTCTGTTAAAAGGAACGCGAAAAGCAAACATGCAAAAATGGGCTATGCAGCTAAAGCTAAAAAAACATAAAACGCAAATTGAAATAAATTTATCGGCCTTAAGGCACAATTTGTTGCAGTACAAGGAGGCAGTTAATAAAAACACAAAGTTGCTGGTAATGGTTAAGGCCCAGGCCTATGGAAGCGGCCTCATTAAAACAGCTCAATTTATTGAGAAAATGGGGATTGATTATCTTGGAGTTGCTTATGCTGATGAGGGTGTTGAACTGCGAAAAGCGGGTGTGTTATTACCAATTTTGGTTATGAACGCAGAGGAAGAGGCATTCGACGATTGCATACAATATAAATTAGAACCTTCAATCTATTCTTTCGAACAACTTGAAGCCTTACTTCATCATCTTATTGCTCAAACGATAGAGGGATTTCCAATACACTTAAAATTCGATACGGGTATGAATAGACTCGGGTTTTCATCCAAAGAAACTCGAAAATTGATTGACGTAATTCGTTCCCAACCTGAAATTTTGATTAAAAGCGTTTATTCTCATTTAGCTGAATCGGATAATCGAAAAGATCCTTCATTCACCTTACGTCAAGTTGAAACCTTCACCCAGCTTTGTAACCAGGTCCAAAAAATGGTTCCGACACCATTCCTTCGCCACATATTAAATTCGGAGGGAATAATTAATTTTTCTTCAGACCAAACGACTATGGTTCGTATAGGCATCGGAGCATTCGGAATCAGTTCGAATGAGATTTGGCGGAAAAATTTAAGGCCTGTCATTGCTTGGAAAAGCACAGTTTCACAATTAAAAACAGTAGAGAAAGGCGAAAGTATAGGCTACAATCGGTCTTTTTTAGCCCCCAAAAAAATAACGATCGCCATCATTCCACTTGGCTACGGCGACGGGTTTAGAAGAATTTTAAGCAATGGCAAAGGGGGTGTTTTCATTCAAGGTGCATTTTGCCCAACGGTAGGAAATGTTTGTATGGATATGATTATGGTGGAGGTAAGTCACATTTCCGTAAAAGCAGGAGATGAGGTTGAAATTATTGGACAAAACCAAAGTATCGAGGCATTATCAACCTCAATGGAAACAATCCCTTATGAGCTCATGACGGGGATTTCACAGCGCGTTTATAGAAGTTATATTAATGAGGAATAAATAATTAGATTTTTTACTAATGAATGGACTTACGCTTTAACTTTTATTTTTATGTCGCCTAAAATTCAGGAAGAATTATTACAAGCAGTAAAACTCAAACTAAGCCCTGGTGAAACGATAAGTTTTGCACTGAGCGATGTACTGAGCGTGAGTCATGATGCTGCATATCGAAGATTAAGAAATGAAACGGCCCTAACGATTGATGAGGTAAAAAAGTTGTGTACGGTCTATAAAATCTCATTTGACGCCTTAATTAATCAAAAGAAAGGTGTTGCTTTATTTACATATAATCCGCTAAATGAATATGATTTTAGTTTAGAATCGTATTTAGAGGGAATTTTAAGTGCCTTTAATAGATTAAAGGCACTAGATGATCCTAAAATTATACTAACAATCAATAATATGCCCTTTTTACAATTGATTAATATACCTCAATTGTTACGGTTTAAACTTTTCTTTTGGGCGAAAACATATTTACAAATTCCTGAATATCAAAACATGCCTTTTCGTCATGAGAAAGTTCCCGAAAAGGCATTTGATTTGGGCAAGAAGATTATTTCAATTTATAATACGATTCCTTCCATTGAAATTTATGATCCAGAATTAATGCGGGGTTTCCTGCGCCAAATTTTATATTATTTTAATTCTAACATGTTCGAAGACCCAAGCTATGCCCTCTTTTTATGCGACAGAGCGCTTCTGTTTTCGTCCCATTTAAAAGCCCAAGCAATATGCGGCAAGAAATTTATTTATGGTACTCAAGCACCAGCGCAAGGAAATCAATTCGATATGTTCCTAAATGAAACAATTAATACGGATGCGGCTTTCTATTTTGAAAGCAAACAGAACAATGGGCTCTTTCTTACACACAATGTCATGAATTACTTACATACCAATGACAAGCAATATGTATCAGATACCAAGCAAGTATTGGATAAGCAAATTGCGAATTCTAGTTTGATAAGCGTTGTTAATGAAAAAGAACGAAATCGATTCTTCTCCGATTTTGATAGAACCATTTTAAATTTCAGAAAGAAGATAGAAGCTGAAATAGAATTTAATAGTTAGTTGCATTATTCGCAAACAACATTTTGTTAATTACTAAAATCAGTTTTCTCAATTTACACGGTTTGATACATTTGCATATAAATATTAAGTGTCCAAATCGTAACTTTTTATCATGCCAACTAGTTTTTATCTCAATAAAACCGTTATAGTCACAGGCTCTTCGAGAGGCTTGGGTAAAGTGTTGGCCTATCAGGCATTACAAAGTGGGGGGAATGTTATTTTACATGGCCGCGGTACGGAAGATGCTTTAGACGATTATTTCAAAGATCAAATAGCCAAGGGTAAGGCCTTTTACGTTAGCGGTGCCATTGAGCAAATGGAAACGGCAGAACAGTTGGTTTCGACTGCTATAGAACGCTTTGGCTCCTTAGATGTATTGATTAACAACGCTGGAATTTCAAATAAAGGGGCTTTTTTAGAAACGAGAATCAGCGTAGTAAATCAAGTTATTCAAACTAATTTAATGGCTGTTTTACAACTCACCCATCTCGCCCTCCCGCATATTGTTCAATCTAAAGGCAGTATTTTATTTGTTTCATCTTTAGCGGCCTTCGTTGGATTACCAGGCTATCTACCTTATTCAGTCTCAAAAATGGCGCTAAGAGCAGTAAGTGAAAGCCTTAATATTGAGTTAAAAAGACAAGGGGTTCACATAGGTATTGTTTATTTTGGTTTCGTAGAAAATGACGACGAGAAATACACATTAAACCAAACTGGCCACAAAGAAAAAGTTCCCCCTCGAAATAAACTCATCACCTTTACAAAAGAAGAGGCTGGATTTTGTATTGAAAAAGTATTAAGAAAACGCCAAAAAAGGAAGACCCCAGGGATAACAGGGAAGCTATTTTATTGCCTTTCTAACTATGCTAGTTTTCTATTTTTCAAAATGCTTTCTCGCCAATATGAAAAACAACAAGCCAATTGAAGTATTTGTATAACTCTCACCGCTGTTTTTAGCAAACAAGTTTTTGTGCTTGCCACCATAAAAGAGTTTAGATAGAATTTAATAGCTAGTTGCGAAATTCGCAAATGATTTTTAATCACTTGGTTAATTCAGTTTTTAGGTAGCTTAGGAATGGTTACATTTGTTATAATTTAAAACAAAAACCATGAAACTACTACTTACAATTTGCCTTACCCTATTTACCCTGTTTTGCGCCGTTGCGCAAGATGTAATGACCTTAAAAAACGGAACAAAAATGACTGTTTTCGTTGCGGAAGTTAGCCAAACGGTTATCAAGTTCAAAAAGTCCAATGATGGGCCTATTTACTCTATGAATTTGTCAGATGTTCAAATGCTTACTTACAGTAACGGAACAACAGAAACGTTTGGGGCAGCCCCAAAGATTCAAATTAAAAAAGAGGATAATATTGAAGACGAATTGTTAGCACCGTCTAAGCGTTACGGTGGCCCAAGGGTTGGAATGACTTATTTAGGAGAAGGTACGTCGAGAGAAAGAATAGCTGAAGCGTTTAATAGAGGGGACATCACGCCTTGGATTTCCCAGTTTGGTTGGCAGTTTGAAACACGTATTTTTACCTTAGACGATGGTTCATGTGGTTTAGTAGAATTCGTTCCTTTAATTGGAGGGCTTGAGCAAGGATTATTTTTACCGAGTGTTTCTACAATTCTTGGTTTTCGTACCCGTTCAGGTGTAGAGCTTGGGGTGGGACCTAACTTATCTCTTTCGGGGGTTGGTTTGGTTTTGGCTGCAGGGGCATCATTTAAATTGGGAAAAGTAACCTTCCCTATTAATTTTGTTTTCTCACCCAACATAACCAAAACGACAGCGCCATCGCAGGAATATGATCCTATTACCGGAGGTTCTATTACAATACCAGGGGTTGAGTCGAAGTCGGGTTTTCGCATGAGTTTAGTCATTGGTTTCAATTCTAGAAAAGGTTAATTCGCTTAATTATGAAAATAATATTGATTTTATTTTTTTTAGGATATTCTTCTCTTATTTGTTTTTCACAAGACACACTAGTAAACAGTAAAGGTTTTATTTTTTCAGTAAAAATAACGGAAGTAGACAGTAATATCATTGCCTATGCTTCCCTCGATACAAGCATTAAAGATCAAATAATTGTTCCTCGCGATAATATTATTTTTATTAAATATGAAAGCGGTAAAACAGAGCAATTATATTCGAGCGATACGCTCATTACAAAATCAGGATTAATCATTACTTGCAAAGTATTGGAGATTGATCAGTCAACGCTTACTTATTTTACTTTTCGGGATAAAATCTTAGGCTCTTCGGTTCTTTTGAAAAGTGATTTACTTCTTATCAAGTTACACGATGGAACAAACGAAATTGCAAGCCAGCAGAGTGGAATGAGCGCTAGCAATTATGAAAATTTGGGAGCTAGTGACGCCAAGGTATTTTACAAAGTAAAGCCGGTAGTAATCGTTTCAGAAATTATAATGGGTGCAGGAACCATATTTGTTGCCCCTATCCTGGCCGGAACGTTGATTGCGTATATTAAACCGACGAAACTAGAAAACATCATGAATCCAAATAATGATTTGTTAATTTCAAATCCTGAATACAAAAAAGGATACCAAAAAACAGCTGCTAATAAGAAAGTTTTGGCTGCGACTGTATCCTATTTTGGTGGAATTGTTGGTTTCATTGGAACATTAGTAATAGCTTTTCAGTTTTGGTAATTAGGAAGTTAAATCTCTAATTCAAGTAAACACCACCGCTTTTTCTTTTTTATTGGCCACTTTTTTGTCAGTTAGATTCGCTAATTTTGTAAAAAAAACAGTCATATGAATCCTCGCGTAGAAAAAGCCCTTAACGATCAAATACAAAAAGAAGCATCTTCTTCACAATATTATCTTGCTATGGCCTCTTGGTCTGAAGCAAACGGCCTTAACGGAACGGCAAAGTTCATGTACGCCCACTCAGATGAGGAACGATTTCACATGCTTAAATTAATAAAGTTTGTTAATGAACGCGGTGGACGAGCCGAAATAGCAGCAGTGACTATTCCCCCCAAAGAATTTAATGACTTAAAAAATGTTTTTGAATCGCTGCTTAGTCACGAAATACGTGTTACCGAAAGCATCAACGAACTGGTGGATGTTTGTCTTCAAGAAAAAGATTATACTACCCATAATTTTGTGCAATGGTACGTTTCAGAACAACTAGAGGAAGAGGCATTGGCGCGTACCATGCTTGATAAATTACGCTTGATTGGAAATGATCAAGGTGGAATGTATTTATTCGATAGGGATTTAGAAGGCGCTTCAAAAGAGAAGCCGTCGTCCTCTCAGCCAATGGGAAGCTAAATGTTGAAAAGGGTAAAATTCTCACTCTGTTTTCTGTGTCTTTTATCGTTTAATTTAACAGCTCAGTCTGATTTAAGATTTATCAATTATACCATTAATAATGGGTTGTCACAAAGTGCCGTGACTACTATCGTGGAGGACAATTACCACGGTATTTGGGTGGGAACCCAAGAAGGATTAAATCATTTCGATGGAAGGGAATTCCGTGTTTACAGTCGTGAAAATACACCCGGTATCTACAGCGCATACATTACTTCTTCTGCAAAGACCGTTAATGGTGATTTATGGTTTGGTACAACCAATGGCCTACTGCATTTTGATTCCAGATTAGATAAGTTCTCTACAACTTTTCAAAGCAACAAAAAGTTGCTGGCAGTGGAAAGTTTGGTGTATGATGGTAACAACTTCCTGTGGGTGAGAACCCAAAGCAAACAGCTATTATGTTTTAATATCGCGACAAATAAGTTTGTTGAGGTGCCCACTTTTATTCCCGACAAAGAGGTGTTTTTTTTGGCTAATGCATCTGCTGGAAAACTGCTAATGGCAACCAATAAAGACGTTTTTTTAATCGATGTTGATCAGCGCACAAAAATTAAGCTTAAGATTCCTATTCAAAATAACCAACCCTTACTATTGCTATCCTCTTACACGCAGGATAATAAAAATGTGATTTTTTCCTCCTCTCAAGGTTTATTTTCTATTTCATTAAAAACAAAAGCCATAACAAAAGTATTTAACGCTCTAAGTTTGCGCGTTTGTAGTGCAATTGTTGGAATTCAAAACGTTAATAATTCCTGGGTTTTTGCCACAAGTGGTTTCGGATTAGTGCAAGTAAAGCAGGACGGCCAGATAATTCGTTGTAACGACGATGTTTTTAAGAAAAATGCGCTGTTAAATAATAACGCTTCGTGTTTATTAATTGATAGATCCGGAGTTGGATGGGTGGGCACAGAAAGAGGCCTATCTAGTTTTAATCCAAACGACCGAGGTTTTTTTGCCATAAGTCCTGGCGCCAACTTAAATACGGGGCTGCCAAGTCAAAATGTTTGGAGTATCGGGGAAAGTAAGAATGGGGACCGTATTTACTTAGGTACAGACTCCGGAATTTCAATATACAATCCTAAGAACGGATTGGTAGAACACGTTTACAAACAGGGTCAAGTTGTGAATGACGGAAGTGCGTCTGTTCTCTGTATAGCTACGTTACCCGATGAGACGTTATTACTTGGTTGCTATGATGGCTTTTACCGTTTAAACCCAAAGGTCAAAGGGGCGAAATTTCAGAAAATTAACCTTAAAGTAAACCCACAAGATAATTTACATCAACGAGTATACTCCATCTTATCTTATGGCAAAAACGATTATTTTTTAGCTACCAATTCAGGCGTTGTTTTGTGGAATGAAAATACCGGAAAAACACGCCGTTTCATACATGATTTCGAAAATCCTTTCGCAACAATAAAAGAGGGTATATGTCGAACCATTTTTAGGAATCAACAAGGAGTCATCTATTTTGCGACTAGTAGCGGAGGGCTCAGTGTTTTTGACCCGAATTTAATGGTAATCAAACCCTATCCTTTAAACTATAAAATTGCTGAATTTTCAAGAGACATTATTACAAGTATTTGCCAAACAGGACCAGAGGAGTATTTTATGGGAACCTTAGGATCTGGCGTATTGAAATTTAATACCTCGACCTTAAAAGGCGAATTAATCGATAAACGAAAAGGATTGCCAAATAATGTGGTCTATGGTATCATTAAGGATAATCGTTCTAATTTATGGATGAGTACTAATCGTGGCATTGCTAAGTACAATCGCTTGTCTGGTAAAATTAAAAGGTACGACGAGTTAAATGGGTTGATTTGTAACGAATTTAATTCAAATGCGCATTTTATGTCCCTTAGGGGCATAATTTTTTTTGGTGGAATTAACGGATGCAACTATTTTATTCCTGAGAATATAATTAGTTCTAAACAACTTTCTAATGTAATTATTACCGGACTTTCAATTGATTCGAATAAGCAAAATCCCAAAGCAAGAAAAATTAATGCCTATTACTTAGCTAAGCTAAAAGAAGGGATTGTTTCGTTGGATTACAGACAGCGAAGTCTAACGGTATTTTTCCAACCTTCCAATTTGTATGCCCCAGAATTAATCATCTATAAATACATTTTGGATGGCGAACAAACTGACACAAAAACGTTTTCACTTTCCAACTCGATAAATTTTAATTCCCTATCGTTTGGTAAATATACCCTGCGTATTTATGCAAAAATAGGTGACGGATCCTGGAGTAAGGTACCTGCAAAACTTGTATTTGTAATCGAACCTCCTTATTGGGCCACATTTATATTTTGGTTCTTAATGTGTTTTCTTGTATTTGTGTCGGTTTCGTTGATTATTCGAAACAGAATAAACCAAACTCGACGCGATCAGGTAAAGTTAGAAATGAAAATTGCGGAAAGAACAAGGGAAATTCGCAATCAAAAGTCCCAAATAGAAGAACAGAATTCGCGAATAAAGGAGGAAAAAGATAAAGTTATAGAACAACAACAGTTAATTTTTAAAGAAAAAGAGATTGCCGAGAAATGGTTAAAAAATGCCTTGCCCGCTCAAGTCATTAAAGAACTCAACATGAACGGAAAAGTACAGGCAAAAGCGTATGAGTTTGTTTCTGTTATGTTCACCGACGTGGTGGGTTTTACGAAAATCTCAGAGTCGATGTCGCCAAGCCGACTAGTCGCCAAGCTCGATGTGATCTTTCGGAAATTTGATGACATTGCTGCAGCCAATAATCTCGAAAAAATAAAAACAATTGGCGATGCCTACATGGTGGCAGGGGGCATTCCGGATAAAAACTCTACCCATCCCCTCGACACGTGCATTGCTGCGCTTCAAATGCAAGATTATATGAATCGGTTAAAATTTGAGGCAATTGCAAATGGAAAGGATTATTGGCAAATAAGAATCGGAATTAATTCTGGACCGGTAACCACGGGTGTTATTGGCAAATTGAAAATTGCCTATGATGTATGGGGACCAACTGTTAATCAGGCGCAGCGAATGGAAATGTTAAGCGCACCAGAAAAGGTAACCGTCTCAGCATCGACATTTAATTTTATCGAGCCTTATTTTGAGTGCGAATACATGGGCAAGGCCCTGACTAAAACGAAGACAATGGTCAATATGTATGCTGTATTGGCTATTAAGGCAGAATTGTCCTTGGAAGGTAAAGGTCTTGAGCCAAACGATCGCTTCTACCAAATTGTACAACTCCATTTATTCAGTCACATTAAATATTACAAGGTAGAACATGAACTAATAAAAAAATTAACGCAAGGCCTGAATCCTGATTTGCTTTACCATTCCGTAGAACACACAAAAGATGTGGTAAAATCGGTTGAACGGATTGCTTTTCAAGAAGGAATCACAGATGAGAATTTATTTTTGCTAAAAACAGCGGCGTTGTTTCACGACGCTGGTTTTTTGAAGCAATATGAAAAGAACGAGGAAATTGGTGCTAAAATGGCCGCAGAGATGCTACCAAAATATGGATACAGTCCACAACACATCAAAAGTATAGTGGAATTAATACATGTTACTGAAATCCCACACAAGCCCTTGAATCATATTCAGGAAATTATTTGTGATGCAGATTTAGATTACTTAGGAAGGGCCGATTTTGATAGGATTTCTGATAATTTAAAGGCCGAACTAAAAACGATGAAAAAAATCAATAGTGACCGAATCTGGGATGAAATGCAAGTTATATTCTTTAATAAACATAGGTATTTCACAAAGTCCGCCATCGATAATCGAGAGAAAAAGAAACAAGCAAATCTGGCTACTATTTTAACTAGATTGGAAGAAAATAATTACGACAATTGAATCAAAGCGTTTTTGAATTCCTCTGCTGTTCTGTGTTTTTCTTTATTTTTTTTTTCTTCACGGTGTAGGTGTAGCTCAAGCTTATTACATGTCTATTAATAGGCCCCGGCAGATTAATTTTTTGATCGTATTGGTAACCAAATTCAAAAGCGTGTGGCCCAGAAAAATCCAGGTTTGTTCCAACAAAATACCGTATTTTATTAAAGCGTCGACCTAACGCTGAGTAGGCGGGGTCATAAAAAAATTCAAAATTTAACACGGGGGAGAAAACACAATTATTGATGTCATATGAAAATTGAGGCTTGATGCGATACGCTACATCAAAGTCCGAATCATAATCAGCATTCATACGATCAAATCCATATTGATAACGTAGTCGAAGTCCTGCAATAAAACGTTTTTTTTCGTAATTAAATTGGGCGTTAAAATTAATGCGACCACTACCATAATAATTACCACTCAATGACTTATCAATAATGTAACGAAAGTCTACTGATGGTTTAAACCAGTTGGCCACTTTATACTTTACATTTACCTGAGGAAAAATGGTTTCAAAACCATTTTCGCCAATTCGATTGGTCCAATCTCCTCCTAATGAAAAGCGCTTGCTAATGACTAATTTAATTCCCTTTTGTGTCCACAATTGGAAGGTGCTCCCTTGTCCAAACACACAAGAATTAAAAAACAGCAAGGTTAAAATGAAGAGAAAAAATCGTCGCAATTATATTTTTTTCTTTAGATTAATAGTTCCAAGGTCAATCACAGCATCTTTTTCAGTTATTTCAACGGTCATTAATTTAGGTGATTGTAATCCGGCACATGGAAAACAGTTTTCATAGAAAAATACCGTGTAGGTACCTGGACGTAAATAATTAAATTCAAAACTACCGTCATAGCTTGTTTTAATATCATCGTCAAAATAGGTGTCGTCAGTGCCATAAACAATGTATACATCCTCATCATTGAGAATACCGCTACCATTTGCCATAAGTAATTGATCATCGTAATAAAAGCTTCCCGTTAGTTTCCCTTTAATTTTTGCTCTACCTCCTAAGCCAGCTGATTTAACACAACCTGCACAAATTAGTATGATTAATAATCCTCCAAAAAATTTCGTTAACAATTTCATAATGTTTATATTTACACTGGCAAACATACAACTTTAAAATGTTTATTTTTTTTCAAAAAGGTTAAAATTTATTTATTGGTATTTTACTTTTAATTTTATACACATGATTAAAGTTTCCTTTACCATTTTGTTTTTATTTGCGTTAAATTTCATTTACAGCCAAGTAAAGATAAATGAGTATTCTTGTTCTAATTTGGCTGGGCCAACGGACGCTTATGGCGAAAGTGAAGATTGGATAGAGTTGTTAAATACAACCGCGGGGCCTATTAATTTAACGGGTTGGTATTTGTCCGATAAGGCAATGAACCTTACCAAATGGCTTATTCCAAGTGGTTCTATTTCTGCAAATGGCTTTAAAATGGTATTTTGTTCCAAAAGAAACTTAGTAAATGGAAATGAGTATCATCCCAACTTTAACCTTTCTCAGACGGAAGGAGATTGGATTATTTTAACTAATCCCTCCTTGGTGGTGGTGGACTCATTCAAAATTGTTCACATGACAAAATCCAATCATTCTGTCGGTCGAACGACCAATGGCGCGGCAACATTTAGTTTGTTTACGACTCCTACGCCCAACGCGAATAATAGCGGTGCAGTTAATTTCTACACGCCAACACCTGTTTTTAATTTGCAAGCAGGGTTTTATCCCGCGGCACAGTCTATTACGATTACCTGTCCTGACCCTAGCGCGACCATTCGGTATACCCTAGATGGCTCTGACCCTGTCGTTACTTCTCCAATTTATTCAGCGCCGATACCAATAGCAACCACAAAAGTGATAAGAGCCGCGGCATTTAGTAGCAATTTACCTTCTTTCACCGCGACAAACACTTATTTTATAAATGTGAACCATTCCATACCAGTTGTTTCTGTTTCTGGTCAAGGCGTATATACCTTGCTCCAAGGATCGCAAATTACCCCTGTTGGCTCCTTCGAATTGTTTGAGGAAAACGGCGTTTTTATTGATGAGGGACAAGGAGATTTTAATGAGCATGGGAATGATTCTTGGGGTTATCCTCAAAGAGGATTTGACTTTATTTTGAGAGATGAATTTGGTTATAATGGAGATTTAGAACATGTTATTTTTCCGGAAAAAGCAAGAGATAATTTCCAACGTTTAATCTTAAAGCCTGCCGCAAGTGATAATTATCCATTTGAAAATGGGGCGCATATTCGTGATGCTTTTATTCATGAACTATCTATTAAAGCTGACATGAAATTAGATGAGCGAACGTGGAGACCCTGTGTGATCTATCTGAATGGACAGTATTGGGGCGTTTATGAATTAAGGGAAAAAGTAGACGATGCTGATTATACTGACTTTTACTATAATCAAGATAAATTCAACTTATACTATTTAAAAACTTGGGGAGGCACATGGGAAGACTATGGTGCGCCTAATGCCCTGCCGGATTGGAACAACCTAAAAAATTATATTGCTACTAACAGCATGGCTAACCCAAGCAATTTTAATTATGTCGATAGTTTACTGAATTGGGAATCGCTTTGTGATTATTTTATGATAAACTCCTATGTTGTTAATCAAGATTGGCTGAATTGGAATACCTCTTGGTGGAGAGGACTCGATACAACTGGCGATAAGAAAAAGTGGCGTTATTCGCTTTGGGATATGGATGCTACTTTTGGTCACTATATCAATTATACGGGAATTCCAGATCCAAGCGCCAATGCAGACCCATGTAATGCCGAAAACTTGCCGAATCCCGGAGGCCAAGGACACACCGACATACTTCAAAAGCTTATTCTCGAAAATCCAGCAGTAGAACAATATTATATTACACGTTACATTGATTTGATAAACACCAATTTTTCTTGCGATACCATGATTATGCTTCTCGATAGTATGGTCAATGAAATCGCCCCTGAAATGACGGCACATTGTGCCAAATGGGGTGGGACATACGCCGGATGGCAGGCAAATGTACAAACATTGCGAGATTTTATCAATGCACGATGTCTTGCATTGGCGCAAGGATTAATTGATTGTTATCAATTAAGTGGACCTTTTCCAGCCACTTTTAACGTTACGCCTGTAAACGCAGGAAAAATTAAAGTTAACTCGATTTGGCCACAGGCTTATCCGTGGTCTACTACGTATTTTGGAGGAATAAACACCAATATTATTGCTCAGGCTAATCCGGGGTATATATTTAGTAATTGGACTTATGTTACAGGGCCTCTTCTTTTTCCAATCGCACAAGACACAAATGGCGTGAACATTACTGGCCCCGAAACTATCGTGGCTGTATTTGTAGCGGATAATCCTGATTTGGATGGCGATGGTTGTTTGAATGTGGATGAAATTGCAGCAGGTACAAATCCTAATAATCCCGACACTGACGGCGATGGTGAAAACGATTGTGCAGAAATAGGGGCTAATCCTTTGACGCCTTTGGATACGGATGGCGATGGAATTATTGATGCCTTAGATTCTTCTGTTGCCGATACAGATGGCGACGGGGTCAACGATGAAACTGACCCAGCGAATAATGACCCCTGTATTCCAAATCTTACATCACCAAACTGTGATTCTGATGGTGATGGATTAACCTATAGCCAAGAGACAGCAGAAGGAACAAATCCGTCTAACCCTGATACTGATGGAGACGGTATATCGGATGGCGCTGAAGTAGCAAATGGGTCAAACCCTTTAGACCCTTGCGATCCAGACGATTCCTTACCGCTTTGCCAAATAGATACAGACGCTGATGGTTTAACCGATGCTTATGAAGGCGTTTTAGGAACCGATCCTACCAATCCAGATTCAGATGGCGATGGGTATAGTGATGGACAAGAAGTTACCAATGGTTCTGACCCATTAGATCCCTGCGATCCAGACGACACCTCCCCTAAGTGTGCAACAGGTATTCATATTCCTACAGCATTCTCCCCCAATGGCATTGGAAATGAGGCAAATAATGGCTATTCTATCATTGTTGGGTATGACATTGCGTCATTTACATTCAATGTGTATGATCGATGGGGTAATTCGATGTATCAATCCAGTGCTAGAAATTTCGTTTGGGACGGAACTTATAAAGGATCAAATTGCAATGCGGGCGTTTATGCGTATATAATTGATGTTATTTATATGGATGGTAAGAAAGAAACCCTTTCTGGAAATATCACGCTAATTCGTTAAGATGCCCAAGTTCTTTTTAGGATTTTTATTTACAATAATAAGCAGTCATCTTGTTGCTCAAGATTACCATTTTTCCCAATTTGACAAAGTTTTGATGGTACTAAATCCCGCTACTGTCGGAAATTTTGAAGGCTTCGAACGGCTTAGTATTCAAAATAGAAACCAATGGATCGGTGCCGGCACACAATTTACTACCACCATGGCTTCTGCCGAACTTACCTTTGGTAAAACAGCAAGAAAAAACGATCCGTTTGTTGGGTTAGGGATCTTATTCCTAAACGATGTGGGCGGCGACTCCAAATTCGGAATGACTGCAGGTGGTATCTCATTAAGTGGTAATCTACCCCTTTCAAAATCACACCG
Source organism: Chryseobacterium gleum (assembly GCA_945888625.1). Classification (GTDB taxonomy): domain Bacteria; phylum Bacteroidota; class Bacteroidia; order Flavobacteriales_D; family Crocinitomicaceae; genus UBA952. Next base: position 225,743 of record CAMDAH010000001.1, read on the forward strand.
TTTATCCGCAGGAATTCAAACATCCTTTAACAATCGATCGGCTGATTTTTCTAATTTATCCTTTTATTCTCAATGGAATGGAAGCGGATTTGATCCCAGTATTCCTATTGATGAACCGAACCAGTTGGCATCATTTAGTTATGTTGATGCAGGTTTAGGAATTCATTATATTTTTGATAAAAAGAGTAATTCCAGCAGTGGGGGGAAAGAATTGGTGTTTTCCAGCGGCTTCTTTATTCAACACATTAATCAACCCAAATTGCGTTACAATGCTTTAACGCTAGATAGACTCAATGCAAAATATGGTTTATATGTATCGTCTAAATTAGGAATTAATACGGTTGCGGGTATTGAGCTGAAAGTAGCGCAATTTTTTCAGGGGCCTCATTACGAAGGACTCTATGGTTCTTTTTACCAGGTTAAACTCAAACGTGAATCAAAATCTACTGCTTTAAGAAATGAGAAAAAACTAGGCGTCGGGTTTTATGTTAGGTCTTCCGGTGCACTCATACCTGCTTGCTTTTTAGACTTGGGTTACTTCCAAATGGGTGTTTCTTACGACCAAGAATTAAGCAAACTTTCAAGGGCATATCGAAGTTCTTTAGAGTTTACATTTAGTTTTACAGCAACCAAAAAATCGTTTTTTTCAGGGAGAAAACTATAATTCTTTTTCTTTCAAAAAAGCTAACCAATCGTGTTTCTGTTCTTCATTTAAGATACAAGGCATTTTGTTTTGGCCACCTAATTTTCCCCGATATGCCATAAATTGGTAGATTGTTCCCTCTGGTATAATGGTTATTTGTGGGTTTTTTAGAGTGTATTTCCGGGCTGATTTATAATCGTCATTAATTTTGCAAAGTTCGGCGTCGATTAAATTAATGAGCTGATTCGCGTCAGGATGTGGCTTATTGGATTCGATGAAAAAGTGATGGTATTGTTTTGTTAAATCCACAGAGATGGTAAATTCAGCCTCTTCCATTAACCCTTTCTTCTTAATGTTTTTAAGCGCTGAATAGATATTATCTAGCGATAGATGCTCTCCACAAAGACTTAAGAACTGCTTTATCCTTCCTGTAATGATAATTTCTTTTTCGGAAATATTCGTGAATCGCACCAAATCCCCCAGTAAATAACGCCAAAGCCCAGCGTTTGAAGTGATAACCAATGCGTAGTCAATGCCCAGCTTTACTTCGCTTATCGTTATGGCGTTATGCTTTGAAATGAGTTCGCCCTCTTCATTAAAATAGTTCGAGTTGAAAGGAACGAATTCATAGAAAATGTTACTGTTTAAAAGGAGCTTCATGCTCGGTTTTTTACTATCTGTTTGGTAAGCAAAGTACCCTTCACTTGCTAAGTAAGTATCTAAAAGAAATACTTTTTTTCCACATATTTTTTTGAAGCGGTCTTCGTAGGGGGCCATGTAAACACCGCCGTGTACATACACTTGAAAGTTTGGCCAAATGTCATGAATATCTTTCAGTTGGTAATGGGAAATAATTCTTTCAAGAAGAATCAGGCACCAACTTGGAATGCCGGCGATCAATCCAATATTCCATTGCGGGGCTTTTTCAACAATCGCATCTATCTTTTCATTCCAATCTTTTATAGCTGCTATTTTTGCACCCGGTTTTGTAAATGGCTTAATAAGTACGGAAGCATGTTTTTTTAAAATACCACTCAAATCACCTTCAATATGTTTGCCTGTTCTAACTAGTTTGGTTGTCCCTCCAAAAGCGAGCATGTTGGCATCAAAAAAAGAGTCGTCTAGAGCTAATTCATGTAAAACTGAAAATTGCATCAATGTCGTTTTTTGAAAAGATCGGATCATCTGAATAGAAACAGGTATACGCTTACTAGGTGAACCGGTGGTTCCAGAAGATAAAGCATAATATTTAATTTTTCCTTTCCAAGTTGTGTCTTTTTGACCTGCGATTGTTTTGTGTAGCCATTTATTGTAGAATTCGTCGTAGTCCGCTATGGGAACTAGCGTTTGGTATTCTGTAACTACATCAGGACGCGCAAGTATTTTAATGAAATTATGAAAAAAACCAAATTGAGTATGCTTTGCTGCAGAAAGTAAGTTTCGAAGAACGAGCAACTGATTTTTGTAATCGATGTTCTTTTTAATTATTCGTTTATGACTTATCTCAGCCGTAATTTTGAAAATTCTTCCTATTATTTTCATTTTATTATTTTTATCATAAAATTAAGCAAGGTCTATCCGTAAAAATAATCAAAGAAATAAAATAAGTTTTGCTTATTTTTAACTTAAATTTGCATAAAAAAATAAAATGAATCAAAAAACTTTCATTGTACCTCACGATTTTACTAATGCAGGAGACGTCGCTTTAAGTCATGCAGTCGCCATAGCAAAAATTGCAGGGACTATAATTCAACTCTTACATGTGGTGTCAGATGAGGACCAAATCAAAGAGGCAGCAGCAAAGTTGGATGAAATAATAAGCCATTTCGCTGCTGAAAACGTAGAAATAATGCCTAATATTCGAATTGGAAATATATTCGAAGATATTGGTGATTTCGCTTCGGAACACCAAGCGGAGCTGATTTTTATGGGAACACATGGGGCGCACGGATGGCAGCATATTGTTGGCAGTAATGCACTAAGGGTAGTAACTCATTCTAATGTTCCGTTTATTATAGTACAGGAAAAAGCAGTTAAGCCTGCCGGGTATGACGCGATCGTGGTGCCAATGGACTTAAACAAAGAAACCATGCAAAAGTTATCAATAGTCGCTAACCTAGCAAAATATTTTAATTCAAAAGTTTACGTAGTTACACCAGCCGAGACAGATTCTTATCTAAAGTATCAACTGGAGTCAAATATTATTTTCGCTGAAAAATATTTCAAGGATTTGCATATTGAAATGACCTCCGCTATTTTACCAAGTGCAGGTTTCGACAAAGAAGTGGTGAAACATGCCGTTAGTGTAGATGCAGATTTAATTGCTATTATGAATTTAAATAGAAATAGTTTTTTAAATGTTATCTCCTCAAATTATGAGCAATACATGATAACTAACGATGCACTTATCCCAACATTAATCGTAAATCCTATCGAGTCTAATACGATTTATGGCGCCTGGTTTGATTAATCGTAAGCTAGTTTTTAAGTGATAAAACCCGTTTCATTTTCCCAATTTATTCTTAGTGACGCCTCTATCGATCAAGAATTATTGTTGGTATTGCAAGGTATTGAAGAAGCAGCTAAAAGCGTTGCCTTGGAGGTGCGTCAGGCAGGTTTAGTTGACTACGTCCTTGGTGCACAAGGGGCTGATAATGTGCAAGGAGAAGCACAACAAAAACTTGATTTACTTGCCGATAAAATGTTTATTGCTTCGTTTGAAAAATGTGGTGCGGTTTGCGCAATTGCATCAGAAGAAAATGAGCATTCTGTTGAATTTGCCTCGGAAAAAGCAAAAAAAGCGCCTTACCTTGTTTTATTTGATCCCTTGGATGGGTCTAGTAACATTGATGTAAATGTATCCATAGGAACTATTTTCTCTATTTATAAAAGAATTTCTCAAGCAGAATCACCAGTCGAATTAATGGATTTCTTGCAGCCGGGAACGAAACAAGTTGCTGCTGGTTATATCTTGTATGGCCCTTCAACGATGTTTGTATTTTCTTCAGGTTTTGGTGTCAATGGTTTTACTTTAAACCCAACGTCAAATGTATTTTTCATGTCGCATCCAATGATGAAAATGCCTGAAAATGGACGTCTTTATGCTATGAATGAAGGAAATATTAACGACTGCGACAAAGGGTTGAAATCTTATATTGCTTACTGCCAAAGTAACGAAAACGACTTTGGGACACCGTATTCGGGTCGTTACATTGGTTCTTTGGTTGCAGACTTTCACCGCAATTTAATAAAGGGAGGGATATATATCTATCCGGCAGTAAAAGCCCATCCTGAAGGGCGCTTGCGTTTGTTGTACGAATGTAATCCCTTGGCCTATATTGCTGAACAAGCTGGCGGAATGGCAACTACAGGCGGAGAAAGAATACTCGAGATTATTCCTAGCGCTTTGCATCAGCGTATTCCCTATTTTGTTGGATCAAAAAACATGGTTGAAAAAGCAATGAATTGCTTGGAGGTGAATAAATAAATGCCTTTTAAGTACTAGTATCATTGCCTCTTTGGTTAAATTAGGTAATTTTGCGCCCACCAATGGAACGGAAACAATTCCTGGATTTATTTAAATCACATCTTCCTATCGAACAAACTGCGCAAGCCTTGTTTCGAGCAGAAGCGCGCGTCCATTGGTCGGGAAATGTGGGTTCATCAAAAAGCATTTGCGCTTCATCGGTCGCTGATCAAGTCCCGGGACACCATGTTTTTATCTTAGGTGATAAAGAACAAGCAGCTTATTTTTTGAATGATTTACAAGGTCTATATCCTCAAGATAAACGCATTCTTTTTTTTCCTGCATCGTATCGGGTTCCTTATCAATTGGAGGACACAGACAATGCCAATGTAGTTGCAAGATCGGAGGTACTAGCTAGAATCGCTAATGGAAGTAATACTTGGGTAATCACCTATCCTGAAGCGCTTTTCGAAAAGGTACCCTCTCAAAAAATACTCGTTGAAAACACCTTCCGACTTGATGTTGGAAAATCATATTCAATCGATTTTATAAATGAATTGCTGATTGAATACCAATTCGAGCGACTTGATTTTGTTTATGAGCCTGGCCAGTTTGCCATTCGTGGAGGAATCATCGATGTTTTTTCTTATGCCAATGATTTCCCTTTTCGTATAGAGTTTTTTGGCGATGAGGTGGAGTCTATTCGTACTTTTGATGCCGCAAATCAATTGTCGCTTTCAAGTCATAAATTTCTTTCTATCCTACCCAATATTCAAGGTCAAATGTCGCAGAATGGCGTAGCGTCTATCTTTTCATTCATTGGTGAAAATTCAACGGTATGGCTAAGTTCATTTGAACGCATTGAGTCTGCGCTGCATAAAGAGTTCGAAAAAGCAAAGGACATTTTTAAAAAACTAACGATTAGCAGGCCCGAATCTTCGCCAGAAGCACTTTTTTTATCTCCGAGTGAATTTTTGAAAAATGTATCGAAGGTTCCGATCCTTGAATTTGGTCCGGATTATCATTTTCCACCATCCGATAAATTCGCCTTTAATTTTATTCCTCAGCCGAGTTTTAACAAGAATTTTGATTTGTTGTCAGCGGATCTAATTCAGAAGCAAAGCGAAACGTTCCAAAATATAATTTTTTCCAATCAGCCCAAACAAATTGAACGGCTTTTTCAAATTTTCGAGGATATTGGAGGTGGGGTTTCTTTTGAACCAATGGATCTCCCACTGCAGGAAGGATTTATTGCGCCGAATTTAAAATTAGTTTGCTATACCGATCATCAGATTTTTGAACGCTACAATCGTTTCCGATTAAAAGAAGGATTTAGTCAAGCAAAACAAGCCTTGACATTAAAAGAAATTTACAATCTTCAAAAAGGAGACTATGTGACGCATATTGACCATGGTGTCGGCCAGTTTTCGGGATTAGAAACGATTGATGTTAACGGAAAACCGCAAGAAGCGATTCGACTCCTTTATAAAGATGGAGATGTTTTGTATGTTGGTATCCATTCGTTGCATCGCATTTCTAAGTTTACTGGAAAGGATGGCTCCGTTCCTAAAATGAATAAATTAGGAACCCAAACTTGGACGACCTTAAAAAATAAAACGAAAAAGAAAATCAAGGAGTTGGCCTTTGATTTAATTCAACTTTACGCCAAACGAAAGTCGCAACCCGGTTTTGCATTTGCTCCAGATAATTATCTTCAGAATGAATTGATTGCTTCGTTTATGTACGAAGATACCCCGGATCAAAATAAAGCAACGTTGGATGTAATGAAAGACATGGAATCCGATACGCCGATGGATCGTTTGGTTTGTGGAGATGTTGGTTTCGGGAAGACAGAAGTGGCTATTCGAGCGGCATTTAAAGCGGTATGTGATAGTAAACAAGTTGCGATTTTAGTCCCAACGACTATATTGTCCATGCAGCATTATCGTACTTTTAAGGAACGACTAAAAGATTTTCCCTGTAAAATTGATTTTATCAACCGATTCAAATCGGCAAAAAACACCACCGAAACATTAAAGAAATTGGCCAGTGGTCAAATTGACATTCTCATTGGCACCCATGCCTTGGTTGCTGAAAAAGTGAAATTCAAAGACTTGGGACTGATGATTATTGATGAAGAACAAAAATTTGGTGTTTCAGTAAAAGATAAATTAAAAACCATTCGAACGACGGTTGATACCCTTACGCTAACGGCGACACCGATTCCAAGAACCTTGCAATTTTCCTTAATGGGCGCCCGCGATTTGAGTATAATCAATACTCCACCACCGAATAGGCAGCCTGTACTAACGGAAGTGATATCTTTTAATGAAGAAATTCTACGAGACGCTATTGCTTACGAAGTAACGCGCGGGGGACAGGTGTTTTTTGTCAATAACCGTCTTTCGAACATGAAGGAAATTTCTGGGATGATTCAACGACTTTGTCCAGGAGTTCGCATCGCAATTGGCCACGGACAAATGGATGGCACTCAATTGGAGAAGGTGATGATGGACTTTATTGATGGTAAATACGATGTGCTTCTTGCCACCACGATTATTGAATCCGGCATTGATATTTCAAATGCCAATACCATCATTATCAATGATGCCAATCAATTTGGTTTAAGCGATTTGCACCAACTTCGTGGAAGGGTAGGTCGTTCGAATAAAAAAGGTTTTTGTTACCTGATTGCTCCCAAATTTAGTTTGCTAACTTCCGAAGCCAGGAAAAGACTAGAAGCATTAGTGCAATTTTCTGATCTAGGTTCAGGCTTCAATATCGCCATGAAAGACTTAGATATTCGTGGTGCTGGAAATATGTTAGGGGGCGAACAAAGCGGGTTTATTTCCGAAATCGGCTTTGAAATGTATCAAAAGATCTTGAATGAAGCCATGCAAGAATTAAAAGAAAGTGAGTTCAAGGAAATGTTTGACGAAAGAAATACCGATACTTTCGGCAATTTTGTCCAGGATTGCATCTTTGAAAGCGATATGGAAGTGCGGATTCCAGATGATTATGTCAATAATGTTACTGAGCGCTTGAGTTTATATCAGGCCTTGGATAATTTAAAAGACAAAGCAGCTTTAGAAGCATTCTCCACACAATTAGTGGATCGATTCGGTCCTTTGCCAATAGCGGTAAAAGAACTTTTATTCTCCTTCGAATTACGATGGTTGGCAGAGGACTTAGGTATGGAACGCTTGGTTATCAAAAGCGAAAAATTGGTAGGGTATTTTATTTCAAATCCTCAATCGCCTTTCTACGAAACCGAAACTTTTACCTTATTACTCAACAAAATCATGAGCATAGGCAAAGAATACCGGCTTGTACAAAACAATGACAAGTTACGCTTAGTTATTGAGCCGGTTCGCCACATCAAAGATGCCTTTGAGAAAATGATGGGATTGAAGTAGGGTTGCTTCTCTCGGTCTATCGACGCCTCTCGCCTCCGCTCGATCCACTTTCAAGAGCTCATCTATCGTGTCTCTCGACTCCGCTCGATCCACATTCAAGAGCTCATCGAGTCCGACTAGGCGGATCGAGAGGGCGGAATCACTCGGCAAGCAGCGGACGAGGCTAGCGAATAAGATCAATTACTTTTCAACTTTACTTTGAATAGTCCACCCAATAAGGGCAGCTCTTTGTTTAGCGGCCTCTGCTTTTTCACCGATAAAAAGCGCATCAACTGTCTGGTTAAAATGCTTTAGCCATATATCAAAGTGTTTTGGTTTTAAGGGCATATGAAGGTGTTTTTCGACGACATTGGTGGTGTATCCCGGTTCGTCAAGGAGTGCAAAACACCAAAAGTGAATCATGTGTGGCAGGTGTTTGTCTAGGTCTATACCAATAAAAAAGGGAGCCAAGTCTTCGTCGGCGACTAACTTGCTGTAAAACAACGTGATTAATTGCTCGATATCGCTTCTATTTTCAATTTTTTTCATTTGCTAAAAATACGCCCTTACTTCCATATTTCCACTATGAACCGTTCTAACGCCCTCTGATTTCCTGCCAAGATACTGAATCGTTAACTGTAAATTTTTGGATAAGGTGCGTTGATAACTAAAATTCCAAGTGTAATTAATTCCTGGTTGCAAGGACTCGAGCATTTCAAATCCAACAGCTGAACTAGCTGTTCCTACGTAGGACAATGAAATGGCTTTTACTCCGCCTTGAATACTCCCTTTCTCGGTTTGGTTGTATTTAAAACTGCTTCCGATTTCTTTTAATAGGCAAGTTTCCCCTCCAAAACCCAAGTCGTTTTTTTTATCAATTAGCCGTCCGTCAAGTGTCAAACGATAGTTTGTGGAAGGTTGGAAAATAAAACTTGAAAAAAGTGAAGAATAAGTAATGTCGTAGTTTCTGCTTGTGGTGTAATCAGCTGCTGCACTTTTTATTCCTTTTTGCCCTTTCACTTCTATGGAAAAGGTAGGAACAACGTTCCAACGGGTAAACAATTCGTGGTATTCATTTTTTTTGGAGTCGAATCCCGATGCAAGTAAACTTTTATTTTCACTGTCTTGATAAATATATTCTGCATTGATTACACTTGAGGTTCGATTGAAGTACAATGTATTTCTAATTAGTCCGCTTGTACTAATCAGATTGATGTCTGAAATGGCATTTGCAAAAGGGTTGAAAAAGGTGTTTAAATCAAACAAACTGGTTTTCCGATTAATACGAACCCGTGTTTGGTTGGAGAACTTTGCGAGTAAACCGAGCATTCCTTTCTTCTTTGCCCATAGTTTTTCTGGTCGCCAAAAAACACTTTGGTTGAGTTCGTTGGAGTACGTTTTAACATATTCATTACTTGGAGTGAAAATCCGAATGTAACTAGCTTGGTCAACGTACTGGGCAATTTCAAATTCATTTAGGTCTTTTACGCCGTCGTTGTTGTAATCAACCCAAGTGTAGACTCCTTGTCCATCGTTTACTTTAATATAAATAAATGTTCGTTTTTGTTCTAGCCCTGAACCTACCTCATAAAACGTACTCCAATTCAGCGCGTTTTTAAACCACCGTGCTTCGTAATCTATGCGGCCAATTAATGAGTTTTCGGGACTTTGATTAATTAAGGAACTGTCGCGAATAGTTAAAGAGCGATAACCACCGATAAGGGTAAGACGTTGATTTTTTAATTTTTTTTGTGTTATTTCTCCTCCATTGGTTCTCGCCACGGCTGCTTTGCGCAAAGCACTACTGTCGGCTCGCTGATCAAAGCGTTCCCGATAGTAAATTTTAACTGCTGCTGAGGCGGTATCTGAATTAGCTAAGTAAACTTCATAATCGAAAAATTGATAGCTTGTTGAGTTAATCTGTTGTGAGGTCCCAACGAAAACGTTTTTTTCATGGTCGTCTTTAAAGCCAATTTTTAAGCGCCCAATTTTTTTATTAAGGTCTATTCGGTGCCTTAAAAATCGATTATCGCCCATGTTTTTCGAGGTCAAATAACTGCCGTCCCATGTCGCCGACCAACCTCGTTGATTCCAGCGTCCGTCGGAATACATTCTATTTCCTTGGTAAGCGTTCCCAATAGAAAAATGCTGGCCGGATAAATTGATAAATCCATAGGATTTTTGTTTGATTTTAGAACTAATTGTCCCGACAAGTTGCTGGCCTAAATAACCTTTATTGCGCGTGTTCCAGTCGCGATCAAATTCTACGCTTCGGTATTGTTCTATTGGCGAAAAATTTTGGTGTAAGTATTCAGCGTCTAATTTGTTTTCTATCTTCCAACCTTTACTACTGTCACCAATGTTACGTAGTTGAGTGATTTTCGTGCGCTGTGCCAAACCTGTATTGTCTTTATTGTCAAGGTTAGAGAAGGTATTTAGGTGGTTGGTTGAAAGGGCGGTTTCACTTTCTATCGTTATATTTTTGCTCAGTGAGTAGCGAAATCCTGTGGTTAAAAGTTGTTTTTGTTTTGGTGTTATGATGAGCCTCGATGCTTGGTAATCACCTTGAGGAACTCCCGCAATTGGAGCAAGCCAACGATAAACTTTTCCTAGGGCATTGTAATTATTTAATACGTAGTTTCCCTTATTTGTACCTACATATTGAAAAACAGCTCGAAATTTAGCAGAGTCAGGGTGAACACTGAATACTAGAATAGAGTCAAAACCCAAAGAGTCGACCATTTTATATAATACTTGGTTGTCGAAATAACCAATGGAATCAACACTTGAGATTTGCGCCAACGATAGGTTATCGCCAATTGTGCTTAGGTAAAATTTTTGGCTCGGACTTAAGTTTTGCTGTAGGGATTGATTCTTGGCATCTTGTTCGGAGTAGGCATTTAACCAAAAACTTAGTTTTTTGCTTTTGAAAATACTAGCGCTTTGTACTAAGGAACGGGCATAATTTTGATCGGAGTATTGAAATTCAACGACAATTCGACTGTCTTTAGTTATGAGGTTTCGCGCAGTAAAAACAAGTTCAGAGGTATTGTAGTCCATCACATAATCGAATTCCTGCCCACGTTCTAAAAGTCGCCCATCGATATATACTCGTTCTGTTCCAGCCAAAACTAAAATGAAAGGTTCATTTTCACTTCCTTGAAGACGATAGGGACCCTGGTTGCTTTCAACGCCTGGAATAATTTGCCGATTGAACTTTCCTTTGGACAAGGCAGCACTTGCCTGCGTGTACCAAAGGGAACTGTCTTTTAAGAGCCACTTATTTTCTATGCTTAAGCCTTGGGCTCTTTTTTTGTAGGTCATGAAGTAGCCGGTTGGTTTGGACAACCAAAAATCCCCAACGGTTAGTTTAAAGTTATCATTGTAAACTTGAATAAACACTTGGTCGAACTCTTGAAGTTTGTTTGTATTGCCGTCCGGTTGAATCGGGATATTTGCATCTGAAACGGCAGCAAGGACTTTTAAGTTAGGGGTTAAATTTCCAGACAACTCCAAATTTAAGGCAGAATTAATCCCCAAATCTTGTCTGTTTCCGAAACTAACTCCCCTTGAAAGGCTTCCGTTTTTAGCCAATTCCTGCCCGCCAAAGACGTCGTTAACGGAATAGCTATTAATTATTTTAAATTTTTCTCGTTCATCAATTCCTTTTTTACTCAACACCGTTGAATCATAGCGTTGATAACTGCGCGTTAGGTCAAACGGAAGAACGCGATAATATAAATGAACAGTAGCCGTGTCTTTGCGATATAATCGAAATGTTGCACTTGAGTGGTCTATATAATAGTCCTCAGGAGCAAGCGTATCACCTGAGCAAATTGCAATAAATGAATTTGGATAAATACTTAAAGTATCTATTTTTATTAATTCATAAGTAGATTTTATTTTGAACGTGCGATTAGTACCTGTTTGTGAGTGAACAGAGTTGCTGTACAAGACAAAAAAAAATATAATTAGTACAAAGCGCATTTGCATACGAAGGTAAGGGATATCATCAAAACGTAAACGAGTTATTTTGATTGCCATATTTGAAAAACACAAGCATATCTTTATTATTTTTATACCGACTAAATATACAAGCCCATGAAATTGTTATTCTTTTTTTCTTTTTTCTTTTTTGCGTTGCCGAGTGAAGCGCAGTTAGTGCCTACGTTATGGCAAATTAACAAGGATAAAATTACCTCATGGCTGTATTATTTCGGTGATGAGTTTACCAAAGGGCAAGTGGATGACACGAAGTGGTTTGATAATTATCCGTGGGGTGGATTATCCATTCCCAATGGTATTTATGCCGCCCCTGAAAATACGCGATTAGAAAACGGTAAAGCCATCTTAAAAGTAGATACCTGTTCTTATTACAGGACTTTTCCAGCATGGATGCTAGAGGAAAACATTAAGAAAAATGATCCTTTGGTGGTTAATGGCACGGTTAAATTAAACTATGTAACAGCCGCTTTGTGGAGCAAAAAGCAATTCAAATATGGTTATTTTGAATGCCGGTGTTTTATTCCTGAAGGGAAAGGATTGTGGCCAGCCTTTTGGTTGTATGGCGGTAAACCAAATGATGAAATTGATTTCATGGAGGCCAAAGGAGAAAGGAAGAATGAGTTTCACCTTGATATTCATTGTCCAAATGACTGTGATAGATTGAAAACGAAACCTTTTAATTTTAAAAAGTTATGGGGAAATTGGATAAAAACAAAACAGCCAATTACAGGGCAATGGGTAGTTTTTTCAGGCGTCTGGCTGCCTGGCTATGTTAATTTTTACATGAATGGTCGGCCAGTGGCTAAATACCTAGGTGATTTTTCAGCTGAAATGAATATGATTGCAAATATATCTGTTGCTGTGGACGGAGGTGCTTTTGACCCTGGACCAGACAAGAACACTACCTTTCCAAGTGAATTTGCTGTTGATTACATGCGCGTTTGGAAGTTACCAAGTGACGATTTTCCCTCAGCAACTCATCGAGGTATATTTACCGAGGGGAAACTTACGAATTTGTCACAAACGGATGATGACGTAATTGCCAAAAAAAAAATCGGACCTCTTTTAGCATTGGAAGGCACAGAGTCTAATTCACTAAAGCGAAAAAACAGGAAAACGTTGCCAAAAGAATTAGTGGAAAGCGAGCAAGGATTCGTTAGTCTAATGCTCGTTAACGAACAAGATTATCAATTACATTTTAACGGAATAACGACCAGTAATTTGAAAGTGGAGATTTTAAATGACAAAGGCACACGAGTAAAGTCGTTTGATACAAAAAGTAAATACCAATTTTTCTCTACAAGCGATTTTCAAGTGGGTAATTACAACCTAGTTATATCTAATGGAGAAAATGTTAAAACAGCTATTCCGTTTACAAAGCAGTAGGATTCTTCACAGTTTGAACTTCGAATAATTTAGTCCAATACTTTCCGGTCATATATGTTTTTTTAGTGACATTATTGTAGGCAATTCCATTTAATACTTCTCCGTTACCCTTTCCTTTTGTTGCCAATTCTGTTGCATCAATAATTGCTAACACCTTTCCTTTTAGTGGTTCTATTACAGCGATCAAGTTAGTAGTCCATATGTTGGCGTAAATTAATCCGTCAATAAATTCTAACTCATTTAATTTAGAAATAGGACCTTCATTGGTGTATACCTGTATGGTTTTTTGTGCTTTGAATGTCTTCGGATCAAGATACGTTAGTCGTTCTGTCCCATCAGACATTATCAGAGAGATTCCGTCGTTACAAATTCCCCATCCCTCCCCAGCATATGAAAATAACGTATCACGGCTAAATTCTTTTAGGTTGTAGACAAAACAGCTTTGGTTTTTCCAGGTTATTTGAAAAATCTTATTGCCTAAGATGGTTATCCCTTCACCAAAATAAGAGGCATCTAATGTTGTTCTTCTAATTATTTTTCCCGTTTGTAAGTCGACCTCTCCCACCAAGGAACTACCGCTGCTATTTGGATCGCCTGTGCTTTCAAAAAAAGCATTTCCACTGAAAGCAAGCCCTTGAGTAAAATTGGAATCTAAATGGGGGTACTCTGCTACTATTTTTATTCCCCATTGTTTAGGTACGATATCTGAAACAATTTGAATAACGCGCTCATCTTTAACTTCTTTACCATTGACCTGTTTTGCAAAGAGCGCTATCGAAATTGTGCCAACCCCTAAACCGTCTGTTTTTAGCTCAAAAGCTGTTTTTTTTGATGGATTTTTCCATCGTGAAACAATGCTGTCGCCGACACGAAGTTCCATTTCTTTTATTAATTCTTTCGATAGTATTGGAATAGTTAAGGTCGATCCATGGGTTACTACCGTATTTTCGCTTAAATCAAAAAAACAGACTAGGTTTTCTTCCTCTATTTCAGGGGCATTGTTTTTAAATAGTAGAAAGACAATTAATCCGATGCCAAGAACGATGGCGCTAGCAACGATGATTTTTTTTCTCATGTGTTATTTTGCTTTTAGGTTGGCCAAAATACGTTCAGACTGAATTTGTTCGTGCGAAGCATCATACGTCACCACACCATTATTTATTACAATGATTTGGGGAGATTGGTGCGTAATTTTAAGCATTTTTTCAATGTCATTTGAAATGCTCCGGTAAGCAATTAAATCTAACACATACCAGTCGGCAGTATCATTTTCAAAGCAATTCAGTGTATTTTTTAAGATACGCACTGAAATGTAGCATCTTGTGGAGTGTTTAAAAATTACTTGCGGTTTAGTATGACTTTCAACTACTAATTCAGTCAACATCTGATTTGATATGAGTTCTTTTTGGGCCATAGTATTAAAATTGTTTTAAAAACCGAATGTCATTTTCAGAATATAGCCGTAAATCGTTTATTTTGTAATTGAGTTGTGCTATGCGTTCAACACCCATTCCGAAGGCAAATCCACTGTAAATTTTAGAATCAATCCCACTTGCATCGAGCACTGCAGGATCAACCATTCCGCAGCCTAGTATTTCAAGCCATCCTGTATACTTACAAACATTACATCCTTTACTATCACAAATTGTACAGGAAACATCCACTTCAGCGCTTGGTTCTGTGAAGGGAAAATAGGAAGGGCGCATTCTTATTTGAGCACTTTCACCAAAAATAGATTGGGCAAAATATAAAAGTGTTTGCTTTAAGTCGGCAAAGGAAACGTCTCTGTCGATATAGAGCCCTTCTACCTGATGAAAAAAACAATGTGCTCTAGCAGAGATAGCCTCATTTCTGTAAACACGTCCAGGTGAAATGGTGCGAATCGGGGGCTTGCTATTTTCCATGACCCTCACTTGGACCGAGCTGGTGTGTGTGCGAAGTGCCATTTCACGATCTCCTTTTTCAATAAAAAAGGTGTCTTGCATGTCTCTTGCCGGATGTTCTTTTGGAAAGTTCAGGGCAGAGAAATTATGCCAATCGTCCTCAATTTCAGGCCCTTCGGAAATAACAAACCCAATTCGATTAAAAACCTCAATTATTTCGTCTCTAATAATGGATAAAGGGTGATGCGTTCCTTGCGTTATATTTTCTCCTGGACGGGTTAAATCGTTATTAGTGAATGCATCCTGCAACGGACCTTTTTCCGATTTTTTCTGGTTGTAAAAATCTTCTAGTTTAATTTTTACAACGTTAATTTGTTGTCCAAATTCTTTTTTGTTTTCGTTAGAAGCCGTCTTCAACTCAAGGTACAGGTCCTTTAATTTGCCCTTGGCTCCTAAGTATTTGATTCTAAATACTTCAAGCTGATGCTCATCTGACACTTGTTGCATGTCAGCGTCTATTTCTGTTAAAAGATGTTGAATGGTTTGAATCATTTTTTACGTGTAACTTTTTCGAACATACAATTGTTTTACAATAACAAACGTTCTTTGCAAAGTTAAAAGGATTTTGATTAATTTAATATTCCTTTTTTCACTTTTATGGCTTGTTTTTATTTGCTAAGGCAACATACTGCTTTTCGCAGCGTAACAATTTGATTATTGGTAAATATGTTTTAATTTTGTATATAATTTGTAATTATGAAAAAAATAATTTTTGGGGTATCTATGTTATTCCTGTTAGTTATCATTGGGTCTTGTAAATCTAAAGATCCGGCAATCTTAAAAGTTTTTGTGCGGTCATCTTCTAATCAACTTATGAATGGTGCTAGGGTTGTCATTATCGGAGACCAACAATCAAATCCGCCTACATTGGATTTTGTTGATACTTCTTACACTAATAGCTCTGGATTTACGGTAATTGATATGGATCAATATTTCGATGTTTCTGGTCCTGATAAAACGACCGGTTATTTCGATATTGTTGTCAAACACAACACAAAAAATGCCAGCGGTTACACAAGATGTCGTGTACATACTACTTCAGTAGAAACAATTTACTTACCTAATTAATTTATAAATGAAAAAATTTGCCCTTTTAATTTTCGCTTTAGTTGGCTTGATTATCATTTCTTCTTGTGTAAAGAAAGAAGATACAATCGCAGAAATAGAAGTTCGTGATGAAAATAATGATGTAGTGGAACAGGCAATGGTTGTTTTGTATGGAACCTCTACTTGCAATTGTCCTTCACAAGTGGCAGTATACGATACTGCATACACCAATGCTGCAGGTATTGCTACATTCAATTACAACGAAATCTACCAGCTTGGACAAGCAGGCGTCGCTGTTTTAGATATTAATGCGTACAAGGCCAATCGTTTCGGTCAAGGAATCATCAAAGTGGAAGCTGAGATGACGAATAAAGAAACGGTTATCATACAACCTTAAGCACAGATTCTTCGGGCAGTTGCCAATTCAGATAGATCAGATAAATAGATTGTTTTCGTATCTAAGGTTTTAGCACTTAACTCATACTCTGTTCCCTCAGGATAATGAAAAGCAACAAACATTTCGCTAATTTCATGATTTGGATTCAGTTTTTGTAGCAAGTTAATCAGTCGGTTTAAATCAATCACGTTGATTACCATAGAACTGTTGTAGTTAAAGTTTCCTGTTGTTATCTCGCCAAAAATGTGGGCTTCCTGTTCACAAGAGGTAATTTTAATTTGATTGATTTTCATTTGCTTTTCCATAGGGCTCAATTTATGAGACAAATTTATAGGCTCAGAACGTAAGCTATTTACGATTTGTTTTCGTTCATTAGTTTTTAGAGGAATCTTCTATTTTTTGGTAATTTTGTATAATGGATAATACAAGTAACATGTCTTTTTTACAACACCTAGAGGAACTTCGATGGCGTTTGGTCAGGTGTGTAGTTGTTATTTTAATACTAGCGATTGTAATATGGTATTTTCAAGAAGAAATCATGGTAAATCTTTTTTTATCCATGAAGGATAAGGATTTTATAACTTTTCGATTTTTTTGTAACTATTTAGGTGTTTGTGTTGAAGAAATACCGGTTAAAATGCAAAGCATGACGGTTTCGGGTCAATTTACCTATGCATTAATGATGAGTTTTTTGGGGGGCTTAGTAGTTTCTTTTCCTTATATATTTTATCAAATATGGTCTTTTGTTAAGCCAGGGCTTAAATTGAAGGAAAAAAAGATGTCTAGAGGCCTTGTCTTCTACGTTAGTATATTGTTTTTTTCGGGCATTTTATTTGGTTATTTTCTTGTTGCGCCTTTGAGCGTTCAGTTTTTTGGTTCCTATCAAATAAGTAAACAAATTGAGAATAATTTCACAATTGGATCGTACATGAGTATGATTCTATCCACTATTTTTTATTCGGGTTTGTTTTTTCTATTACCCATTGTTAGTTATCTACTCACTAAAATCGGTATAATTGATGTGGCATTTTTAGTAAAATATAGAAAGCATGCCATTGTTGGCATTTTAATTTTAGCAGCTGTCATTACGCCGCCAGATATAACCTCACAAGTTATCGTTTCAATACCAATAATTATTTTATATGAAATTGGCATTATCGTTTCAAGAAGAGCGGAGCGCTTAGCCAAAAAGCAAGCAGCGGAATTGAAAAATTGATTGGTATTATTTGTCACGAATTTTTAGCTGTATCTTGACCAATTACCAATTATTTCTTCCTCATGAGCAATGCGGAACGCGCTCTTTTTTTTACTTCAATTATTACTAATTTAGCAGTGTGAAATTATTTACAACAAGCATCAAAAAAACATACAGAGGTCGGCCGGTGGTTGATGGTGTGTCTGTAGAAGTAAAACAAGGTGAAATTGTTGGTTTATTAGGACCAAATGGCGCTGGCAAAACAACTTCTTTCTATATGATTGTTGGATTAGTTAGGCCAGATCAAGGCCAGGTTTTTCTTGATGAGCTTGAAATCACAAAATTACCGATGTATAAAAGGGCCCAATTAGGAATTGGGTATCTTCCACAGGAGGTTTCTGTTTTCAGGAAGCTAAGCGTAGAAGATAATATCATGGCAATTCTTGAAATGACCCCACTTACGTCTGCTCAAAGATCCGAAAAATTAGAAAAGTTATTGGAAGAGTTCGGTCTTTTGCCTATTCGAAAAAATTTAGGAAATCGTTTGTCCGGTGGAGAAAAAAGACGTACTGAAATTGCCCGCGCACTTGCTACTGATCCCAAATTTATTCTCCTTGATGAACCTTTCGCCGGGGTAGATCCTATTGCAGTGGAAGATATCCAAAGTATAATTTCTGAATTAAGAAAACGTAACATTGGTGTCTTAATAACGGATCATAATGTGCAAGAAACACTTTCTATCACGGATAGGGCCTATTTGCTTTTTGAAGGAAAAATATTGAAGTCAGGTACAGCAGAAGAACTCGCTGCTGACGAACAGGTAAGAAAGGTTTATCTGGGCCAAAATTTTGTCCTGCGAAAGTAAGACTTACATAAGTAGGTTAACCGATCCTGTGATTAATTGCCATGCACTTGGAATGTTGCAAGGCTTGTATTTCAAAACGTAGGCATAAATTCCATCAGGGCAAATCAGCCCGCGGTATTTTCCATCCCACCCCATTTCTTTGTTATCCGTTTTAAAAACTAATTCACCCCAACGATTGTACACACAAAACTCCCATTCAATAATTTCAAAATCGGTAATGGGTTTAAAAACATCGTTTTTACCGTCTTCGTCAGGAATAAAGGTATTAGGTATGTAAAGTGTAAATGGACTTACCTTAACAGTACAAATGGCGGAGTCTCTACAACCAAATGCGTTGGAAACTATCTGAATTGGGTTGTCGGTCCCTGACACAACGTATTCATGAGAAAAACTGGCTAAAGTAGACGAAAAGCCATGATGGTCGAAGTAGTAAAGGTAAGTGGAAGCTCCACTTGACTCATCGATAAAATTAACAGTGTTATCGCAGACATCCACTTCGTTAGGTGTAACACTAAATCCTGCAATCGGAGAGGGATTAACGGTAACGACATCTTGTTGAAGCAGGTATAAAGTATCAACGCAACCCTCTAAAGTTATTAGTGTCAATCCAACGCTGTACGTGCCTACTTGATAGTAAACATGGGTTGCATTAAAGGAGGCGGATGTGCCGCCATCTCCGAAATCCCATGAGTAAATGGTGTTCCCGTCAGATGTACTCGTATTTATAAATGTTGCTGTTGATGGGGCACATTGTAATGTGTTGAGGAACACAAAGTTGATAATTGGCTCAGCAAAAACGTAGACTTGCTTTACAATGGAATCGATACAATTATCAAAACTTCCGTACAGCGTTACCGGATGGAATCCAGCGGTCAAATAAGAAACATCGTTAACATCAATGGTATTGGCGGAGGCAGGAACAGCATTTGAACCAAAGTTCCACCAATAAGTGCTGTTGGGCGGCCCGCTCACGTTGGCGTCAAAATCATATAAGCCTCCATTAATACAAAGGGAATCATCGTGTACAAAATCCAATATCAAGGGTTCGTTTATCGTAATCTGAACACTACTTGTATCAGCGCAATTTAACCCTGAACTTGCGATTAATTGCACAGTATAATTTCCTGGATTTGTGTAGGAATAAGTTGGTGATAACGCCGAACTTACATCGGTATTGATCCCCGCTACACCAAAGTCCCATGCGTACTGTATACTATTAACCGATGAATTACCGAAAGGAATGGTTAGTCCTAAACAAGCGATATCAGGTGGAATGAGAATACTTGAAATAGCAAGGCCAAATAGGTAGACAGAATCGGTAAAACTTGTTTGACACTCTCCATTGTCTCCTGCTAAGGTTACCACATGATATCCGGGTGTTGCGTAATTTATGGTTGGTCCCGCTAAACCTGTTGCACTGGGTTGTGATGCATTGCTATCAAAGGTCCAATTGTAAGTGCCGATGTTAGGAGAACTTGAGATCCCAACGAAATTAAATTGGTTTCCGACAATGCATAATGAATCTTCTGCGGTCCATGAAATAGAGAAAGGGTTATTTACAATTATTGAAATATAAGCGGTATCCGTACAAGCTTGTCCGGGATTAACGATTAATTGTGCTTGGTAAGTTCCCGGTGCCGGATAGGTATAATTAGGTTCAAATAAATTACTAACGTCATTACTCGTTCCTGCAACACCAAAATTCCAAGCGTAGGATGATCCTCCGTATGAATTGTTATCGAATTGTACATTCAGTCCTTGACAATAAGATATAAAGGTGGGTAGTTGTTCCTGGGTTGGCAAAATAGCTTGCATCGTGATGTTACAATTGAAGACACGAAATAAAAAATCGCGGACGGTTTCACCGATGACAACACCATTTCTAATTTCTTGCACCCGAACGCCTACAACAAAAAGGCCCACCATGTTAGGATTTACATTTAGTATACCTGTTACAGCATTAATGGTCACGGATGAGCCCGGCCCCAAAGGTGTTGCAGCATTGAATCCACCTGCCCAATTAACTGGTTGGTAGGGTGGAGCAGGTGCTTGTGTAGGCATAGGGTTAATGGAGTTGGCTCCTGCATTTGGCGTAACGAGTGAATACACTAATTGGTCGCCGTCAGGATCCGTTGCAACATGATTAAAAATTAAATTGTCGTTACTGCAAAGCAAGATTGGCGGATAATTTACAAAGCGAGGACTACTGTTTTGGTAGTAGTTGGAACCGGATCCCGGTATGGTAGTGGATAAGGTAATACCCGTATCATCTGGATTAATTAGGTTAGTAACGTTTGGTCCCCTGCAGCATCGTTGATAGGAAACAGTGTATCCATTTGGTGACGGGGGCAAAGTAACCACTACCGTATAAATAGCTCTTTCAACGCAAATATTTGTGGGAGGAGTTGCACAAGGATTATTAAAAATGACGGGCAGAACGGTACTTCCCGGAAAAGGAACGCTGATGTTTTGATACAAGGAATTGCCTCCTAAATAAATTGTTAGCATAAGTGGGTTGTCGTATTCAGCACCCGTTGAATTACAATCTCTATACAAGGTGATAAAAAAACGGTATTGGTTGTTGCCTAAATAATTATAATAGATATCTCCCCCAATAATATGTGCAGCAAAACTAAGTTTTGAAATGAGCACAAAAAGGCAGAGTGTAATTACTTTCATCGATATAATAGACGTAAAATTAGGTTAAATGTTTGCTTAAATAGATTAGTTACAAAATTGAAAATTATAAATAGAAGTAGAATAGCAAAAATTATCCCACTTTTCAATAGCCGACCCGTCCACCGTTTTGTTAAGAACACCATCAGTAAAAATTAATTCTTTAGCATAAAAAAAATGTGCTGCAGCGTTGTAATAGTCTGATCTAGCGGGGTGTTCGGGAGAGCATACAGCAAGAGTTTTTCCTATTATTTTTTCTGAAAGCAGGAGTTTTATCGCGCTAATCACATCGTTAAGGTGCACTAAATTAACTGGAGCAATTCCGTTACTCAGCGGCATTGATTTTTTTATGATTTGATGTATGGGATGCCTTTTTGGGCCAATTAATCCACCTAATCTTAGGATACAGTGGTTTTTTTGTCGAGCAACAAGGCGTTCTGCCAAGACAAGCGGAGAGGAGTTTTTTAGGCGACTTGATTCGTTTACACTCCCGATGGTATCCTCGTATACGCTAGTTGAACTCAATAATATTAGCTGCGTATCGGCAGGAATTTGCGCTATTATCGAGGCTATAATTGCAGGGTAATTAATAAACCCCGTTGGAGGCAGTGCTAGTATTAGGACATTTGTTTCTAGCAAGTTATTTCCCAATAAATTAAAAGCGACATCTTTTTCCGAAAATGTTACGCCAAGTGGCGACCAGGAATTATTTTTAAACAGTTCCCATTTTTCAACTTCCCTTGATGAAACAACCACATTAAATCCCATCTGATGTAAGCTGGCGGCAAGCGGAATACCGAGCCATCCTCCGCCAATAATTGTTACTTTTTCTTTCATTATGGGATTCATGTTGTAACTTTGCTAGCATAAAGATAAGAAGATGAGTAATTATGACATAATTATTATTGGCTCTGGACCTGGCGGTTATGTTTCTGCCATTCGATGTGCTCAATTAGGAATGAAGACAGCTATTATTGAGAAATACAATACGCTAGGCGGCACGTGCTTAAATGTTGGGTGTATTCCATCAAAGGCATTGTTAGATTCTTCCGAACATTTTTTCAATGCGAAGCATAATTTTAAAGAACACGGCATTGATGTGAAGGATTTGACCGCAAATATGGAGCAAATGATTCAACGTAAAAATGATGTGGTCAGTCAAACATGTTCAGGTGTTAAGTTTTTAATGGATAAAAACAAAATCGATGTGCATTATGGCTTGGGTTCATTTGTGGATAAACAAACGGTCTTAGTTAGTACTGCAGACGGTTCGAAAACTACGCTTACGGCCAAAAATATTGTAATTGCTACTGGATCAAAACCCAATTTCTTCCCTGGAATGGAACCGGATAAAAAGCGTATTATCACGTCAACGGAGGCCTTAGATTTGAAAGAAATACCAAAAAAAATGCTGGTGATCGGCGCAGGTGTGATTGGACTTGAATTAGGATCTGTATTCAGTCGACTAGGCACCGAAATTGTGGTCATTGAATTTGCATCTACGCTTTTACCGACCATGGACGGCACAATAGGTAAGGAATTTGCAAAAATTTTAAAGAAAGAAGGGATCAAATTTCAAATGGAGCATCGGGTGCAGAAGGTTTTGAACAAGGGAAAATCAGTGGTAGTTACCGCCATAAATAAAAAAGAGGAAACAGTAACTTTTGAAGCGGATTATTGCTTGGTTGCGGTTGGAAGAAAAGCGTATACGGAAGGCCTGAATATTGATAAGGTTGGCCTCTCTGCAAATAACAAGGGACAAGTGGAGGTGAACGAAAACTTGCAAACAGCAGTTCCTACCATTTTTGCTATTGGCGATGTGGTTCGTGGCGCAATGCTCGCGCACAAGGCAGAAGAAGAAGGGGTATTTGTCGCTGAATTTTTGGCAGGACAAAAACCGCATATTAATTATAATTTAGTGCCAAATGTTGTTTATACATGGCCTGAGATTGCAGCCGTAGGAAAAACAGAGGAGGAGCTTATTGCTATGGGTATTGAATATAAAGTTGGAAGTTTTCCGATTAAAGCGCTTGGAAGGGCTAGAGCAAGTATGGACACCTCAGGAGTAATAAAAATTATTGCAGATAAAAAAACAGATGAGGTTCTAGGCGTTCATATGATTGCTCCTCGTGCAGCAGATTTAATCATGGAGGCGGTTGTTGCCATGGAATATAAGGCGTCAGCCGAAGATATTGTACGAATCTGTCACCCACATCCAACGTATTCTGAAGCGATGAAGGAAGCGGCAATGGCAGCAACTGATAATCGCGCAATGCACGTTTAATTAGCTGTTCCAAAGCGCCCAACTTTTCATCGCTTGGGCTTTAAGCATACTTTCGCCATTCATTATTGTAGCACCTTTTTCCGCGGCATTTTTGAGAAAAACGGTCTGTTGCGGATTGTAAATTAAATCGATGACAAGGTGATCTATGCCTATACCATCAAAAGAAATCGGCAAACAATCGTTCACTTTTGGGAAAGTACCAACAGGCGTACAGTTAACGAGTAGTTTACACGCATTTAGCATCTGACTGTTAAGTGCTGAATAAGAAAACTGTTTGTTGTTATTTCCGGGGTTTCTAGCCATATAGTTGACATCAATTCCTATTTCCCTCAATACATAGGCTACTGCTTTGGCGGCACCGCCGGTTCCGAAAAGTAGTGCGCGTTCATGTTGATTGGTTAAAAAGGGTTTTATCGCTTGCTGAAATCCAAAAGCATCGGTATTGTAACCAATTTTTTTTTCTCCATGAAAAACGATGGTATTTACGGCTCCAATTTCGTGTGCCACCGAATCAAGTTCGTCTAAAAAGGGAATTATTTCTGACTTATACGGAACCGTAACGTTTAGTCCAGAAAGTTCTTTTTCGAATAATTCATTGATTTGTGCAATAGAGTGCAATTCAAAGTTTTTGTATTGTGCTTTAATCCCTTCTCGTTCAAAAAAATCTGAAAAAAAGTTGGCAGAAAAAGAATGTTGCAGTGTTTTTCCAACTAAACCGTATACTTTCATTCCCTATTACTTTATCAGGTTATAATAATTCTGGGCGATATTCGAAATGCATGGTATCAAAATGTTTCCACTTACCTCCCCAGATAAATCCGTGCTTTTCAAAAACATCAACGATTCCTTGCGGAATTTTGTTTTGGTATTTTGGCTTCGCTTTCTCATCGGTACAGCCACAAGCCCATTGCCAGTAATTGGAATAGCTCGTATTTAAATCAATGGTAATTCCAAAGGAATGATTACTGAGTCTTTTTGTTCCTTTTATAAGGCGCCAATTAAAAGTTCCTTCAATGCCGCTTAAGTATTTTTTCCATTCAGGGTGCTTATCTAGTTCATCGGATACGGCCTTTAATTCTAAATGGGCATTGTTTACTTTGCTAAACTGCAGCGTTTGATTCACTAATTTTGGGCACCACACCACATTAACCAAATTCTTTACAACCGCCTCTCTCGTTGCACCATACATTTTTTTAAAAAACGCCTCATTTCTAATTCTTCCTGCATCGCTAAGTTGATTTTCAGTAATGGTGCCTTTTGTATAGGTATAAAAAAATTGGTCTTGAATATCAGGGTTTTCTAGCAGATCAGCTGTCCCTTTTGCCATTTTATCATCATAGATTAATTTTGTGCCATCATGAAAGTAAACGTAGTTTTCACTAATGTGATGTATAGAAAATGGATAGGCTTTCATTAATTTTTCTTCTAATTCGTCTTTTGACAACAATAAGGGAAGCAATAAAAAGATTAAATACCTCATCTAATTTTTAACATTTTTTGTTTTTAACATAAAATTGAATAGGTTTTAGTCAATAAAGATACAAATTTAGCTGTCTTACCAATTTTCGCCTACAATATTTTAACTTTGTCAGGTGGAAGAAGCTCTTGTATTAAAATCGACAGGTAAATGGTACACGCTTGAATTATCGAAAGGCGAAGTGGTGCAAGCTCGAATTCGTGGTAAATTGCGTTTAGAGGGACTCTCGACCACCAATCCAATTGCGGCAGGTGACAAAGTTTACTTATTGCCAGATATAGATGCGGATGGTATTCGTTTAATTGAAAACATCGTTCCTAGGAGAAATTATATTGTCCGAAAATCGACAAACCTCAGTAAACAAATGCAAATTTTGGCTGCTAATGTTGACCACGCCTATTTGGTGGCAACATTGAAGTCTCCCGTTACTCAGCTCGCATTTATAGATCGTTTTTTAGTTTCTGCAGAGTCTTTTCGAATTCCGACGACTATCTTATTTAATAAAACAGACCTGTATAGCGAGGAGGACAAGGGTTTTTTAGCGGTTTTAAAAAATATATACAGCACTTTGGGATATGGTATTGCGGCGATTAGCACCTTAGATAAGAGCAGCATTAATTTCTTGCTCGAGGAAATCAACGGAAAAAACGTGATGATATCTGGAAATTCAGGTGTGGGCAAATCATCATTAGTGAATGCACTCGACAGTAATTTGGATATTAGAACGGGGGCTATTTCTCAAGCGCACGAGCAAGGAAAACATACGACCACGTTCGCGGAAATGCATAGATTGGCGAGTGGAGGTTATATCATCGATACGCCCGGTATTCGCGCTTTTGGCATGATTAATTTAGAAAAAGAGCACATCGCTCATTATTTTCCTGAAATGAGGACTTTATTGGGACAATGTCGTTTTCATAATTGCTTGCATTTAAATGAACCACATTGTGCCGTAAAAGAAGCCTTATCCGATGATAGCATTGCTCCTTCACGTTACCACAGCTATGTTCAATTAATGGAAGAAGATGCCGACACGCCTTATCGTTATGCTTCAAATTAATGCGAGTAGTTATTCAACGCGTAAGTAATGCCTCCGTATCCATTAGCGAAACTTCGGAGAGGAAAATAGGCAAGGGGCTTGTTGTATTTTTAGGGATTCAATCGAAAGATAACCGTGATGATATTCATTACCTCATTAAAAAAATAGTGGCCTTACGCATTTTTAGTGATGAGGCGGGAAAAATGAATCTGTCAATTCAAGACATAAGGGGCGAGTTGCTCGTAATTAGTCAATTCACCTTATTTGCTCAAACGAAAAAAGGAAATCGCCCTAGCTTTGTAGAAGCAGCTATTCCTGATCTTGCTTTGCCATTATACCACGACTTTTTGGAAAACTTGATGCAGCAATGTCACGGAAGAGTCATAGCGGGAGAATTTGGAGCCGACATGCAAGTTACACTTTGTAATGATGGGCCCGTTACGATCATTATGGATACCCATGCAAAATGATTACCAGCATAAAAAATAATACCCCTGAAAAATATTTTATTCCAATTAATACGAACACCAAAAATAAACCTATTTTTGAACTATCCCTATCCTAAATAAGGGGGGGATTGTAGACCATCCTGTCGATACTGTCAGGACGCTCTTATAAAGTGAACTCCTCTTTGTGATCCCGTTTGGATTCGAACCAAAGACCTATCCGCCGCGGCGGATTGCTCTCTATCGATCTAAGTTTTTCTTATAATTGTTGGTTAATCCATTCTCTTCCCACTCCAGTTTTATACCACTTTTCTCGTTTCGTAGCTTCTGCACGAGTATTAAATGATTCAGATAAAACCAATTCCCAAGGAGTAAATTTGGAGGTAAAAGTCACTTTCCCAAGATTGTGGTACTGTAATCTATTCTGAATGTTTTGGGTAGAGCCTTTGTATAGCATTTCGTTTTTTAAGGAACGAATTACATAGGAATAATAAGGCATTTGAAAAGTTGAGTTAAAATAAAAGAGGCAGTGGAAACAGCCTCTTTGTGATCCCGTTTGGATTCGAACCAAAGACCTACTGCTTAGAAGGCAGTTGCTCTATCCAACTGAGCTACGGGACCTAAATCTTTCTATTAAAAAAGGGGATGATTACTCATCCCCATGTTGTCGGGGCGGCAGGATTCGAACCTGCGACCTCCTGGTCCCAAACCAGGCGCGATGACCGGACTACGCTACGCCCCGAACTAATTACTATATTCAACTTGCGCGGTGGGAGCGAGATTCGAACTCGCGGTACAGTTACCCGTACGACAGTTTAGCAAACTGTTGGTTTCAGCCACTCACCCATCCCACCTATGCATTAACGGACGGCAAAAGTAAGAAATCCTTTTGTTTTTTTAGAATTTTCGACGAAAAAAATACCTTTATTGATAAACAAATTCGCCGTGCGCCCCCTTTACAGTAACTTTTTTTCCTTCGTTTGCCGCAACATAGCCAATGATTTTTGCATCAACGCCATAATTTTTCGATATACGAATGAGCTCGTCTGCAATTTTTTCAGGGACATAAAGCTCCATTCGGTGTCCCATGTTAAAAACTTTGTACATTTCTTCCCAAGGTGTTTTTGATTGTGCCTGAATTAATTTAAATAGCGTCGGCGTTTCGAAAAGAGTATCTTTTACTATGTGTAAATTATCGATGAAATGTAACACTTTTGTTTGTCCACCTCCAGAACAATGAACCATGCCGTGAATATCCTTTCTAAACTGGGCCAACATCTCAATAATTATTGGTGCATAGGTTCGTGTTGGAGAAAGCACTAATTGTCCTGCATTCAAGCTACTGTTCTCGACTTCGTCAGTCAGCGATAAAGCCCCACTGTAAACAAACTCATCTGGTATGGAAGCATCATAACTCTCTGGAAATAGCTTCGCTAAATTATGATGAAACACATCGTGTCGTGCACTCGTTAATCCATTACTCCCCATTCCTCCGTTGTATTTATGCTCGTATGTCGCTTGGCCAAAGGAAGCAAGTCCAACGATTACATCGCCCGGCTGAATAGCACTATTTGAAATAACATCAGCGCGTTTCATACGACAAATAACAGTTGAATCAACTATAATTGTTCTAACCAAGTCGCCTACATCCGCCGTTTCTCCGCCTGTGGAATAAATGGATAAGCCATGTTGCCGAAGTTCTTCTAAAAGTTCTTCCGTTCCGTTTATAATTTCTGAAAGTACTTCTCCCGGAATGACATTTTTATTTCTCCCGATTGTGGAAGAAACTAGTATGGGTCCAAGGGCGCCAACACACAATAAATCATCAATATTCATAATTAGGGCGTCTTGCGCAATCCCCTTCCAAACCGACAAGTCTCCGGTGGTTTTCCAATAGATATAAGCCAGCGAAGATTTTGTTCCAGCTCCATCGGCATGCATGATGGTACAATAGTCGTCGTCGTTGCCTAAATAGTCGGGTACGATTTTACAAAATGCTTCAGGAAACAATCCTTTGTCGATGTTTTTTATTGCATGGTGCACATCTTCTTTTCCTGCAGAGACACCCCTAGCTTGATATCGATTATCTGCCATTTACCTTAATTCTTTTCAGCAAAGGTATATAAAAGTCGCGTTTTATTCCGAAGGATCATTTAGTTCTGAAAGAATCTTTTGAACATCCAATTCTGTTGATTTTAATTTAGATTTACAGACCTGAATTAGTGCTGCGGCTCGCTTGACCTTTATAGCCAATTCATCAATAGAAATGTTACCTGTTTCCATTTCATCCACTATATTTTGAAGTTCTTCAAAAGCTAAAGCATAGTTTGTTTCTTCCATAAAGTAAAGGTAGTAAATGTAGTTGACAGAAGCAAAAAATCAAATGTAAGCATTGGTCGTATTGTTTTTTAAGACAGACTTAACTTTGACACCCCAACAAAAAAGGCTATCTTTGAAACTGAAATTTTTTTGTTTATGTGGAATTTGCTGTCAAAAATTATTCTGAGAAATCGTTTTATTATACTTGGTATAATTACTTTGTTGACGGTATTTTTTGGGTTTTACATGAGCTCAGGTCTTAAACTAGACAACAAATTTGGATCGCTTTTACCCGAGGATAACGACACCCAAAAAACTTACTTAGGCTTCAAAAAATTATTTGGCGAGGATGGAGCTACCTTAATTATTGCGGTAAAATCTAAGCAACTCTACACAGAAAAAAAGTTTTTGCAATGGAAGGATTTGTCCGATAGCATTTTAAAAATTGATGGTGTTACCGCAGTTATTTGTGAAGCAAAATTAGTGAAACTAATTAATGACACGATACGCCAGACATTCATTCCACAAGTAATTTTTACAGGAAAGAACCACAATTTTGACACCACAAAAGTCGATGGGAAAAGCATTTCAGATATTAAAAAGGAAATCCGGAATAATCCTCTTTACGCTGATTTATTGTACAATGCAAAGACCGACGTCAGTTTAATGTTAGTATCGATTGATGAAAAATTTTTAATAGACAAGAAGAAGCAGGAGGTTGTCATTAAGGTAGAAGACCTAGTTAAATCCTACAAACAGAACTTTGAGGAAATTCACTTCTCTGGATTACCGCACATGCGTGTTCAAATTGGGCGTCGTGTTTTGTCGGAAATGTATATATTCATTTTGCTTTCTGTATTGATATCAGCGCTATTTATGTACTTTTTATTTCGCTCTGTACGCGTAACAATAATCAGTATTTTGGTAGTTATGGTAACGGTTGTTTGGGCCCTTGGAACCATAAGTTTAATGGATTACAATGTATCGCTGATGATGGCTTTGATTCCGCCGCTAATGATCGTTATCGGGATTCCTAATTGCATTTATTTGTATAACAAGTTTCATTATGAATTTCGAAATCATAATAACAAAGCGAAAGCACTAAGTCGAATGATTCGAAAAACAGGAACGGCCATGTTCCTTACTAATGTTACAACTGCTTTAGGATTTATGACTTTCCTTTTCACTAGTTCGGAAAAGTTTTTTGAATTTGGTGTGATTTCATCTATAAACATCATGCTTTGTTATGTTGTTTCGATGTGCTTGGTTCCCATTTTCATCTCTTTTTCTAAGAACCCTGCGGAGAGACATTTAAAGCATTTAGATCGAAAAGCAGCAGTTGGATTATTAAATCGACTTGTTGTACTGACGAGCAATTACCGTCCAGCCATTTATATTACCACTATTGCATTGACAATTTTGGCGGGTTTTGGGGTATTCTACATGAAAGTAACAGGAAATATTACGGGTGACTTACCTCCCAAAGATCCGATTCGTTTAGATATCAACTTCATGGAGAAAAATTTTGGAGGAAGTGTTCCATTTGAGGTTTTACTAAACTACAAGAAACGCTCGCGCTTGTTTGACAAAGTTACCCTTGAAAAAATTGAGGAGGTTCAACTCATGTTTCAAAAAGATACCCTGTTCGCCAAAAGCATTTCACTGGTGGATTTAATCAAGTTTGTAAATATGTCTTATTACAATAACAAGGCAGAAATGTACACTAATGTTAACGACAAAGACAAAGTTAAACTCAAAAAATACATTAATCGATTTAATGCCAACACGCCGAACGCTTCTTTTTCGCTGAAAGAATTGGTGGATACAAGTAATAAAATTATTCGAATTAGAACTCAAATGAAAGACATGGGCTCATACGAGGTGACAGACCAAGTCGATCGAGTAAAATTGCGAATTGATAGTATAATGAATCCAGATCGTAAAAAAATAGAGGCTTTGTACTCTTTTGCGTCGAAAGGAAATTTCGCTTATTGTGATTCTATATTATTTACTTACTCGGGTATATTTAATAATGTCATTTCGATCTTGAGTAAAGGAAATGAAGACCTGGAAAGTCAATTTGATACGGATCCGGAATTAATAAAGTCTTATTATAAGAAAAAGACCTTCTTACCCCATCTGCGGACGGCCATTGACAAAGATTATTACGATGTCACCATTACGGGCACCTCCGTTGTGGTATCCGAAGGAACCAAATACCTGCTGAAAAACCTTTGGCAGAGCATAATTTTTGCTGTAATTTCCATTTCTGCTTTAATGTCAATTTTGTTTTATTCATTTAGAATGGTAGTTGTTTCGATGATTCCGAATTTAATTCCCATGGTTATAACAGCAGGTATTATGGGATGGTTTGGTATCCCTATGAAGCCATCGACCTTGCTTATATTTTCAATAGCGCTAGGTATCACGGTCGATAATACAATCCATTTTTTAGCGCATTATCGGCATGAATTAAAGTTAAAGAAGTGGGATTTAAAGGAATGTGTGGCCATTTCCATTCGCGAAACGGGATTGAGTATTATTTATACCTCCGTCATTTTATTTTTCGGTTTTATTGTGTTCGTGTTCTCTGATTTCGGTGGCACACAAGCGCTCGGTTATTTGTCGGCAATTACCTATTTTGTGGCTCTTTTTACCAATTTAATTTTACTCCCTTCTCTTTTGTTGAGCTTCGAACGGAAATTAACTACGAAATCCTTTGAGGAACCCATGTTTGAGATCTATGACGAAGAGGAGGACATCAATTGGAACTTGTTGGAGTTAGACGAGTCGAAGGATCAAGGAGATCAAAAGGCAGAATAAACGCTAATCGATGCATTCCATCAACAATAAATCACCTCTTTTATGTTCTATGGTCACCAATCCATCTTGTATAACGTAATTGCTATTGCCCATGCGATAGCCAGAGTTTAAGTTTTCATTTGTTAAGGGGTAATACAAATTTTGCGTGGAAATCCCCGATACTCTTCCCAAAGCCATAAGGGAAAGAATGGTGTTTGCTTGATACCAAGCGCTGTATTTACGTTCTAATAACCTAATTTTCGAGTGATCGTCCACTAGCGTGATCGCAAGATTTTTTCGGTAGTTGACTATGCAAGAAAGGTTCGCCAAGGAATGATCACCTCGCTTACCTGTTGCCCAAACCACAGTGACTTGCTGAATTTTTTTTTGAATCAAAAAGTCAAACGCTTTCTCTAGGTCGGTTTTGTCCTGACTTTCCGCATAGACTAGTTCGATTTTAGGATGTTTTTTTTGGTAGATCAGCGGATCAAAATTTCGGTCAAAATCGCCAAGTAAAACATCAGGAATTATACCTGATTCTTCCAAGCGTTCCATTGCGGAGTCCAAAACAATCAAATAGTCAGCCTTTTCAACAGTTGCTTTAAGCAAACTTTCGCTACACGATGCACCATTCGCAATGATAAGTGCCTTAGAAAATGTGCTCGCTTTATTACTTATGCCCACCATTTTTATTTAGAATTAAAGCTAATTTTACAAATATAAAACAATCAATAAGCAGTCATTAAATCTGTTTTAATTATTAGCGTTAAATAAATCCCAATTGGCTCCTTTGTCTTTGTATTTCAATTTTTTAAATAAGCACCTTTTGTTAAGTACTTATCTAGCTTTATTTTTTTTTATTTCGTGTACCAATAAAAATATAAAACACCAGGGAAAATCAAAACAGTCAAATTCTACATTTAAACCTGCTTTTAATTCGGCCTCTGTGTCTTGGACTAAAAAAACGAACTTGATAGTTGATTCTTTTTACCAAAACACGATATATAATAAAGGGTTTAGCGGGCAGTTTCTGGTCGCAAAGAACGGACATATAATTTATCAAAGAGTAAGTGGATATGCTAATAAGGAAAGCGGTTGGAAAATGTCAGATACAACCTCAATTCATGTTGCATCGATAAGTAAAGTGGTAACGGCAATGGCAATTTTACGCTTAGTGGACCAAAAGAAAGTGCGTTTAGACGAAATGGTAAGTTTTTATCTTCCCAAATTTCCTTACACAGGGATTACTATACGCATGTTATTAAATCACCGAAGTGGGCTCCCTTACTACGGGTATTTTGCTGAAAGTTTATGGCCTAAAGAGGAGCCGTTGCGGAATAGTGATGTATTGGCTTTGATGAGTGCACATGCTGTCCCCGTCAATTATTTGCCGAATACCAGGTTTTCGTACTGCAATACAAATTTTGTGTTTTTGGCATTAGTGATCGAGCACCTTACTAAAAAAGATTTTCCAAGGGCCATGAAGGAACTTATTTTTAAGCCACTTGAAATGAATCACAGTTTCATTTTGGCGTCGAAAAATGAATTTAATCGACATGCTCAATCTTACAGAACGAATGGGAGCAGGTATGACTTTACTAATTTAGACGCCGTGTATGGCGATAAGAATGTATATACCACAGCGACTGATTTAGTATTATTTGACAATGCAATTTACACTAACTTCATCAGTGATTCATTAAAAACGGCCATGTTTAAAGGCTATAGCTATGAAAATCCGGGCACGAATAATTATGGGTTGGGTTGGCGCATGAAAGAGCAGCAAGGAATGACACCTTATTTTTATCATACCGCTTGGTGGCATGGTTCAACTGGAATTTATGCTCGTCTTAGAAAAGAAAAAGTTACGGTTATTGCTTTAGCTAATAATTTTTGCAAGCAACTTTACATGATATCCCCTTTGGTATCTTATTTTGGCAATTACCCTTGGTAGCGAATGTAGCATACGATCACAAGCTGTCCAAGGCATTTACCGTTTGTGCAAACCGGTGACATTTATCGCTAATGCTATCTGTATCATGCTCGTGTATGGCCAATACTACTTTGTTATACGAAACCGTAATGTCAGGATGGTGCTTTTGAGCTTGTGCTATTTCCATGACCTCATTTACAAATAGAATTACCAAGCTATAGTCAGTAAAGAAAAACTCCCTTACTAATTCACCATTAATTATGTCCCAATTCGTTGTTTGTTTCATGGTATTAATCATTGAGTGTTTGTAATGGTGTGAGTGATTTCGATTGTTTCGATGCGTTCTTTGACAAAATACATGTCAATTTCACCTTTGTTTTTAGCTGCAACTTTGCCTCGGTATTCACAAACAAATTGCTCTTTTATGAGTTCATAAGTGGATCCTGAGACATTAATTTTGTTGATTTCGCCACTACTTTCCATGCGCGAAGCGGTGTTTACGGTATCTCCCCAAATGTCGTAGGAGAATTTCTTTGTTCCCACAATACCAGCAATTAAAGGGCCGGTATGGATACCAACTCGAATATCAAAATAGGGCAACTTCTTTTCAATGCGTTCCGTTTTTAGTTCTTCGATGAATAACAAGATTTCCTCAGCGGCCATGACCACATCGATGGGATGGCTCAAATTTTCTTTTGGTAAGCCTCCTGCTGCCATATAGGCATCGCCAATTGTTTTTATTTTTTCGATTTGGTATTTATCCATGATGCGATCTATTCCTTTAAAACAAGTGTCAATCTCGGTTACCAATTCCTTTGGAGTTAGTTGTTCCGCGATTTTTGTGAATCCCTTGAAGTCAGTAAATAAAACGGTGGCACTCTCAAAGTTTTTGGTCTCCGCACTTCCCTTTTTCTTTAGTTCTTGGGCCGTTTCATAGGGAAGGATGTTTAATAATAATGCCTCTGAACGTCTTTTTCCTTTTACAACAACGGTCATTAAAACTACAATTAGCAATAAGATACCTCCGGCGGAAATTAATCCCACCCGTTGCTTTTGAATTTGAGAATCCGCGATGGCCTCTTTTTGTGCATATTGTAGGCTAGCGGCAAGCTTTTCTTTTTCATAATTAAAATTCAACTCTTTTTCTACCATTGAGCGTTCATTGTCTATGTTTTTAATGGAGTCATTTAGGTTTTTGTAAATCTCAAAATAAAGGAGGGCGTCTTTGTCTTTTCCGATACTTTTATTGCTCTTATACAAACAATCACAGGCATCTCTTTTTAGTGGGGGGATCTTTAATTCTGCTGCCGTTTTATAGGCGGAAAAACACCAACTAATTGCCGTGGAATAATCGTTCAGTTCATTGTAAACTAGACCGATATTCAATTCAGCAATAATTTGAAAACGACGGTTTTTTATTTCCAGAAAGATTTCTTTTGCTTTTTTGGATGCTTCAAGTGCCTTATTCAAGTAGGTCGCTGCATTTTTCGGATCTGTTTCCTTTACTGCTTTGCCTTGCTCATAATAAACATATCCAATGTTTCCATAAGCGATGCCTACCTGTTCTCGGTTCTTCTCTTCATTAATATATTTTAGACTTTCTCGGTATGATTGCAACGCGGCCTCATACTCCAACTTCGCACCATAGATATTTCCCAATAAACTTAAGGAAGCTGAGATTCGAACGGAATCATTCAAGGCCCGATTTATTTTGAGTCCTTTTAATTGATATTCTGCCGCTTTTTCATTGTTTTCTTGCCGTTCGTATATCTGTCCAATGACACTGTAGCAGTCAGCAATTAGTTTCTTATCTTTAAATCCCTCGGAAAGATTCAGCGCTTTTTGAGCATATTCCAGTGCTATCGGATACACTCCTTGAATGAGTAGCGTTTTGGCTCGGATTAAATGATTGGATTGTTGTAAGCTTAGCTCCCCGATTTTTTCATTCAACTTGTTGGCAAGATCCAATAATATAATGGAGCTGTCTGGCTTTGAATTCGTCATTAACTCTGCGGCACTTTGTAATGTCTTGACCCGCGTTTTCTTTGGATTGTTACCGTTTAAACCTTCTTCTACGAGTTTGTTTAAGCTTTTCTGGTTGTAAGCCACGGTGCAAATAAAACAAAAGAGGAGTAGAAAGGTGCTTTTCATTTTATTGCTTAGCAACGAGATTAAATTAAAACGCGGTAAAGTTAAAATTATATATTTCAAGATCATTAACTAACATGAAATCCAAAAACTTAAATTAGCCTTTTTATTTACTTAACTTTAAATTTAAGCACCTAGGGTAATTTTGTAAAATGAAAACATTTTTACTTGCCTTTTGTTTTATAACCACAATTGGATTCTCGCAGACAATTATTCGTGGTCCTTACTTGCAATCGCCTACTGAGACTACAATCACGATTATGTGGCGAACAGATGTTCCAACTAATTCGACCGTTTGGTTCGAACAAAATCAGCAGCAATTAGTGCAAACCGCTACAGGAAATAGTAATAAGACGTTTAAATGATTTTAAGATTTGAAATTAAAGTGTATTAAAATACAACAAAAACGAATCCAAAATAATCATTGTTTACATATTTATGAAATTAGTATTAAAATTGAAGAAAAGTTTAATGCTTTACCTTTTTTTTTCTTGATGTACCTACTTTCCAATACAAAACTTGCTAAAAATATTACCCAAAAGATCATCGCTGGAAATATCTCCTGTGATGCTGCCTAGGTGATACATTGCTTGACGGATATCCATCGCGATGAAGTCGCCGCTCACTTGGGTGATTATGCCTTCTTTGGCTTTTTCTAAGGCGGCAATGGTTTTTAGTAGCGCGTCGTGGTGGCGCACGTTGACAATTATTGTTTCTTGACTGCTGTCAAAACCGTTGTTTATCAGTTGAACTAGCTTGTCTTTCAATGCGGTGATGCCAAGTCTTGATTTTGCGCTAATGGCAAGGTCGCAGGCGCTTTCTTGTGTAATTAAATCAATTTTATTGGCAATGCTAAGAATGTGTTTTTGGGGAAATTGCTCGCGCAGTGTTTGCGTCCATGTGTTTACCTCATTTATTTGTGCTGGAGAAGAGGCATCTGCCATACATAACACAATGGAGGCCAGGGCAATTTTTTGGTGTGATCGAGCAATACCAATCGATTCTATGGTTTCTTCGGTTTCACGAATTCCGGCGGTGTCAATTAAGCGGAAGAGAATTCCATCTATGTTGAGGGTTTCTTCAATGACGTCTCGTGTAGTGCCAGCAATTTCACTAACAATCGCTCGGTCTTCTCCTAATAATTGATTTAGAAGGGTACTTTTTCCGGTGTTTGGTGCGCCCACTAAGGCAACGGGAACGCCATGCTTTAAGGCATTTCCAAGTGCAAAGGATGCTGCAAGTCGGTGTAAAACTGAAAGTACCTCTTCAACCAGTTGCTTGAGTTGGGTCCTGTCAGCGAATTCAACGTCTTCTTCTGAGAAGTCTAATTCTAATTCTACCAAGGAAGCAAAATTCATTAACTGCTGTCGTAATTCCTTTAGTTCGGAGGAAAAATTCCCCCGTAATTGTTGTATGGCAACTTGATGTGCTTGTTGGCTTTGTGAGGCGATGAGGTCTGCAACAGCTTCTGCTTGTGAAAGATCCATCTTTCCATTTAAAAACGCGCGTTTTGTAAATTCTCCAGGTTCGGCCAAACGGCAACCACTTGTTAGCAGCATTTCTAAGATTTGTTGCTGAATATAACTAGAGCCATGACAAGTAATTTCAACACTTTCTTCACCGGTAAAACTTTTGCCTTCATCAAAAACACTCACGAGTACCTCGTCGATAACGTTGCCATTTTTATTTTTTAGGTAGCCGAAATGGACGCTATGGCTTTCTACGTTTAATACATCTTTAGAGAAAACCCCTTTCAATAACTTACGGCTTCCTGGTCCAGAAATGCGAATCAAGGCAATTGCTCCCACTCCGTTTGGGGTGGCTAATGCACAAATGATGTCTGATGATAGATTCATGGGGCGAAGTTACGCAGAATGGCTAATATTTTCAATTTGAAGATTTGTTTACATTAAAAGTTGGTTAACACTTCTAGCAGTTCTTCTAATTGAGCTTTAATGAGTGTTTTGCTCACCTGCACCTTACTGTTACGCAGGGCTTTTTCGGTCGTATTTCCCCAAGCAATAACCTTAGCGTGCTCAGGGAGTTTGTTGACCTGTAAAAAAGCCTCAAGGTTACTCGGGCTGGTAAAAACATACACATCACATTCGGGGATGCTTTGCGGCGAAGGCAGGGTGTTGTAGATGCAGATGCTTTCGCACTGCGAACTTGGGATGATTGAAGCAATGGTTTTCTGTGAAAGCGACGAGTGGGGGATGAGAAGTCGTTTATCACCGAGCCAATTTTTAAATTTTTCAGCTACTTTTTCAGGATTCCCAGCTTCTTTTCCAACAAAGGCAAAATCGATGTTGAATCGTTTGGCGGTTTCTTCGCCGATACAGGCAAATTGCAGGGAACTTAGCGGGCCGTCATAACTTCTTAGGAAAAAACGTCCCGCTCGCACACTGGAAAAAAAGACCACTTCAAAGGGTTTCTCGATGGAAAAAGGAACTTCCTCAAAGGTGATTTGAGATTGGGCATGCAAGTCGATTTGACCAAAACTACAGTATTGCTGAAGAATAAAGAGATCGTCTAGGTCTCGGGTGATGTAAAGGCTTTTCATGAGCGCGCTTTCAAAACCGAAGCAATGTGCGCGGCAATGTCTGGGTTTTCATTTGCTTCAAATTTAAAAGAAACCGCTGCTTCTTGTGCCCTGTGTGCATGGGTAACGTGGATGAATTGTCCATCATTATAAACACCCAGGGGCAATTGGCAACCTCCATCCATTAGATTCAAGACTTTGCGTTCTACAGCAATTAATGTGTGTACTGCAGTATCATTTAAAGGTGAAACAAGGGTTTTTGTGCGTTCATCATTGCTGCGTATTTGTAAACCAAGTACACCTTGCGCAGGAGCGGGCACAATGATTTCTGGGTCTAGTCGCACGACGATTAAATCACTTAAATCTAAGTTCAATCTACTTACTCCGGCTTTCGCTAACAAGATGGCATCGTATTCCCCATTGCGCAACTTGGCGATTCGCGTCGGCACATTTCCGCGTAAATCTTTAATGATTAAATCGTTTCGATGAGCAAGCACTTGTGATTTTCTTCGGGCAGAAGAGGTTCCGATTACGCCTCCTTTTTTCAAATTCCACAGCCTATTTTCTTCAACAGAAGTTGGGTGAATCAACAAGAGTTCGGCAGGGTCTTCTCTGTCTGAAACCGCTACAATGCAGAGTCCTTCAGGCGGATTTGTTTCTAGGTCTTTGTGGGAGTGAACGGCTAAATCGATTCTTCCTTGGAGCAGGGCAAGTTCTAGTTCTTTGGTAAAAAAACCCTTGCCTTCTAGTTTATCGAAGCTGAGGTCTTGGATAAGATCGCCTTGGGTTTGAATGATTTCAATGCTGACCTCACAGCCTAAATTTTCCAGCTTTGTTTTGACATGATACGCCTGCCAAAGGGCCAAGTCGCTGCCGCGCGATCCAATTCGAATGCACTGATTTTCAGGCATTTTTAATGATAATTTCTTTCGCTAATTTCATAGGACCACTGATGTATTTTTTTTCCATGTAGCCGATCACTTTTTCCAATACTTCCCGGGATTGTTCATCCATGTTTTCAATTTCTGATTTAAAGACATTGTTTAGGGCAGAAGCTTTAATTTCTTTCACTTGTTTAGGCACTGATTTCATGGCTAATTCCACGTAGCGCTCTTTTACTTTTGTCCGAAATTCAAGAATGGCTAAGTCAATGATTTGTAGCACATGGTCTACTTCTTTCGTTCTTTCTTTTAGGTTTTGATTGGATATTTTTTGCAGCAGATCCACTGAAATGTGCGTTAGGGAATTGTTTTCAATAATCGAAGGATTTAGATCTTGTGGAATAGCAATGTCGATGACAATTTTTTTATCTTGCTCCCCATTTAGTATGGCAGCATAAATTTCTGGCGAAATAACGTGGTGATCAGCGCCTGTGCACGAAATGATAACGTCAAAACCTTCTCGATAAGTCATTAAATCATCCAGGCGATATGCGGCACATTTTAGTTCCGTTGCTAAAACTTCTGCGTTCGCCAATGTGCGGTTAAACACGGCGAAATTTTTGTAGCCATGTTTTTTTAAATAATGACTCATGGTAGTGTTTGTAACGCCTGCTCCAATTACTAAAATGCGTGCATCTAAGCGAATGTTTAATCGCTTTAAGTGCTGATAAGCCAAAGAAACAACAGAAACAGGTTTCGTTGCAATACTGGTTTCTGTATATACTTTTTTAGCCGTTTCGATAACATGCTTCATTAATAGACGAAATCGATCTCCGGCCAGGCCTACTTTGCGGCAATGTTCATAGGCTGTGCGAACTTGTGTGATAATCTCACGTTCACCAATAATCATGGAGTCTATGGAGGACGCTACTGAGAAAACATGTTCAATTGCCTTTTCTTCTTTATAAATTTCTAGGTTAATAAGGTAATCCGTAATTGTTGATGAAGCAAGTTGGGGGTAAAGTGCTTGCAGAAAATCAAACAGCCACGAATTAGTAATCTCATTAGGCGCAAAAAAACTTATTTCAACACGATTGCAGGTAGAGATAAATAAAAGTTCTGGGATATCAAACCTTGTTTTTAAGGCAAGTAATCGAACTGCTTGATCTGCTTCTTCAATGTGTAAGACACCAATTTTACTTGCTTCAAATCGTCGGTGCGTAAAAGCGATAGTATGAAGTTCGGAGAGCAAATTTATTCTTTTTGGGTACAAATTTCGCAAGGGAATTTAGTTTAATTGTCATAGGATTGTCACAACTGTAATTTATACTGTTTATAAATAAATTATTTAGGATTTTTAATCAGTCAATACTTTGACAAATCTCTACAAGTAG
Source organism: Chryseobacterium gleum (assembly GCA_945888625.1). Taxonomy (GTDB): domain Bacteria; phylum Bacteroidota; class Bacteroidia; order Flavobacteriales_D; family Crocinitomicaceae; genus UBA952. The sequence continues at coordinate 266,023 of CAMDAH010000001.1, forward strand.
TTTTTGCGTCGTCCTCGGATGAAGAAAAGCAATGAGCTTGTTATCAGCTCCGGGTTTCGGCGTTTCGTGGATCATCTCAAAGCCTAAGGAGCTAAGGCGTTTTATTTCTGCATGAATATCATCCACTTCAAAAGCAATATGATGAAAACCTTCGCCTTTATTTGCTAAAAACTTTCCGATGGGTGATACAGGATCCAACGCCTCAAGTAGCTCGATTTTAGTATTGCCCACTTTCAAAAAAGCAGTGCGAACCAATTCCGATTCAACAATTTCTGTTTTATAGCAGCTTACGCCTAATAAATTTTCGTATGTTTTCAAGGCCACCTCGATGTTTTCGACAGCAATACCAATATGTTCAATGTGCTTTATCATGTTAGTATTTAATGAATTTTTCGGAGGAGTTGTCAAAATTGATAAAGTAAATACCGTTTAAAAGTTGCTTACAATCAATTTGGCTATCGAATCCTTTTTTGAGCAAATTTCCAAAGGCATCATACAATTCATATTTTGTTCTTTCAGGTTTTGCGTCTGCGCTGAAATAAATAAAATCTTTAACTTTAGCGGGTGTTTTGATTACTTTTTTAGTTTGGGAATTGAAGCTTATTTCTTTAGAAAAACGCTTTTGTTGTGTGTTATCAAGTTGCATAATTCTAATTTTATTATTCCCACTGCATGGCGTAATGGTTAATTGATAGGTATTTGTTCCAGGGGTGCCTTTTCCTTGAATTTCTCCTGCTGAAATCCACTTGCCCCATTTGTATTGTTCTACGTGAAAAGGCAGCCTACCATTTTCGTTTTTCGTGGTCCAGTTGATTACGCCAGTCTCATTTGCCAACAGTGAGATTAGGGTAAACGTGCTCGTGGGAAGCAGCGCTTCTGGATTTATAAATCTCGGTGTACATCCTTCATAATGTTCAAGTTCCACAAAAACATCCTCTCCTTTTGTAAGGCCAAACAAACTTAAATCAATTTGAAAATGTTCGTTTTGAATGGTAGCTGGTAGGATGTTTCCATTTACCAAAACTTTACTTATGCAAAAGCCAAATCCATCACTTTGATACGGATTCGAAACAAAAATATTTATGCCTTGATAATAACCGTCTATCGATAAGTTTGCACTTTGCGAAAAGGCGCTGAAACATGGAAAAAGAAAGTAAATTAAAAATCGTTTTGTCATCGTCTTAAACACCTACAATATTAATGGCAATTTGTATGATTTGCAAATTGCTTGTTTGCATATAATAGTTAATTTTGAGGCATGAGTATTGAAGTAGCAAAATCATTGCATATAATTTTTGTTGTAACTTGGTTTGCAGGTTTGTTCTACATTGTTCGTTTGTTCATATACCACACCGAAGCCACGAAAAAACCTGATGTGGAACGCAATATATTAATTGCGCAGTATTCCATTATGGAAAAGAAATTGTGGTGGTACATAACTACCCCTTCGATGTACCTTACTTTTTTGTTCGGTATATGGGTATTAACCCTAAATACAGCCGCATACAATCAGCCTTGGATGTACATTAAAATTTCATTTGTTGTTTTATTGGCATTTTATCATTTTTTGTGTCAAAAAATCATGAAAGATTTATTGAATAATAAAGTGGTTTGGACTTCTTATGGGCTGAGGGTTTGGAATGAGCTAGCTACCTTGTTTTTGGTGGTCATTGTTTTTTTGGTGGAAATGAAAAGCACTATGGATTGGATGTATGGCACCATCGGTTTTGTAGGAACAGCAGCTTCTTTGTTTTTGGCTATCAAATTATACAAAACAATCCGAGAAAAAAGAGCAGAAAAAGTCGAAAATTAATTCACCTTACTTTTAAATGTTTTACTACCTTTGCACGAAATTTATAATAAAAGTTAATTGTTAGCTTGATGTTTTTGAAAGATATTTTTAGTCGTATTGCTTTTGTTTTAATGTTGTTGGCTTTACCCAACTCGCTATTTGCAAACAAATCTTTAGTTGAAAGTCCGAAAACTGAATTTAACGTTAACGAGATGATCATGCACCACGTTAAAGATGCGCATGAATGGCATTTGTGGGGCCCAGAACATGGCGGGGTGTCTATCTACCTGCCTGTAATTCTTTACGACAACGGGTTTAAAATTTTTAACTCCAAAAATTTATATCACGGAAACTATAAGGTAGAAAAAGCAGATTCAAACGAAAGTTTCAGTTACGTCGAAGGTATTGGGTCCGCGAAAGGATACGCAATGTGCCATGAAAAAATTTACAAGCTAGACAACAACAAACTACATTTCAAGGAGGGGCACCCCCACAATGCAAAACCGTTGGATTTATCGATTACCAAAAACGTTTGCTCTTTATTTATAGGTGCCATCTTAATTTTGCTTATCATGTTTACCATGGCAAAATATTATAGAAAAAATGGTGCAGTCGCGCCGAAAGGGATAGCTAAGTTTTTAGAGCCGCTTGTGCTACTTGTTCAGGACGATATTGCCAAAGCAAATATTGGAGAAAAAAAATACAAGAAATTTGTTCCTTTTTTATTGACGGCCTTCTTTTTTATACTCCTAAACAATTTATTGGGGATGATCCCGATTTTTCCGGGAGGAGCAAATTTAACTGGAAACATTAGCGTCACTTTTTTTCTAGCACTATGCACATTGCTCATTACTTTGTTTTCAGGAAATAAAAACTATTGGAGACATATTTTTGCCACACCAGGTGTCCCAATTCCAATTCTAATCATAATGGTGCCAATTGAAATAGTTGGTATTTTCACAAAACCAATTGCACTAATGATTCGTCTTTTTGCCAACATTACAGCAGGACACATTATTATTCTTGCGTTAATTTCGTTGGTTTTTATTAATAAAAATATAGCTTGGGGCGCATTATCTGTTCCCTTGTCTCTATTTATTTCAATATTGGAAGTTTTGGTTGCTTTTTTACAGGCGTATCTTTTCACGATGCTATCCGCATTGTTTATAGGTGCGGCAGTGGAAGATGCGCATCATTAATTAGTAATTTTTTAATCTATATACAATGACAATAATGGCAGGAATTTTTGGAAGTGTTGCAGCGATTGGCGCTGGACTAGCTGTTTTAGGTGCTGGAATGGGCATCGGAAGAATCGGTGGATCAGCCGTGGAAGCGATTGCTCGCAACCCAGAGGCTTCAGGGAAAATTACAACAGCAATGCTAATTGCAGCGGCCCTAATCGAGGGAATTGCACTCTTTGGAGTAGTGGTTGGTTTCTTGGGAGCATCGGAGTAGTAAACTAAAGTTGAGTGACCTCAACGGTTGGTTTTGGTCACTCATTTTTGATTAAAAAAAAAATAGTTAGATATGGAATTGATATCACCTGATTTGGGCTTGTTGTTTTGGACAGGCTTGGTTTTTTGTCTTTTATTGTTCTTACTTGCAAAATTTGCTTGGAAGCCAATTCTAGGAGCTGTTAATGCCCGGGAACAAAAGATAACGGAAGCTTTAGAACTTGCAGAAAAAACAAAAGCAGAAATGCTTTTGCTCAAGGCGGAGAATGAAAAAATAATAAAAGACGCAAGAGCAGAGCGCGATTCAATTGTTAAAGAAGCAAAAGAAATTGCTGTTCAAATGGTTTCATCCGCCAAAGAGAAAGCTACAATTGAGGCAAATAAAATTTTGGAAAGTGCCAAATTAAGCATCGTTTCCGAAAAGAATGCGGCAATTACGGATTTGAAAAACCAAGTGGCGGGGTTTTCCCTAACAATTGCGGAATCTATCGTTAGAAGTGAATTAGCTAATGATGATAAACAAAAAGCATTAGCAGATAAGTTAGCAGATGAAATTAATTTGAATTGATGCATGAAATCAACTAAATCTGCTCACAGGTACTCCAAAGCATTGCTCGAAATGGCAATAGAACAGAACACAACTGATCTTATATTGACAGATATGTCTGGCATTGTAACAATGGCTAAAAATTCCAAAGATTTTCTAAACTTCATTCATTCTCCTGTAATAAGGCCTGACAAGAAAATAGCGGTTATTGGGAAATTATTTACTGACTTTCAACCATTAACGTCGGGTTTTATAGCCTTAATTGTTAAAAACGGCAGAGCAGATCTGTTGCCACAAATTGCTCATTCGTTTTGTGCCTTGCTAGAAGAACACAGGGGAATTGTTTCAGGCACAATTTGTAGCGCTGTTCCTTTAGACGCATCCAACAGAAATAAAATATTGGAGAAATTAGGTCGATTATTTAAAGGCGAACTTCAGCTAACGGAGGAAATTGATGCCTCGTTAATCGGAGGATTTAAAGTGACTATTGGTGATAAACAAATTGATGCTTCGGTGTCGACTCAATTAAAAAATCTAAGACAAGAAATAACTAAGTAAGCCCTTGGGCTTAAAAAACTAAATTTAAACAAATGGCAGATATAAATCCAGCAGAAGTTTCCGCAATTTTAAGGGAACAATTATCAGGTTTCAGAACGGAAGCTGAATTGCAAGAAGTGGGAACGGTACTACAAATCGGAGACGGGATAGCACGAATTTATGGACTAAATGGCGTGCAGTACGGCGAGTTAATTGAATTTAATGACGGTCTACAAGGAATTGCACTTAATTTAGAAGAAGATAACGTTGGTGCGGTTCTTTTGGGTAGATCATCATTGGTTAAGGAAGGGGATACCGTTAAACGTCTTGGGCGAATTGCATCAGTTAAAATTGGCGAGGGTGTTGTTGGTCGTGTTGTAGATACTTTAGGTACGCCAATCGACGGTAAAGGACCTATTACTGGAGAACTTTATGAAATGCCAATTGAAAGAAAAGCACCGGGTGTAATTTTTCGTCAACCGGTAACAGAACCCCTACAGACAGGGATCAAAGCAATTGACTCGATGATTCCAATCGGTCGTGGGCAGCGTGAACTTATTATTGGTGACCGTCAGACGGGTAAAACGACTGTTGCAATCGATACCATTATAAATCAGCGAGAATTTTATGATCGTGGTGAACCTGTATATTGTATCTACGTGGCTATTGGTCAAAAAGGATCAACGGTTGCAGGTATCGTTAAAAAGTTTGAGGATGCTGGAGCAATGGCTTATACCACTGTGGTTGCTTCAAATGCTTCTGATCCTGCTCCAATGCAGTTTTATGCTCCGATGACAGGTGCTGCAATCGGGGAGTTTTTTAGAGATTCTGGAAGACAAGCGCTTATCGTATTTGATGATTTATCAAAACAAGCTGTCGCGTACCGTGAGGTTTCTTTGTTGCTTCGTCGCCCACCAGGACGAGAGGCATACCCAGGAGATGTGTTTTATCTTCACTCTCGTTTATTGGAGCGTGCTGCTAAAATCATTAACGATGATTCCATTGCTAGTCAAATGAATGATTTGCCAGATTCAATTAGGCATTTAGTAAAAGGTGGAGGTTCGCTTACGGCTTTACCTATTATTGAGACGCAGGCAGGTGACGTTTCGGCTTATATTCCAACCAATGTTATCTCCATTACAGATGGCCAAATTTTCTTGGAGTCGGATTTGTTTAACTCTGGCGTACGTCCTGCCATCAACGTAGGAATCTCCGTATCTCGAGTGGGTGGGTCAGCACAAATTAAATCAATGAAAAAGGTAGCTGGAACATTAAAGTTGGACCAAGCACAATACCGTGAATTGGAAGCTTTCGCTAAGTTTGGTTCAGACTTGGATGCCGCCACTAAATCTGTACTGGATAAAGGTTCTAGAAATGTGGAGATTTTAAAGCAGCGTGAAGGTGACCCATACACTGTTGAGAAACAAATTGCTATCATTTTTGTGGGAACAAAAGGCCTCATTCAAAATGTGCCGATTACGCAAGTGAAGGCGTTTGAAAAAGAATATTTAAATTTCTTAGAGGCAAAGCACGCGGATGTATTAGTTGCTTTGAAAGCAGGAAAGTACACCGACGAGTTAACGGATGTGTTAACAAAATGCGCGAAAGAAATAGCACAGAAATATTAATTAAATTTCCTCATCAACTGGTTGTTTGTAAATTATGGCAAATTTAAAAGAAATAAGAAATAGAATTGCATCGGTTGGATCAACGATGCAAATCACTTCTGCCATGAAAATGGTTTCGGCTGCCAAATTGAAACGCGCTCAAGATGCAGTTACCAGGCTAAGGCCGTATGCTGGTAAATTAAAAGACATACTAGAAAATTTGAGCGCTGTTACGGATGCCTCCGAAAATAAATTAGCGCAAAAAAATGACCAAAAAAGTGTTCTTTTGGTTGCCATTACCTCTAATCGTGGTTTGTGTGGTGGTTTTAACAACAACGTGATTAAAAAAGTACAGCAGTTGATGCGCGAGGATCTCCAAAACATGGAGGTCAAAGTGCTTTGTTTGGGTAAAAAGGTGAAAGACGTCATCAAGCGAACACCAAATTATTTCATTACAGACAACTTGATTGCTTGTGAAGATGTTTTTTCGGATTTAACTTTTGATCGAACGGCAATAATTGCAAATGAATTGATGGCATTATACGAAGCACAACAATTTAGTAAGATAGTTATTGTGTATAACCGATTTGTAAATGCGGCAACACAGGCCATAGAAACAGAGCAGTTTCTTCCTGTAATCACTCCTGCCATTTCCGATAGTGCAAGCACCATTGACTACTTATTTGAGCCAAGTAAACAAGAATTGGTGGAGGTGCTAATACCAAAATCCTTAAAAATTCAATTGTTCAAGGCACTCTTAGATTCTAATGCATCCGAACAAGGTGCTCGAATGACTGCCATGCATAAAGCAACAGATAATGCCAAAGAACTGCAAAAGAATTTAAAGTTATCTTACAACAAAGCACGTCAAGCAGCAATAACCAACGAGATTTTAGAGATTGTTGGTGGGGCAGAAGCGTTGAACTCATAATTTCGTTAGTTTTGATTGTATGGAGGGAAATATCAAAGTGCTTATTGTTGACGATCATAAATTAATTAGTGAGGCTTGGTCGTCTTTGCTAAAAGATGCGCCAGCAATTGTTGTAGTAGGAACTGCTGATAATGAGCAAGGTGCCTACGACTCAGCGCTTAGTTTACGCCCTGATATCATATTAATGGACATCAATTTGGGTAGTGGCAGCGGTATTGATGCTGCAGTCAAGATTAATAATAGTTTGCCTAAATCAAGGGTCATTGGACTTTCTTTACACGATGATATTACCTATGTTAAAAAGTTTTTGTCTATTGGTGCAAAGGGTTATTTGACAAAGAACACCACGAAGAGTGAGTTAATTGCTGCTATTCACGCGGTATTCAATGGAGAGGTTTATATTGCCTCAGATATCAAAGACCGTTATTTTACTGATTTATTAAATGTAAATAATTCAGCCTCAAAAAAGGAGCTTACCTTGAAAGAAATCGAAATTGTTAAGTTGATTGCTCAGGGGCATACGTCCAAAGACATTGCTGATAAATTGTTTATTTCCGCGCGAACGGTTGAAACTCACCGGCACAATATTTTAAAGAAATTAAGTCTGCCAAATGCTGCGCAATTGAGTAGTTGGGCAAAGGATAAGGGGTATGTTTAGTAGGGTCTTAGTCGCTATGCTCTTTCTTTTCACTTAGCTGATTGGTTTTTTTATTGTAAAGTTTGTGCATGGATATCGCGTGTGGCAGACTCAAACAGGCGATAAAAACAAAAAACTGGCCCCAAATTGCTGTTTCGCTTCCAATTAAGTTGTTTGGTTTTGAGGAGAGAAATAGAAAAGTGAAAAATAGGAGCCATGCACCAACATGAAAGGGCAATGCTTTTAGCCACACCTTAAGATGACTTTGATTTAAGTGCTCTTTTATGTGTTGCCACCCCGTTAAGCTATGTTGCCCTATGAAATAAAATCCAAATGCAAACAATAAGGGCAATTGACTCGATATCAATAGGGTGAGTAGGGCAATACTAAATAAATATTGTTTTCGAATAGCTGACCACACTAGCCATGGAATAATTAACCAAATGGGACAACTAAACGGCAGACTTAACTTTCCAATGACAGTGGTTATTGCATTCGTCTCCGCTAGATGGGTTCCAAGTAGATAAAACAGCACAAACATTCCCCAAAGCAACGATATTCCTGCCTTGAATTTCCATTGTTTGCCGTCAGCCTGACCAAAATGCCATGCGGAATAAGCTAAAAAGGTGAAAAGTGCGAAGGTGGGTAGAAGATACCAAATTAAGCCTATTCCTGCCGCCTGCAGCAAATAGAAAAAGATGAACCGAGGCATTTTTGAGGATTCCCAGTTGCCCGTTTCTAGAAGGTGGTCCACGGCGCCGTGGGGAATACCTACTGTAATTAAACCGGTAATAAATAACCCATAACCCACCACATGTTGAGTTGGTGGCGAACTTCCCAACGTAAATAATAAAAGACTCAAGAGCAGAACAACTAAAGGTCTAAACCAAGCCATTGTTGGTATGCATTTAAATAATGCTTGAATAAATGGAGCCCAGGGCAATTTTGTGAATAGGTGTATGTCTTCTTTAATCGTTGTTTTTTGATCTAAAAATTTCAAAACCAACAAAATCTCAGTTTTATTAAACAATGCTTGGAATATATTTTTCCCTTTTTGTGGCTTGTCTTTTAGAATAGTTAGGAGTAACGAATCGTAAAAAGCAAAGCGTCCCGTTTTTGTATCTTGGTAGCTTGTATTTTTAGGAATAGCGATTGATTGGTCCAATGAATTTGCCACCTCGCGGGCACGTTGGTACATATTCTTAAAAGCATAGCCCGTACTTGGTTTGATGGTATAGTTTTTAGCGCCTAATAAAATCACATTGTCAATAGCTTTGTTTTCAATCTCACAATTACTCATTGGGATACATCCTTTTTCAACAGCTTTTATGGTGAATTCACCAAAATGCTTTTGAATGTATTGATTCAAGAGTTCGTTTGCCTCTAATTCGCTTAGAACTGTTGCCCCGAATCTAGTAAGTTCAACAAGGGTTGTATTAAGCGTAAATGGCAAAACGTACATGAATTGTGTAGAATTGTTTTGCGGTATATCAAAGTCCATTAAACGACATGCTTCAGGGTCTTGAATAGGCAATTTGGTTTCAATTTCCCATCCAATAAAACTCTGGAAGATATGTGTTTCTCCCTTTTTAATTTTTTTAAACAGTGGTGTTCTTGAGTCAAAAATTAGCCTTCCTTGTATTGGAGTTCCATTTACAATTATGCACGTGCCTGACTCATTTTTTATAATATCATCCACGGGTGCAACGAGCTTATCCCAATGATAAATACGTTCTAACGCTTGAATTTTCTTATATAGATCAATACTAGCAATGTGCTGGTAGTGAAGGGGAGAAATGCTTTTTGTTTGCGTTTGTCCGATGGCTATTTTAGACCATTTGAATTTTATTAGGTCTTTTAAATCCTTGGTTATATCGTCTTGTTCATTTGCCCAAAAACAAAAGGTTTTATCATTGTTCGTTTTTGTTGCCGGATCGACAATTAAAATAGTTACTTGGTCTAAGCGTTTCTTTTTATGTAATTGCAAGAGAAGCAATGATGCCGCCGCCCCATAGCCAGCAAAAATATAATCATATGTCTTTTCTCTAGTTATCACGATTTTAGGTGAGCAGTTTTATAGTGTACTTTTTAAAATTTGCTGTTAAAAAATTAAAACAGCTGTTTATGTGCATAATTAGGCGTAAAAAAAAAGTGGGAAACCTCTCGGATTCCCACTTTTTAACAATTCCAATATAAATAATTAGGCAGTAGCAGAAGTAGATTCCTCTGTTCTAGACAAAGCATAAATTACTAAACCAAAACCAATTTTGTTGATTGCATCAGCAATGTTGTAAACGATGTCCATTGCAACTGCTGCATCCTTAGGATTGGAAACGAAAGTCATTCCAAATAACCCACCTGGAGTTCCTAAAATGTAACCTAACGGATAAATTGCCCAACCAACTAGTACAAACCAAGCAAGGATTTTCGTTGCTTTTGCAACTTGTGGACCTGCTGTTTGTGCCAATTTTGAAACTTCTCCAAACCAAACTAGGTAAGCGATGTAAAAATAAGCTGCTCCTGAGATAACTCCCCATAACACACTGTGGTCACGGTCGATCGTTTCGCCAAAGTAACCTGTTACTAGCATTACCAACGATGCGAAAATTAACTTCCAAAGTAAGCCGATTTTAGCTCCTGCTTTTTTGGTAATTAGGTAAAACTCAACACACATTAAAGGAACAGTTAGGATCCAATCTACATATCGAAAGAATGTAGGTGATTCACCTGTCTCAAGGTTGTAACTTCTCATGTAGTAGTAATGTACTGCTGCAATGAAAGTTATTAGTCCTGAAACTAAAACTGATGTTCTCCATTTTTGAGCGGTGTTGCTTAACTCAAAAAAGAAAAATACTGAAGCGGCCATCATGGCCATCGTACCGATAAAAAACGTAAACGCTACGTAATTGTCTTGAGCTATCGGCGTAATTGTAGATAAATAAAACATATAAACATAAATTTAGTTAGCCCTACTCTTAAGGATTTTCGGAATCTCCATATAAAAAACAGTAC
>CAMDAH010000002.1 GCA_945888625.1 Chryseobacterium gleum
TGGTAAAAAAAATGAAAATCAATTAAATCAACCCGTAACGATTTATGGATCCATTCGGCATTCGCCGCCCACGCAAAATCATGGACGTTTTCGGCTGTAAATTTCCATTGTGCAACATCGCCATTTGTGCTTTCTTTTTGTTTATCAACCCACCCATTGGCGGTATATGATTTATTTGAAAGTAAGCCAGTACCCGCAATTACAAAGCGTTTATTGCAGTTAATCGTAACATTGAAGTTCCCGAATGTCCCGGCAAATTCTCGTCCGAGGTAAGGGTCTGTATGCCACCCCTGCGCATCGTAACGACAAATTTTAGGGTACCATTGAGTCAGTGTAAAATCAGTTCCTGCGGTATTGTTTTTTCCCGCTCTATTTAAACAGGCTGGGATTTGAGAAATAAACGCAATCGTAATTCTTGCTTTTGTTAAAGGAGCAATGGGGGATTTTAATTTAATCTTTCCAATTGATTCAAATACCTCTGCTGTATAGCTTTGCCCATCTATTTTTATTTCCGAAATGGTAATCGAACCAAAATCGCTTGCATCCATTTCCGATTGATCATTTCCGAAAACAGTAAATGCATGACTACCTTTTTTAAATGCATTCCAATAAAGGTGTAGATAGATTTCGGAAAGACTGTCATTGGATTGATTGCTGTATTCAATCGTTTCTTCTCCTTTGACCAAGCCTTTTTGGTCGTCTAAACTTGCTGTTATCGAATAATCTGCTTTTTGTTGCCAAGTGTTTTTCTGGCTGTAAATTGTACTCGTTAAAGCAATAGCGGCAATGATTAGGTTTTTTCTCATATTGGTAAATGTACTAATTTATTTCATTTCATTTCGAGGTAATTTCCAAGGTTGATATTGAAAAAAAGAGGATTGGTTACATTGTGTCAAAGCTAGGAGGTTCCCTTTTTCAGTGAATTATTCCGTCTTTACTTTTGCTTTATTGTATCTTTGTGAATTGATATGGAGAGCATAAAAAATAAAGTAAAAGAAAGTGGTTTAATTCAGTTGGATATGGCCGATTTTAGGCCAAAAATGCCAATTGAAGGAATTGATATTTCCAATAAACTTTGGCAGGGCTTAGTACTGAAAGAAAAAGATTTTAGGTTATGGATTAAGGAGCATGATTGGTCGCAATACAAGGAAAAAGCGATTTTTATCTTCTGCTCTACCGACGCCATTATTCCCACTTGGGCATTCATGCTAATTGGCAGCGAACTTTCTTCTTTTGCTATTTATTATGAGGTGGGTTCTGCAGCAGAACTAGAAAAAAGTTTAATCAAACAAAACATTGAAGCATTAGCTTTAGCGCCATTTTTTGATCAACGGATTATCGTTAAAGGTTGCGCCGAAATTTCTTGTCCTGAATTTGCCAGTTCATTGCTGGTGAAACATCTTCGCCCGGTCGTGAAATCAATTATGTACGGCGAACCTTGTTCTACGGTGCCGATTTATAAAAAACGTTGATTTGTTTTATTTAATCGTGTCAAGACCCTAAATATAACTTGATCTATTGCGTTCAAAGAAACAATTTCTAATTGTTGACGAAAAAACACACAATCACAAAATTTCAAAACAAATACCGCATTGAATCAGCTCGACTGCAAGGATATGATTATGGATCGCATGGATATTATTTCGTTACCATTTGCACCAAAAATCGCATAAATTATTTTGGCGAAATATCCGTTTTTACTGAAATCGGCAAAATTGCCAATGATTTCTGGAAAGAAATTCCCGCGCATTATCCCTTTGTCGAAATCGACCATTTTATTGTAATGCCTAATCATATTCATGGGGTACTATTTTTCAATAGACCAGATAAAAAGGATTGGACCCCAAATAAATTTGGTGTGCAATCAGTTGATTTGAGCCCTTCTCGACTCCGCTCGATGTGCTCTTGAAAGTGGATTGAGTCCGCCGCGGCGGACGAAAGACACGCTTCCCCGCGCATTCAATTCATCGGTAAAACGTTATGCCAACCAAAATAAAATTGATTTTGAATTGCAATCACGGTATCATCATAAGAAACGACAAGGCGTTAAATGCGATTCGACGATACATTGATATTAATCAATATTTATGTTTTCCGACCTTATAAAATAATTCAGACAATGTGTATTCAAAAGATTTGGCCAAATTGATTAATACTTTCAAACTGGGATTGAATTCCCCTTTTTCAATGCGTTGTATGGTTCTAATATCTACATCGCACATTGCTGCCAATTGAGACTGCGTGAAGTTTTTTGATTTTCGCAAACCACGTATTTCGGCGCCAAATTTCTTTATTTCAAGTTCGACTGAGGTTTCCACCTGCAAAATTGAGAATTATGAAAATATTAATAAGCGACATATATTCCGTATCATCAATAATTTAATTATCTTAGCAAAAAATTAAACTATAAATTATGAAAAAAACAATTTTATTTATTTGTCTTGGTCTGATCATGACAACATTTAATTCGTGTAAAAAAGAAGGGTGTATGGATATTGATGCAGGCAATTACAGCTCAGAAGTAAAAAAAGATGATGGAAGTTGTGTTTATTCTGAAAAGTTGATTATTTGGCAAGATTTGGCAGCATCTCAATATTTAACGTCCGTAGGAATAACAGGATTATCCTTTTATGTGAACGGGCAACTAATAGGAACTTGTTTAGCCACTAATTATTGGACTGGTACTCCAAGTTGTGAACAAACCGGAATTGCAAGTACTACTATAGATTTAGGAAAAATTACAACATCAACAGTAAATCTTGAAGTAAAAGATCAAACTGGAGTTTCACTGTGGACAGATTTGGTTACTATAACTGCAGGAAGTTGTACTACTTATCAATTATAAATTATTCGGTATTTAAAACACCATGAACGCAGGATCTTGTACAACTTACCAAATATTATAACTTATTATTAACTAACTTAAAATAAAAAACCCCGCTAACAAGCGGGGTTTTTTATTTTTCACCCTACCGCAAGCAAAACCCTAAAACCAATTGAATAAATTCCTCTTGTGCTTCGGCATGTACCCAATGTCCGGCGCCTAAAATGGTTTCAAATTCGCTATCGGGAAATACATTTTCTATTTCAGGGATGTCGTCGTCTAAAATGTAATTAGACAATTCGCCTCTGATGAAAATCGTTGTTGTAAGCACAACTTGTTTCGGAATCGCGCTAAGTATTTCGCCCATGTTTTTTTCAAGAATAGGTACGTTCATACGCCAGGCCAATTCGCCTTTCGTTTTCCAATATAGATTCTTTAGAAGAAATTGTCTAACACTTTGGTTATCTATGTATTTCTCTAAGTCATGCTCGGCTTCTCCGCGGGATTTGTAAGTGGCTAAATTTAACCCATGAATTCCTGCTAAGATATGTTGATGGTGCATCGGATAATCCTTTATTCCCATGTCGACTAAAATAAGTTTGTCGAGTAAATTTGGATGTTGTTGTGCCAATGTCATGGCAACTTTTGCCCCCATGGAATGCCCAAGTAAGATGATTTTTTTTAGATTCAATTCTTCAATCAAGCCATGAACATCTTCTGCCATTAGGTCATAAGTGTGGGCTGGTGACCAAAAGGAATGCCCATGATTTCGTAAGTCAACTAAATAAACGGTGTAGAAATCCGCTAATTTTTTTGCTTGGGATTGCCAATTATCTGATGAACCAAATAGTCCATGCAGAATTACCAAAGGAGCCCCTTTTCCGAGAACCCGATAGTGTAGCATCATTTTTTATCACTGGTATAGGAGGATTCAGAAATCGTTTCGGCGGTAAATTGTTTGTCGTTCATTTTGGTAATTACCTTGAGCAGCTTTTCTTTTGAAGAAAGGGAATTATTGTAATACACAGTGATCAACTGCGCCTCCTTGTCTTCTACAAAATCGACCTCTACTTTTTCAACAGCATTTGTCGCTAATAATTCCTTTCTGATTGCACCGCCACAACCCATTTTACACACCATTCCGGTAACACCAAGGGTTAATTTACTATTTGACCTTATCGGTTTTACAAGAGATTTTGTTTCTTTATTTTTAATTACTTGCTTATCAGTGCAGGCCGCAAGTACTAATGTTAATGAGAGAAATAATAGGAGTGATTTCATAAGTATTTTTTCTATGTACAAAGTTAATATCTTTTAAGTGGTTTGAATTCATGACTTTTATTAATTTTGATTACATTCTATTTTTCAAATTCATGAAATCACGTTTGTTACTTTACTTTTCTTTATTTACATCTTATGTGTTTACGCAAATAGGATATGATATTCAACCCGACAGACCCGGATTAGGAGAATCTTCTCAAGTTTTAAGAAAAGGATTCTTACAAATTGAATCGGGAGGTAACTATCAATGGGATAAGTTAGAAAGTATGGCAAATGAACCCATCATTTCTCAGCGAGAAGTTTCCTTCAATTCTACATTTTTGCGTTTGGGAATTTCTGATTTTTGTGAATTTCGATTGGCATGGAACATAGGGCAAGGGTTTGATTTGTACAAACCAATCAATTCAACTAATTCATTTATTGAGAAATCTCCTGTTGGTTTGTCACCTATTTCTCTAGGTTTTAAAGTGAAAGTATTGAATGGTGGAGGTTGGATTCCGAGTACAGCTCTGCTAGGAATGATGGGGATACCTAATTGGGCATCTACTGATTTAGTAGCAACATCGTTTTCTCCATCAATTTTGGTTCCAATGGAATGGGATTTAGCTGACAGTTGGTTGCTTACAATAAATAATGGCTTGTTTTGGGATGGAGAAGTAATCGATGCTTCGTATTTTAACTCTTTTGGATTGGATTGGATGGCAACAAAAACTATTGGTCTTTTTGTTGAACTTTACAGCAATTATGATAAAGCGAATAATTTACAACCTGGATTTAATGGAGGAATTATCTGGCGAATTAGAGAAAATCTTCAATTAGATTTATCCTCTGGATTCGGCTTGTTGAGTCAAATGTCTGATGGATTCATCAATGGAGGAGTATCTTATCGCTTAAATTTCAATAAAAAATAGTAAGTTAATTCGGAAAAGTCGCCTTTTTATACAATAAAATTTAAAGAGTTAGACTTACGAAAATAAACTGTTGACTGTTAAATTTTAATTACTTCTAAAACGAAATACTTGATAAAAAGTTAATATCTTTCAAGTGGTTTGAATTAATGACTTTTACTAAATTTGTCAAAATTTTTAAATTTATATTATGAAAAGAATCTTAAGTTTCGGTTTAGTTGCTCTTTTTGCTTCTACTCTTTTATTGTCCTCTTGTAGCAAATACGATGAGGGTTCAAATTTTACCTTGTTGACAAAGAAGTCAAGAATGGTTAATAACTGGCATTTAACTTCTATCACTCAGGATGGATTGGCGCTCAACATGTCTGGGATTTCTTTACACATGGAGTTAATGAAAGACGGTTCAGCAACGAATACATTAAGTTATACTGTTCTTGGGCAGACATTTGAAGATGTTGCCATTGGTACTTGGGAATTCAACGACGATAAATCAAAATTAGTTTTAACAGAAACTGGCGCGACAGTTTCGGATGAATACACCATTTTAAAACTAACAAAAGACGAAATGAAAACTGAGCAGATCGATCCTTCAACAGGTTCTGTTTCTGTTAATACTTGGGCCACAAAATAAACGTTATTTTCTTTATGAAACCACCTGAAAGGGTGGTTTTTTTTTGTTCAAAATTTTAATTTCTACTGTAACCAAAGGAAGGTCTACGCGTACTTACAGCTTTCAACTTACGCTAAATGAAATCGGGATTTTTAATTGGTTTTTTTCTCTTGTCTTTGCTCAGTTCTTGTGAAAAGTACAAGGATTCCTCGCGCTTCGCTCTGCTATCCACGAATCAACGATTGTCAAAAGATTGGAAATTAGTTTCTCAAAGTGAAAATGCACATGCTTCCGATTTGACTGGTTTTGATGTTCATTTAATAGTATTACCAAATCAGACGTATTCTTTTAGTACGAACTACACCCATTTTGGAGAGGTAATTAAAACAGAAAAAAGGGGGAAATGGCAGTTTGTATCAAGTAGTAAAACATTATTCTTAAGTGAGTTAGGCGGAACTAAAGTGGAGCGTTTTACTGTACTTGTTTTAAAAAAAGGGGAGATGCAACTGCAACAAAATAGCCCATCTTCACATGCTGTAAAGTCGATAACGACAAAGCTTTATCAATTCAAATCAAAATAAATTAGCTTTTTTGTTAAAGTTGTTTTCGTTAGAATTTTTGGAGACAAAATTTTAATCACTACATTTGATAAAAATTATATCATGAAAGTTTTACTTCGATCTATCTTTTTCGCAATTTTATTACTTGTTACTTTCGCTTCTTGCGATAAATATCCAAATGGTCCAAGTTTCTCCTTGCGTACCAAAAAAGCTCGCTTGTGTAATGAGTGGGTGTTGACCAGTTACCAAATTAACGGTAGTGAGTTTATTCAAAGTCAGCCGGATGTTAAAATGGCAATTGACAAAGACGACACGTATTCTATTTCGAGTTCATCAACGTTGCTTGGTCAAATACAATCAGAATTTGAGCATGGCACTTGGACCCTAGAAGCCGAGGGCACAAAATTAGTTATTCTCCTAGACGGTGAAGAATTTCCTTCCGAATACACTATTAATGAATTGCGAAACAATTCATTATCACTCCAATACTATAACCCAACTAACAATAAGACCTACGTAATGGGTTATTCTTCGGCAAGCAATTAAGAAAACCGAGGGTCAACTTCCATTTCGAAGCCACATTTGTTGCATGTCCTCATTTCTTGTGAAGCATAAAATTCTTTAAATCTTCCAATAAAGTCTTTTTCAATATTTTCTAATTGGAAATGATACGATTTTAATGGATTGTTGCACTTTTCACAAAACCACATCAAGCCGTCTTGCAAGTTTGCCCCTTTTCTAACGCGTTCAATTACAAGTCCGATTGTATTAGCTCCTCTTATGGGCGAGTGCGGAACTTTTGCCGGCAGTAAAAAAAGATCTCCTTCATGAATTTCAATAGCTTTGGCTTGTCCATTCTCCTGAATTCGAACAGTTATAGAACCTTCTAACTGGTAAAATAATTCCTCGCTTTCATTGTAATGATAATCTTTTCTCGCATTTGGCCCCCCGACTATCATAACAATGAAATCACCTGCTTCCACGTATAGATTTTTGTTGGATATCGGCGGTACTAGTAAATGGCGATTTTCAGCAATCCATTTTTTAAGATTAAAAGGTGCTAGCATGGTTTTAAAATTAAGTAAAAGTTAGTGATTTTCTTCATTAAGAGGTGTGTAAAGTTTTGTTGTGAATCGAAACAAATGCTTGTCATCCACTTCTTGTGTTAATACCGTTTGACTTTTCCATTCGCTAAAGTTAAACGCAGGAAAGAAAACATCTGCCGAAAATGTACCCTCGACATGAGTGATATACAATTCATCAATGCACTTTTCTGCAAGTGCTAGCTGGTAAATTTCACCTCCTCCAATTATAAAAAGCTTTTCTAAAGAATCTTTAAAGTGATGGAAGCAATCTCCCAAGGAATTAAAAACAAGGCAATTATCGATTTTTAATTTGGGGTCCCTACTTAAGACTACATTGGTTCGGTTACTAAGCGGTCGGTATTTTTCAGGTATAGACAGGTAATTTTTTCGCCCCATAATAACGACGCTTCCCACTGTTTTCTCCTTGAAGAAACGCATATCGTTAGGCAAGTGCCACATTAAATCGTTGTTTTTTCCGATGCCATTTTCAGCATCCACTGCTACTATGATGGTGGCTTTTTTCAAACGGCTACAATACCTTTTATGTGTGGATGTGGATCGTAATTGGATAATTCAAAGTCATCAATAGTGAAATCAAAAATAGTTTTTACGTTCGGATTAAGCGACATAACAGGTAAAGGGCGTATGTCTCTGCTTAGTTGCTCTTTAACTTGATCTAAATGATTGGAGTACAGGTGGGTGTCGCCAAATGTATGGATAAATTCCCCGACTTCAAGTTCACATACTTGAGCAACCATCATGGTGAGTAAGGCATAGGAGGCAATGTTGAATGGAACGCCCAAGAAGGTATCCGCGCTTCGTTGATACAATTGACAGCTTAATTTTCCTTCTGCTACATAAAACTGAAATAAGCTATGGCATGGTGGGAGTGCCATTTGGTTAACATCGGCTACATTCCACGCGGAGACAATTAATCTTCTAGAATCAGGATTTGTTTTAATCTGTTCGATTACTTGTGAAATTTGGTCTATTGTTCCACCATCTTTTGTTGGCCAACTTCTCCATTGATGCCCATATACAGGTCCTAAATCGCCGTTTTCATCTGCCCATTCATCCCAAATTCGTACATTGTTATTCTTGAGGTAAGCAATGTTGGTGTCGCCCTTTAAAAACCAAAGTAGTTCGTGAATAATCGACCGAAGATGTAGTTTTTTAGTAGTTAGGCATGGAAAACCTTCTTTTAAATCAAAGCGCATTTGGTATCCAAAAACAGAAATTGTACCCGTTCCGGTTCGGTCCTCCTTTTTAACACCATTTTTGAGAAGGTGTTGCAATAAATCATGGTATTGCCTCATGTTGATGAAAATGTTACAAAACAAAATTAATGGATTTTTGCACCCAATTAATACTAGCCCATTTGTTTTTTGAACATAGTTAGTAACTAAATACAATAGATGAGAATTTTATATCTTCGCTTCATGTTAAGAATAATGTTGTTGTTAATAATTGTGGTAAGTTGCGATTCCTTTTTGGCACAAAAATCTATTTCAATTAAGCGTAAATGGCAAGGCCTCTACCTTGGTACTACGCCAAAGTATTCGTTGAACACGGGCAATGAGCTAGTAGATGTTTCAGGTGATAGTTTATGCATCCAGATTTCAAAAACGAATTTTTCATTGCGTTTTGGACCATTTTCATACCTCGGTCAATATGTGTTAATTGAAAAAACGAAAAGCTTGATGAAAATAAGTGGCGTTATTGAGGGTAGAATATTAAATGAATTTTTCATTATTGACCGAAAAAACAAAACGCTAATACGCAAAGGAATTAGCCCGCAACCCGATCTAATTCTTGATAAACTAGGAAAAAAGCAAGGTAATTGAAGTCCCTTTTCCCAAGCTGCTTTTTACATCTATTTTACCTTTGTGTGCATCCATGATAAGTTTTACATAGTATAAACCAAGTCCGAATCCCTTTACATTGTGGATGTTACCCGTGGGTACGCGATAAAATTTTTCAAAAATACTTTGCAAGTTTTCTTTCTTTATGCCAATACCGTTGTCGGTAATTTCTATTTTAAATCCGCTTCGATCCTTAAACGTTTTTATCGAAATTATTGGTTGTTCTTCGCAGTATTTTGTGGCATTGTCGATGAGGTTGTATATCACATTGGTAATATGAACGGGATCTGCTAAAATGTATCCGTCTAGAGCACCCAAGTTTAGTTCAATTAGTCCGCCCTGATTAAACTGATGCAGTTGAAAGTTTTCTTTTGCTTCATTTAGTATTTCATGTACATTAAATCGCTCTATTTCCAATTTCACTTGGTCTTTATCTAATTTGGCCACATTTAATACGCGTTCAACTTGTTGTTCGAGGCGCTTATTTTCTTTAAAAATTATTGTGGCATATTTATTTACTTTTTCGAAATCATTATTATCTAGCCGCATAAGTAATTCGCTCGACAAGCTAATCGTAGAGATGGGTGTTTTTAATTCATGCGTCATGTTATTTATAAAATCATTTTTTATTTCAGATAAGCGATTTTGGCGAAGAATAATTGAAACGCTAAACCCGAAGAAAACTAGTATAAGCAAAAGGATAATAACAATGTAAATCCACGGAGAAATGAACTCATCTGGCTTAATTGAGGTGATTTTAAGCGTTGGGAAATAGACGGTGAAATAATGACCATCTTTCTTTAAGTTGAGTTTTTCAGGAGTAATTCCGTGCGATTTGCCCGATACCGATGCAAACAAGGAATCTTTCGTATATTGAATTAAGTTGCCAAGCGCAATGGAATCGGTAAAGCAGTCATAAATACCGAAGATGAAGTCCTGGTGAACGTTTTGAGTGTAAAACTCTTTTTTGAGTAAGGTTTCAAGGTAAAAGGCCTGTAGTTCCTCGCTAATATCCACAGTGTAATGGTTAGGTTTTAACTGCTTAACGGCTCCATATACTTCCGCGTTGACCTGGCTGTTTTGGTTGATTTGTTTGAGCACTTTTTTGAGGGCAATTTCGACATTTTGGCTAAATTCCTTTTGATTGAGGCTGTCTGCTTTGGTTTGAATGGCAATGTTAGTTTCCTGTATTCGGATGGTTTTATTCATCCAAAGCAATTGTACTATTAAAACCATCATGAGGGAGAGAACGCCCAAGAATATTACTGCATTTATTGTTCTGTTTTTCATGGTAAATAAAAAGACTAAACTCTCTAAAAAATTAAAAATTAAAATCCCTGTACGCCGTTTACAGTGGTATATTTTAGGATGTTTTTCTTTTCAGGGTAAATTCTGGAGAAAGCAGATTGAACTGCTAAAGTGCCTTCATGAAAACCACAAAGAATTAATTTTAATTTGTTTTGGTAGGTGTTAACGTCCCCAATTGCGTATATCCCTGGTATGTTTGTGGAGTAGTCTAAAGGATTGACCTTTATGGCATTTTTTTCTATTTCTAATCCCCAATCAGCAATTGGGCCTAGGGTCGGCTTTAGTCCAAAAAGTGGAATAAAGTGGTCGGTTTCTTTTATTATTTCACCCTGTGATTGATGGTGAATACGCACACTTTCTAACTGATCTTTGCCGGAAAGCCCAACCACCTCTGCCTCAGTGATTAATTCAATTATTCCTGCATCTGCAAGGTCAATAACTTTTTGAACAGAATCTAGGTGTCCTCTAAATGAACTGTTTCTATGCACTAAAATCACTTTTTTTGCAATTTTACGCTCTGCTAAATAAATGGACCAATCAAGTGCTGAATCACCTCCTCCAGCAATTACACAGGTTTTGTTGCTGTAAAATTCAGGGTCTTTAATAATGTATTCAATGCCTCTATTTTCAAAGGATGCAATATTTTCTATTGGTGGTTTCCGTGGTTCGAATACCCCAAGTCCACCAGCAATCATTACAATCGGCGCTTTGTGTTGCGTTCCGTTTATACTGGTAACGATAAAGTTATTATCTTCTTGTTTTTCAATTTTTACGGCTGCTTCGCCGAGGGTAAACCCTGGTTTAAAAGGTGCGGCTTGAGCCATTAAATTATCAATCAACTCTCCTGCTAGAATAGTCGGAAATCCCGGAATGTCATAAATGGGCTTTTTTGGGTAAATTTCGGAACATTGTCCACCTGGCTGGGGTAATGAATCGATTAGGTGGCACTTAAGTTTGAGCAATCCTGCTTCAAAAACTGTAAATAATCCAACAGGTCCTGTTCCTATAATTATAATATCTGTTTCAATCATGCTTTATATTATTTTGATAAAACACCTAACAAAGTCGATTGTTTTAACTCAAAAATCAGGTTTTTTTGGACGATTACCCATAATGCTTTCAATTCTCTCCATTATTTCATGGGTTAGTATGTGCTGTGCATCAATTGCCTTGAAGTTTTCCGACAACTGATTGGTTTTACTAGCACCTAAAATTACAGTACTCACATTTTTATTTTTTAAACACCAAGCAATCGAAAGAACAGGTAGACTTAGGCCAATTTCGTTAGCTAACTTATTTAATTCTATGGATTTTAGCACTTTTGATTCTGTGAAGTTTTTTTCTTTCAGCCAGTCTAAACCATCCATTCCCAATCTCGTTTCTGATGGAAAACCATCGTTGTATTTTCCGGTTAAAATCCCACTAGCTAATGGCGACCAAATCGTAGTACCAAGTCCTACTGTTTTATACACTTGTTCGAATTCAACTTCGACTTTGTGCCGAGTAAATAAGTTATACTCAGGTTGTTCGACAACAGGTCCGATAAGATGGTTCTGTTTTGCAAAAAGGTGTGCCTCCATAATTTCTTGTGCTGACCATTCGCTTGTTCCCCAATATAGAATTTTTCCCTGAGCAATAAGGTGATGCATCGCCCAAACGGTTTCTTCAATTGGAGTTGCTTTATCAGGTCTATGACAAAAGTAAAGGTCTAGATAATCTACTTGAAGCCTTTTCAACGCTTGATGGCAGGCCTCAAATACGTGTTTTCTGTTTAGTCCCTTCTGGGTAGGTAATTGTCCACCGCTACCAAAAAACACTTTGCTACTAACTAGGTAACTATCGCGAGACCAAGCTAATTTTTTTAGAATTTCTCCCATCACCATCTCGCTCATACCTCTGGCGTAAATCTCAGCATTGTCGAAGAAGTTTACACCGTTATCATACGCAAGCGTCATCAGATCTTCGGCAACACTAATGTCAATTTGTTTTCCAAAGGTGAGCCAAGACCCAAAGGATAATCGGCTTATTTGTAAGCCTGTTTTACCTAAAGAGACATATTCCATTGTTTAAAATTTAGATTGCAAAAATAGTTATTCTTAACAAATGGGTATTAAGAAAAAAGCAAATATAAAAATAGATTTATTTTTATATTTTTGTTAAAAACAAACACATGTACGGACTAGTTAACAAAGCCATTAAAGATTTAGTTGTAACAAATCATGGCGAAGATGTATGGAAAGAAATCTGCAAGCTTTCAAATTTTGAAGATGAAGAGTTTGTTGGAATGAATCCTTATCCGGATAAGCTTACTTATGATTTAGTTAAGAATGCGTCTTATATTTTAAAAGCGGATGCGGACGATATTTTGGAAGCGTTTGGCGAATATTGGATTTTGTATACCGCTAATGAAGGGTATGGTGATTTGATGGATATGTCTGGAAGTTCTTTTGTTGAGTTTCTAAATAATATGGATATGCTCCATTATCGAATTAACAATATTATGCCAGAACTGGTTGCTCCTCAATTCACAACTAGAAATGAAAAAGAGAATTCCATTGAATTGGAATACCGTTCACATAGAGAAGGTTTAACACCCATGTTAATTGGTTTAATTAAGGGATTAGGGAAGCGATTTGATATGATTTGTCAAATTGAACAAATTGTTTTTAAAGGACCAGATAGCGATTGTCATGTCTTTAAAATAACATGGTGATCTACTGTCATGAAAGCAAAAGAATCTGAGCAGTTTGATGTAAATTCAATTTTTGAAGCACTTAACTTCTCAAATCCATATTCTTTAATCCTCGATTTCAACGAAAAAATAATAGGGTTTGGAAGTAATTATTTAAAATCTTCCAATTTAATTGATAAAGGTCAAGCATTCTTAGATGTCTTTTCTTGGGAAACTATTTTTTCCTTTGCTAAGTGGAGCGATAACCTTGAATCTCGAATTTATTTTTTTAGATCAAAAGATGAAAATCAACGGTATAAGGCTTCTATTAAAAAAACAAGTTATGGCTTTATTGTTTTAGCTTCTCCAATAATAAATTCAAAGTTTCATATTATCAATTATGGGGTTACACTTTCAGATTTCCCTAAACATGATTACCTAGTTGAATATGTTTTTTTATTGCAAGCATCCTCTCGTGCTTTAACAGAGGCAAGGAATTTGAATGAAAAATTAGTTGAAAAAAACAAAAGCATAGAAGCCGCAAAGGAAGAATTAATTAGCCTAGCTAAATTTCCAAGCGAAAACCCAAATCCGATTCTACGTATTAGCAAAAAATACAAACTCTTGTATGCAAATGATACTGCTAGCATGAAATTCATTACCGATTTTAAAATTGATGTCAATGGGGTATATGACCAAGAATTAAAAATGAACTTGTCCCATTGCTTGAAAAATGAAATTGAAAATTCATCACTTTACTTAACACGTAATAAAAGAACCTATTTAGTAAACGTAAGAAATGTACTTAACTCAGAGTATTTTAATATTTACGCGAATGATATTTCTTTATTTTTATCGCAAGTTGAAGAGAAAGAAGAGGAGCTAAATCAACTGAATACAAAAATTGATGAACAACGATCCTTTTATGAATACATATTAAACAATTTACCATCAGACATTGCCGTGTTTAGTCCAGAACATAAATACCTCTTTTTGAATAGACAAGCTATTCAAGATGATGAAATAAGAAGCTTTATGATCGGTAAAGATGATTTTGATTACTGTAATATCAAAGGAGTTCCAACGGATTTAGCAAAAGTAAGGAGGGGACTTTTTAACCAAGTGATAGAAGGTGGTGTTGAATTGGAATGGGAGGATGAAGCCAAGGATAAAGATGGAAACAGAAAGGTGGTTTTGCGAAAAATGAGCCCTGTTTTTAATGTTAACAATCAAATAAGTCATGTCGTAGGATATGGAATTGACATAACGGCGATTAAAATATCGAAGGAAATATTGCAGAAAAATATTCTTTTTCAATCGATACTCATGGATATGGCTACTAAATACATCAACCTATCAGTTGATATGGTGGAGACAACTATTAATGATTCCTTAGCACAACTGGGGGATTTTGTTCAGGTTGATCGCGTTTATATTTTTGATTACGACGACAAGTCAAAAACAGCATCCAACACTTTTGAGTGGTGCGCAGAGGGGATATCGCCGGAAATTGAGTCGCTCCAATTCATTCCATTTTCAGTTATTCCATATTGGATTGAAATGCATTCAGCAGGAAATGAAATTATTGTTGAGGATACTTTCTTATTACCCGAAACTACATTTAGAAAAATGTTGCTCGACCAGGATATTAAGAGTTTGGTGGCATTACCGCTCATGAGGGGAAAGACATGCATCGGTTTTGTTGGTTTTGATTCGGTAAAAAATAAAAGGATTTTCTACGAAGATGAAAAGGATTTATTGAGAATGTTTGGAAAAATGCTTGTAAATGTGGCTATACAGAAAGCTTACTCAATGCAAATTACTGCCTCGGCTAAAGAAATTCAAAACATGAATTTAGATCTTGAGCTAATTGTTGCTGAAAAAACCAAAAGGAATATCGAATTAGCAAAATCCATTACCGATCAAGAAAAATTTGTTACCATTGGTGAGATAGCTGCGGGAATTGCACATGATTTAAACACGCCATTAGGGGCAATTAAAATTGGTGCAGAAAGTCTTAGGTTTACCATATCGACTTTATTTAACGACATAATTACGAAATGTTCGAAAGAACAAATAAATTTTGCTTGTCAAAGAGCGTTGACCAAACAAGGTGAGTTGTATGTTGGTGGTTTGCAGTTGCGAAAGGAAATAATACTGTTCGAATCTTATTTAAATGAAACCTTTCCTGAATTGAAATCGGAGTCTAGCGATATTGCTTCGATGCTGGTTAAAAGTAGAATTGGAATCGAGGAAACAGAGGTGATTAAACAATTGGTCGAGACAAAAAATAGAAAGTCTAATCTTGAACTCATTTACAATACACAGCTTAACCGAAATTTTATAGAGACTATTATGGCCTCAAGTGAAAGAGCGGCAAAAGTTGTTCAAGATTTGCGTTCTTTTATTAAAGATTCGGGCCCAAAGGTTAAAGGAATTGTTAATCTTAAGGAGAATATAGGAACGGTACTAACGATTTTTAATTACGAATTGAAAAGAAACACTGAAGTGCAATTTAATGTTCCTGAAACATTATCGATTGTGGGCGTTGACATAAAATTATTTCAGTTGTGGTCTAATCTTATTAAAAATGCCATAGAATCGATGAATGATAGAGATGAACGTGGACATCTTATTATTTCTGCACGAAAGCGCAATGCCACTGTCGAGGTGAGCATCCAAAATAATGGACCAGAAATTCCGCAGCATCTTCAAAAGAAAATTTTTGAAAAGTTTTTTACCACAAAATCGAATCGAAATGGTTCCGGTTTGGGATTGAGTATTGTTAACAACGTGCTTGTTGAACATGATGCGAAAATTACTTTGAGTTCTAAGCCAGGGGAAACAATTTTTACAACTGTATTTTTTAAACAAAAATAAATTTATTATTACGCCTGTTTTTTACAATTATACCTATTTTTACAACCATGAATGAAATTAAATACGCTGTAGTTTGTGTAGACGATGATCCCTTTATTCTTCAAATGTTGGGGTTTCAGTTATCTAAAATAGTCAACCAGAAATATACCTTGTTGGAGTACTTTACCGATCCTGCCGTTGCATTGTTGAATATAGATGAATTGGTAAATGAGCAAATTGATGTTATTTTCATTATTGTCGATTATCAAATGCCAAAAATGAATGGTGCAGAATTAATTCGTTTAATCAAGGAGAAACACCCGTCTTTAAAATGCGTAATGCTTTCAGGACAAGCTAACCAAGTTTCTATAGATGCGTTAAATGAGGATAAGCTACTTGAATCTTTTATTTCAAAACCATGGGATGAAGAAGTGCTATTTGACGCGATACGCCCAATCATAGAGCGGTGTAATTTTTAGGTCAACTTCATGAAAACCATTTTACTTTTAGGCGCAGGATTATCATCTTCATCTCTGATACGTTATCTTTTAAATGAGTCGCAGAAGTATCATTGGCGGTTAAAAGTAGTGGATAAAAACAGACAATCTGTTCTAGAGAAACTAAACAATCATCCGTTTGGAGAGGCGTTATCATTTGATGCCTTAGACCCTGTCGCAAGAAGAGATAACATAGCGGCAGCAGACCTTGTTATATCTATGCTACCAGCAAAATTTCACTTCGAAATTGCTAAAGATTGTATTGCATTGAAAACCCATTTAATTACCCCGTCTTACGTTTCTCCAGAGATGAAAGCACTGGATGCTTTAGCAAAACAAGCGGGTATTGTCATCATGAATGAAATAGGTGTAGACCCTGGAATTGATCACATGAGTGCCATGCAAATAATTGATAAAATAAAGCGTATCGGCGGTCAAATGATAAGCTTCAAATCGTTTTGTGGTGGATTAGTAGCTCCTGCGTTTGATACTAATCCGTGGCATTATAAGTTTACGTGGAGCCCCAGAAATGTGGTGCTCGCTGGACAGGGAGGTGCCGCCGCTTTTACTCAAAATAATGAATTTAAATACATTCCGTATGCCCAGTTGTTTAAACGAACAGAACGTTTTGTTGTAGGAGAGTTTGGGGAGTTCGAAGGCTATGCCAATCGCGATTCTTTTGCCTACAAGCAAACATACGGACTTGCGAATATAGAAACAATTTATCGTGGCACGCTCAGACGCCCTAACTTTTGTAGTGCATGGAATGTATTTATTGAGATGGGAATGACGGATGACGGATATAAATTGTTTGAGGCTGAAAAAATGACGCCTAGGCGGTTTGTTAACGCTTTTCTCCCTTATCATCTTTCTAGGTCGGTTGAGGAGAAGTTTATAGATTTTTTGGGAAGTGAGCGAAGGCATCTTTTTCCTCAGTTCGAATGGCTTGGTATTTTTGATGATCATACGTTAATTGGCCACGAATCAGCTTCTCCTGCTCAGGTTTTAGAGGTCCTGTTAGTACGAAAATTATCCCTTAGTCCAGGAGATAAGGATATGCTGGTTATGTACCATGAATTGGAATACCAAATTAGCGGAAGTCGCAAACAAATTCAATCCTCCATGGTTTGCCTCGGTGAGGACCAGCCCTTCACAGCCATGGCAAGTACCGTTGGGCTTCCCGTGGGTATAATGGCCAAATTAATTCTAACGGGATTATATGATGCCCCGGGAGTTGCAATTCCTGTTAGCAGGGAAGTGTACGAGCCAATCTTAAAAGAATTACAATCCTATGGCATAACTTTTCAAGAAATCGAAAATGATTTGTAAATTCGTATTTATATAAAAAAATATATGCAAAACGAAGAAAACCAAATGAATATAGAATTGTCTGAGGAAATAGCCTTGGGTATTTATTCAAATCTTGCCATAATTACGCATTCACCTGCCGAGGTGGTTTGTGATTTCGTGCAACTCATGCCAGGAATGCCGAAAGGTAAAGTGCGATCTAGGGTGCTCATGACGCCTCAAAATGCAAAAAGGTTTTTACATGCACTAGCAGAGAATATTCAAAAATTTGAGCAAAATTTTGGTGTAATAGAAGAGCCTCAGCAAGGTTTCCCCCCAATGAATTTTGGAACGCCAAATACAATGGCATAGTAAATAGACAAACCGATTATGGTATTATCGATTTGTATTCCGGTTTACAACTCGAATGTCGTTGGCTTGGCTGAACAACTATCACAGCAAATAATACTATATAAATTATCCGCTGAGATTGTCATAATTGACGATGCTTCCAACTCGGTGACGGAGTATACAAATCGAATTGGAATTGAAGGGATGCAGCACGTTTGTTACAAGGCCTTAACTCAAAATAAAGGACGCTCGGCTATTCGGAACCTTTTTGTTAATTTTTCCCAAGGCCAATTTTTACTCTTCATAGACGGGGATTCCGCTTTAATAGCCAATGATTTTATTGCAAAGTATGTTGAAGAATTAAAAAACAAATCAATAAAAGTACTTGTCGGAGGGAGTATTTATCAAGCTATAGTGCCCGAAAGAGTTTTTTATTTGAGATGGAAATATAGCATTTCGCGCGAGGCAAAGTCGTATGAAGATCGATTAAAAAGTCGTCAAGGATTTAAAACTAATAATTTTGTGATTGAAAAAACTGTTTTGAACCAATTTCCATTTGAAGAAAAAATCAAAGGATATGGTCATGAAGACACGCTTTTTGGTTTTTATTTGCTCGTTAACAACCTTAAAATAGAGCACATAGATAATCCCGTGTTAAATTGCAACCTTGATACGAATTGTGTTTTTCTTGCTAAAAGTAAAGAGGCAGTTGCGAATTTGTGGGAAATACACAAAGAAATCGTAACAAGTGAAGATTTTATCGCACATGTGCGTTTGTTAGCAACCTATTATAAATTAAAACAAAAAGGCCTTTTAACGCTGTTGCAATTGGGGAACTTTTTTCTTGGCAGGGTAAATAAATTCTTCTTAATTAAAGGGTATTTTACGCTAACTATGTTTGACCTTTACAAGCTTACAGAGTTGGCTAAGGTTGCGCGATTAAAGGAAAAGCACTTGTTATAATCCTTTCTAATTTTTTTTTCTCGTTTCCCCAATGCTCCACCTCTCCTGCCTTTCTGCAATTTTCTTTGTAGGATAAAAGTAAGGTCGGGTTGTCTTGTAAGGTTTTTATAGCGGTTGAAATTTCTTTTGGAGTAACTTGTGAAATAACAATTCCCACATCGTACTTATTCACTAAAGTCTTGATCTCTATTAAATCCATGCAGATGATTGGTGTACCAGCCTGAATGTAATCAAAGACTTTATTCGGCAAAGCGTATTCGTGGTTTTTGTTGGTCGCTTTATCTATTGCGAGCCCACAGTCCGCAAATTGGGTAAAAGTCATTAGGTCTTGGTAAGGTCTTTTGCCAAAAAAATGTACTTTATTTTCTAGATTCAATTGGGCCACTAGTTTTTTCGCTTTTGGGAGAACGTCGCCCCCACCAACAACTAATAAATGAACATTTTCTAAAAGTGTAATAGCTTCAATAGCCTCTTCCAATCCTCTTTCGACATTCAAACCGGAACCCTGAATAATTACTTTAAAAGATTCGATAGGAATTTGCATTAACTCATCGGTTTTTATTGATGCAATATTAATTTGATTGGGAACATTTCGAACAGCATGAAATTTAACGCCATATTTTTTCTCAAATATTCTTGCAATAGAGGCATTTACTGTTATGCACGTTTGTAGTTTGGGTACAATGAATTTTTCAATAGTTGTCCAAACTCTTTTTTTTAAGGGATGATTTTGTAGTTCCGAAACTTCTGTGAATAGTTCATGTGAATCATAAATAATGGGTATTCGTTTTACTTTAGTTATTAAGTAATTAGCGAGAAGGGTATCTAAATCATTTGAATATAGTAAATCAACACGATGAAACAGAAGGTAGAAAAAAAGACGAAGGTTGTAACTCGCATAAAACAGCACACCTTTTTTGAAAATCATCTTAAATCGAACACAGGTATATGGCCGCTTGATTACCTGACTGTCTGCTAGTTTTCGTCCAATTAACAACACATTTAGTCCTGACGAAACAAGAACTCGACAACTTCTGTCCACTCGATTGTCTGTTACAAGATCATTCGTTACACTTACAATTACTGTTTTCATATAATTCGGTAAAATTAAAAATATCTTTGCCTAATTTCCATCGTAACTTAATTTTAAAAAAAAGAAAAACTCTTTGGTTTAAGAAAAACTTTCGTACATTTGCAGTCCGAAATTCAAAGGGTTTACGGTATTGCGTTCTTTATTATTTTTGTTTATATCATTTGCCGATGTAGCTCAGTTGGCCAGAGCAGCTGATTTGTAATCAGCTGGTCGGGGGTTCGAATCCCTCCATCGGCTCGAGTATTGGGGAGATACTCAAGTGGCTAACGAGGACAGACTGTAAATCTGTTGGTGCATACCTTCGCAGGTTCGAATCCTGCTCTCCCCACAGATAGTATTAAGCGGGAGTAGCTCAGTTGGTAGAGCTTCAGCCTTCCAAGCTGAACGTCGCGAGTTCGAGTCTCGTCTCCCGCTCTGAATTGCTTTCTGCGCCGGTGTAGCTCAGGGGTAGAGCGCTTCCTTGGTAAGGAAGAGGTCATGAGTTCAATTCTCATCATTGGCTCGATAGAATTGAATTGAAAAGGTTTAAAATGGTCTGCTGAAGTGTAGGCATTTATATTATAAGTAGTAATTATTAACAAGTAACAAATAAAAAAATGGCTAAGGAAAATTTTGATCGCTCCAAACCGCACGTGAACATTGGTACAATCGGACACGTTGACCACGGTAAAACTACATTAACTGCTGCAATTTCAAGCGTGCTTGCATCCAAAGGTTTGGCTAAAGTAAGAGACTTCTCTTCAATTGATAACGCCCCTGAGGAAAAAGAAAGAGGTATTACCATCAACACTTCTCACATTGAATATGAGACGTTAAACCGTCATTATGCTCACGTAGATTGTCCAGGACACGCCGATTATGTTAAGAACATGGTTACGGGTGCTGCTCAAATGGACGGTGCAATTTTGGTGGTTGCTGCTACTGATGGTCCTATGCCCCAAACTCGAGAGCACATTCTTTTAGGAAGACAAGTTGGTGTTCCTCGTTTAGTAGTTTTTATGAATAAAGTAGATAGCGTTGATGACGAAGAGTTATTAGAGTTGGTAGAAATGGAAGTAAGAGAACTTTTATCGTTCTACAAATATGATGGTGACAACGCTCCTGTTATTCAAGGTTCTGCATTAGGAGCCTTAAATGGCGAAGCAAAGTGGGTTGAAAAGATTGAAGAGTTGATGGAAGCGGTTGATACTTATATTGAATTGCCTCCGCGTGACATAGACAAGCCTTTCTTAATGCCAGTTGAAGATGTCTTTACAATTACTGGTCGTGGAACTGTTGCAACAGGTCGTATCGAAACAGGAGTAATTAATTCAAGCGAAGGTGTTGATATATTGGGTATGGGTGATCTTAAATTGACTTCTGTAGTAACAGGTGTTGAGATGTTTCGCAAAATCCTAGATCGTGGAGAAGCAGGCGATAACGTTGGTCTTTTATTAAGAGGTATTGAAAAATCTCAAATTAAAAGAGGAATGGTTATTTGTAAGCCAGGGTCAACTAAACCACACCACGAATTCAAGGCTGAAATATATGTTTTAAAGAAAGAAGAAGGTGGTCGTCATACGCCGTTCCATAACAAATACCGTCCTCAGTTCTATTTCAGAACTACCGATGTTACAGGTGAAATTAGCCTAATCGATGGACGAGAAATGGTTATGCCAGGAGATAACGTAACTATAAATGTGAAGTTAATTGTGCCTATTGCAATGGATAAAGGTTTACGTTTTGCAATCCGTGAAGGAGGTAGAACAGTTGGGGCAGGCCAAGTTACTGAAATAGTAGCTTAATAAAATTTAAATTGAGTTTAGTAAGGGGAATGTATGTTTCCCTTTTAAACGGGTGTAGCTCAGCTGGTAGAGTGGTGGTTTCCAAAACCATTGGTCGTGGGTTCGAATCCTACCGCCCGTGCAACATTAAAAAAAAAACTAATTCTGTGTCAAAGATAAAAGGATATTTTACTGAAACGTACCATGAAATGGTTCATAATGTTACATGGCCGACTTGGAAAGAACTTCAAAATAATACAATAATAGTAGTTATAGCTTCTATTTTGATAGCAATGATGATTTTTTTAATGGATTTTTTGTTCGGGATTTCCGCGGCAAAAGACCCGTTTTGGAAAGGTTTATTGGGTTATTTTTATACTATTAAATTTTGATAATGACGGAAATTACTAAAAAATGGTATGTAGTCCGTGCAGTAAGTGGCAAGGAAAAAAAGGTGAAAGAATATTTAGAATTAGAAATTATTCGCCACAAATTGTCGGAATTTGTCAGTCAAGTCTTGATCCCTACTGAAAAAGTTTTTCAAATACGAAATGGTAAGAAGATAAATAAGGAAAAAACGTATTTGCCTGGTTACGTGTTGTTGGAAGCGGCTTTGATTGGTGAAGTTCAACACGTTATTAAAGGAATTCCTAATGTGATAGGTTTCCTTGGTGCTAAGAAAGGTGGTGAGCCGGTTGCTATGAGATTATCAGAAGTAAATAGAATTTTAGGTAAGTTCGATGAACTTTCAGTAACTGAAGAAGAATTAAGAATTCCTTTTACTGTCGGAGAAGCAGTGAAAGTTATAGATGGTCCATTCAACAACTTTAGTGGAATTGTTGATGAAATTAATGAAGAAAAGAAGAAGTTGAAAGT
This sequence comes from Chryseobacterium gleum, assembly GCA_945888625.1. Classification (GTDB taxonomy): domain Bacteria; phylum Bacteroidota; class Bacteroidia; order Flavobacteriales_D; family Crocinitomicaceae; genus UBA952. The sequence continues at coordinate 22,799 of CAMDAH010000002.1, forward strand.
AATGGTCAAAATATTTGGTAGAAAAAACTTGCTCGAATTAAGTTATATGCAAGTTGAAAAAGATGTTTAAATAGTTTATTAACCCGTAGGAGTGAGGAAATCGATTAAAGCTTCCCGAAAATACTCACGTTTGACTACACAATTTTATATATATGGCTAAAGAAGTAGCAGCGTTAATAAAGCTACAAATCAAAGGAGGTGCAGCCAATCCGTCACCACCTATCGGTCCCGCTTTGGGTGCCAAAGGGGTGAACATCATGGAGTTTTGCAAGCAGTTTAATGCGCGTACGCAAGACAAAGCAGGAAAGGTTGTACCAGTTGTTATTACCGTTTACGGTGATAAATCGTTTGATTTTGTGCTAAAAACTCCCCCTGCAGCAGTGCAAATTACGGAGTATTCAAAAATCAAAAAAGGTTCAGCTGAACCCAATCGAGTTAAAGTTGGTTCTGTTACGTGGGATCAAGTGAGGCTTATTGCGGAGGATAAGTTACCTGATTTGAATTGCTTTACAGTAGAAGCTGCCATGATGATGGTGGCAGGTACGGCAAGAAGTATGGGAGTAAATGTAAAAGGTGGAGATGCGCCTAAAACCAAAAAATCTTAAGACATGAAAAGAATTTCAAAAAAAAGAAAGGAGATTTTGTCTAAGTACGATTTGACAAAGTCATACACATTGGTGGATGCCTGCGATTTGGTTAAGACAATTTCCACTTCTAAGTTTGATGCATCAGTTGATATTTGTGTACGACTTGGTGTGGATCCACGTAAAGCTAATCAAATGGTTAGAGGTACAGTGGCGCTACCCCATGGAACGGGAAAAGACATTCGTGTCCTTGTCTTGTGTACGCCTGATAAAGAAGCTGAGGCAATTGCCGCAGGAGCTGATTTTGTTGGTCTCGACGATTACATTGAAAAAATCAAAGGTGGTTGGACAGACGTAGACGTAATTATTACGATGCCCGCTGTAATGGGTAAAGTTGGTGCGCTTGGTCGTATTCTTGGTCCACGTGGTTTAATGCCCAATCCTAAAACAGGTACAGTAACAATGGATGTTGCTAAAGCGGTGGTAGAGGTTAAAGCTGGTAAAATTGACTTTAAAGTTGATAAATACGGTATTATTCACTCTTCGGTAGGCAAGGTTAGTTTTGAAAAAGAAAAGATTCGCGAAAATGCAAGTGAATTAATTTCAATGCTTGTTAAATTAAAGCCTTCCGCTGCAAAAGGAACTTACATTAAAAGTATTTACATCAGTTCTACCATGAGCGCGGGAATACAAATTGATACTAAATCTGTAACTGCTTAAAACGTAAGGAAAATGACAAAAGAAGAAAAAGCAAAATATATTGAAGATTTAGCGTTCGAGTTATCAGAGTCTAATGTGCTTTACCTAACAGATACAGCCGATTTAACAGTTGAGGCAGTCAACACACTAAGAAGAAGATGTTATCAATCTAACATTTCTCTTAAAGTAGTTAAGAATGCACTACTTAATAAGGCGATGGATCGAGTAGAAGGGAAAGACTATGGAAAGTTGAGAGACATTTTAAAAGGCTCAACTTCCATAATGATTTCTGCTGAAGCGAATTCACCAGCAAAATTAATTCAAGAATTTCGAAAGAAAAATCCAAAACCTATTCTTAAAGGTGCTTACATCGATGAAGCAATTTTTATCGGTGATGATCAATTGATTGTTTTAGAAACACTGAAGAGTAAAGAGGAATTAGTTGGAGAAATTATTGGATTATTGATGAGTCCTGCAAAGAATGTGCTTTCTGGATTAATTGGAGCAGGTGGAAAAATTGCAGGTATATTGAAAACGCTCGAAGAACGAGCATAAGTTAATTAATTATTAAACCCTTTATTAAAATTAAATAAAATGGCTGATTTAAAGCAAATTGCAGAAACACTAGTTAACCTAACAGTAAAAGAAGTTAGTGAATTAGCAACAATCATGAAAGATGACTACGGTATCGAGCCTGCAGCTGCAGCGCCAGTTATGATGGCTGGAGGAGGCGGAGGCGCTTCTGAGGCAGTAGTTGAAGAACAAACTGAATTTGATGTTATCTTGAAGTTTTGCGGTCCAAACAAATTGGCTGTAGTTAAACTTGTTAAGGAACTTACTGGAAACGGTTTGAAAGAATCTAAAGATCTAGTGGATGCCGCTCCTTCTCCAATTAAGGAAGGCGTTTCTAAAGATGAAGCAGATGGTCTAAGAAAAGCTCTTGAAGAGGCTGGTGCTGAGGTTGAAGTTAAGTAATATTCTCGATTAAATACAGAACAGGCAGTCGTTTTTACGGATGCCTTGTTCTGTTTATTATTAAGTATTTTTCATTCTACACTAAAAAAATAAAGCCTTGGCTACTACTAATAATTCAACTAGAATCAATTTTGCTTCAAGCAATAATCAATTTGATTATCCGGATTTCCTGGAAATCCAATTAAAGTCTTTTAAGGAATTCTTTCAGTTAGAAACAACTCCTGAAAACAGAGACAGTGAGGGCTTGTATAAAGTCTTCACAGAAAATTTTCCGATAACCGATACACGAAATCAGTTCGTTTTAGAGTTTTTGGATTATTTTATTGATCCTCCTCGTTATACAATTGAGGAGTGTATCGAAAGGGGGCTCACCTACAGCGTGCCTCTAAAAGCAAAATTGAAATTATATTGTACCGATCCCGAACACGAGGATTTTGAAACCATTGTGCAGGACGTGTATTTAGGTACCATTCCTTACATGACGCCTAAAGGATCCTTTGTTATAAACGGTGCAGAGCGTGTTATCGTGTCACAACTACATAGATCTCCAGGTGTGTTCTTCGGACAAAGTCGCCATGCAAATGGTACGAAACTTTATTCTGCTAGGGTAATTCCGTTTAAAGGTTCATGGATTGAGTTTGCAACCGATATTAATAGCATCATGTATGCTTACATTGATAGAAAAAAGAAATTACCTGTAACTACTCTTTTTAGAGCAATTGGTTATGAAACTGACAGGGATATTTTAGAAATATTTGGTTTGGCCGACGAAGTGAAAATTACGAAGGTCAACATGAAAAAATTAGTGGGACGTAGATTAGCCGCTAGGGTATTAAAAACATGGATTGAGGATTTTGTTGACGAAGATACTGGTGAAGTAGTTTCCATTGAAAGAAATGAAGTGGTGCTAGACCGCGAAATAACTGTTGAAGAGGTTCACCTTAATCAAATACTTGATTCTGGTGCGAAATCGGTCATATTACATAAAGAAAATGCCAATTCAATCGATTACACAATAATTTATAATACACTACAAAAAGATACTTCCAATTCTGGTAAAGAAGCGATTGAACAAATTTATCGCCAATTAAGAAATTCTGATGCGCCAGACTTTGAAACTGCAAGGGGTGTTTTTGAAAAATTATTTTTCTCCGATACACGTTACGACTTAGGTGAAGTTGGTCGTTATCGTTTAAATAAAAAATTAAAAATCGACGCTAACGAAGCATCTAGAGTGTTGACTAAAAACGACATCATTCAAATCGTTAAGTACTTAATTGAACTAATTAACTCAAAAGCAGATGTGGATGATATCGACCACTTATCTAATAGAAGGGTAAGAACGGTTGGTGAACAGTTGTATTCCCAGTTTGGAGTAGGTTTGGCACGTATGGCACGAACTATTCGTGAGCGAATGAACGTAAGAGACAATGAAGTTTTTACACCTATCGACCTTATCAATGCAAAGACATTGTCGTCTGTAATCAATTCATTTTTCGGTACAAACCAATTATCACAATTTATGGATCAGACAAATCCTTTGTCTGAAGTTACACATAAAAGAAGACTTTCAGCCCTTGGGCCAGGCGGTTTATCACGAGAGCGAGCAGGTTTCGAGGTACGTGATGTTCACTATACGCACTACGGTCGTTTGTGTACAATTGAAACTCCGGAAGGTCCGAACATTGGTTTGATATCTTCCTTGTGCGTATTTGCCAAGGTCAACAAATTAGGTTTCATCGAAACGCCTTACCGTAAAGTTGAAAAGGGAAAGGTTGTTTTTAATGAAGAACCCATTTATTTGGCAGCCGAAGAGGAGGATACCAAAATAATCGCTCAAGCAAATGCTATTATTGATGCGAAAGGGAATTTTCTTTCCGATTTGGTTAAAGCAAGGTTTGAAGGCGACTTCCCAGTTGTACAGCCCGATAAATTAACACTAATGGATGTCGGCGCTAACCAGATTGCTTCGATTGCTGCTTCTTCTATTCCATTTTTGGAACACGATGATGCTAACCGAGCATTGATGGGCTCAAACATGCAACGTCAAGCAGTTCCGCTTTTACGCCCAAATTCTCCTATCGTAGGCACTGGCATCGAAAGATTGGTTGCGCGCGATTCACGTGTTTTGGTAAATGCGGTTGGAAAAGGTATTGTAGAATATGTTGACGCTAACGAAATAGTTATTCGCTACGATTGGACTAAAGAAGATAAATTAGTAAGTTTTGATAGTGAAGTCGTTCATTATTCATTGACTAAATTTAGGAAGACGAACCAAAGTACTTGCATAAACTTGAAGCCAATCGTGGTGAAAGGTGATCGGGTTGAGAAAGGTCAAGTACTTTGTGAGGGATATGCTACGCAAAATGGCGAATTAGCGCTAGGTCAGAATCTAAAAGTTGCTTTTATGCCTTGGAAAGGGTATAATTTCGAAGATGCCATTGTGATTTCTGAAAAAGTAGTGAGAGATGATATTTTTACCTCAATTCATATCGATGAGTATTCTTTGGATGTTCGCGATACCAAAAGAGGAATGGAGGAGCTTACGTCTGATATTCCAAACGTAAGTGAGGAAGCGACAAAAGATTTGGACGAAAATGGTTTAATTAGAATTGGTGCCGACATCAAAGAAGGTGATATTTTAATTGGTAAAATCACGCCGAAAGGGGAAACAGATCCTTCTCCGGAAGAAAAATTGTTACGCGCTATTTTTGGTGATAAAGCAGGTGACGTTAAAGATGCCTCGCTCAAAGCAGGTCCTTCTTTACGTGGAACAGTAATAGAGAAAAAATTATTTTCACGAGCTGTTAAAGAGCGTAAAGCAAAAAATCAAGATAAATCAATTCTTGAGGCTATCGATGCAGAATATCAGCGCGATTTCATTCAACTCAAAGAGAAATTAGTGGAAAAACTGTTGATGATTCTTGGTGATCAAAAGTCAAACGGCGTATTCAATAACTTCAAGGAGGAGTTGATTAAAAAAGGAACTAAGTTCAACGAGAAATCGCTTTTAGCTATCGACTATACGATTATTAATCCGTTAAATTGGTCGTCCGAATCGGAAACTAATCAGTTGATTTCAAGAGTGATTCACAACTACAGCATTAAAGCCAACGATTTACTAGGTAATTTCAAACGCCGTAAATTTCATATTTCTGTTGGTGATGAACTCCCTGCAGGAATTGTTAAGTTGGCTAAAGTATACGTAGCTAAGAAACGTAAATTAAAGGTTGGTGATAAAATGGCTGGTCGACATGGTAATAAAGGTATTGTCGCAAATATCGTTCGTCAAGAAGACATGCCTTTCTTGGAAGATGGAACGCCTGTTGACATCGTTTTAAATCCACTTGGTGTGCCATCAAGGATGAACTTAGGACAGATTTATGAAACGGTTTTGGGTTGGGCAGGAGATAAAATGGGGGTTAAATTTGCTACTCCAATTTTTGATGGCGCTACACCAGACGAGATCAATGAGTTAACCGATAAAGCCGGTGTTCCAAGGTCAGGAAAAACATATCTTTATGATGGAGGTACCGGTGAAAGATTTCATCAGCCAGCAACAGTGGGTGTTATTTACATGTTGAAACTATCCCACATGGTAGACGATAAAATGCACTCGCGATCCATTGGGCCATACTCGCTCATTACGCAGCAACCACTTGGTGGAAAAGCACAGTTCGGTGGTCAGCGTTTTGGTGAAATGGAGGTATGGGCGCTAGAAGCGTTTGGTGCTGCAAATATCCTTCAGGAAATCCTAACCATAAAATCGGATGATGTAAATGGTCGGTCTAAAGCATACGAAGCTATTGTGAAAGGAGATACTATTCCTGAACCAGGAATTCCTGAATCTTTCAACGTATTGTTGCACGAATTACGTGGTTTGTGTTTAAGTGTAAACATGGATTAATTTGAATTTTAAACGAAATTATAACGATATAAAATGACGTTCAAAAAAGAAATACTAAAAACACAAGAAAGTTTTAACAAAATAACTATTTCACTCGCTTCTCCTGAAGAAATTCTTAAGAAGTCGAGCGGAGAGGTTTTGAAGCCTGAAACAATTAATTACAGAACTTACAAGCCAGAAAGAGATGGCTTGTTTTGTGAACGAATTTTTGGGCCAGTAAAAGATTATGAATGTCATTGTGGGAAATACAAGCGAATTCGATACAAAGGAATCGTATGTGACCGATGTGGCGTTGAAGTAACAGAGAAAAAAGTAAGAAGGGAGCGCACCGGGCATATATCTTTAGTAGTTCCTGTAGCGCATATTTGGTATTTCCGCTCTCTGCCCAATAAAATAGGTTACCTTCTTGGTCTTCCAACAAAAAAACTCGACCAAATCATTTATTATGAAAGGTATGTTGTAATTCAAGCAGGATTGGCGGCAAATATCGAAGGTGAGGACCTCAAATACATGGATTTTATTGAAGAGGAAAAGTATTTGGATGTTCTTGAACACGAAAGTTTGAAAGATAATCATTACCTCGACGATGCTGACCCTAATAAGTTTATTGCCAAAATGGGAGCCGAAGCTTTACATGATTTGTTGAAAGGATTGAATCTGGAGGAAATGTCCTATGATCTTCGTAGCAAGGCCGAATCCGAAACTTCAGTACAAAGAAAAAATGAGGCGTTGAAAAGATTGCAGGTGGTTGAATCCATGCGCGATTCTCAAAAGCGTATTGATAATCATCCTGAATGGATGATTGTTAAGGTAGTACCGGTAATTCCACCTGAATTAAGGCCTTTAGTGCCTCTTGATGGTGGTCGATTTGCAACATCCGATTTAAATGACTTATACCGCCGTGTAATTATTAGAAATAATCGTTTAAAGCGTTTGATTGAAATAAAAGCGCCAGAAGTGATTTTGCGTAACGAGAAAAGAATGTTACAAGAGTCCGTTGATTCGTTGTTTGACAATTCAAGAAAATCAAGCGCTGTTAAAACGGAATCTAATCGCGCGCTCAAGTCGCTTTCTGACTCTTTAAAGGGTAAGCAAGGGCGATTTAGACAAAACTTACTAGGAAAACGTGTGGATTATTCTGCTCGTTCAGTAATTGTTGTTGGTCCTGATTTAAAATTACACGAATGTGGTTTGCCAAAAGATATGGCGGCGGAATTATACAAGCCGTTTATCATTCGAAAAATGATCGAACGAGGTATTGTCAAAACCGTTAAGTCAGCCAAGAAAATAGTAGATCGTAAAGAACCTGTTGTTTGGGATATTCTTGAAAACATCTTGAAAGGTCATCCTGTCCTACTTAATAGAGCACCTACATTACACCGTTTAGGTATTCAAGCTTTCCAACCGAAATTAATTGAAGGTAAAGCAATTCGTTTACATCCACTTGTTACCACCGCCTTCAACGCGGATTTTGATGGTGACCAAATGGCTGTGCATTTACCTTTAGGAAATGCGGCAATTTTAGAGGCCCAAATGTTGATGCTGGCTTCACACAACATCTTAAATCCAGCTAACGGTGCTCCGATTGCTGTTCCTTCACAAGATATGGTTCTTGGTTTGTATTACATTACCAAAGGTAAAGTTTCAACTAGTGAAGAGAAAGTTAAAGGCGAAGGAAGTATCTTTTATTCTCCTAGCGAGGTGATCATCGCATTCAATGAAAAGAAATTGGATTTGCATGCACATTTAAAGGTAAAAACGTATAACCTAAATTCAGAGGGGAATCCTGAATTGGTAATTCTTGAAACGACTTGTGGAAGAGTTTTATTTAACGAAAAAGTACCAAGAGAGGTGGGATATATCAATGATGTACTTACTAAAAAAGCACTTCGTGATATTATTGGTGAGGTTTTAAAAGTATCGGGTACTTCAAGAACAGCTAAATTTCTTGATGATATTAAGGAATTAGGTTACGAAATGGCATTCAGAGGTGGTCTTTCCTTCAACCTAGATGATATTATTGTTCCGAAACAAAAAGAAGAATTGGTATTGAAGGCTGAAAACGATGTGAAAGATGTTATGGCCAATTACGGTGCGGGACTCATCACTAATAATGAGCGTTACAACCAAATTATTGATATTTGGACCCACACTAATTCTCGTTTGACCGCAACGTTAATGGATCAATTGAAAACGGATAGACAAGGTTTCAACAGCATTTACATGATGTTCGATTCGGGTGCACGTGGTTCAAAAGAACAAATTCGCCAACTCTCAGGAATGAGAGGTTTAATGGCAAAACCTCAAAAATCAGGTGCAAGCGTTCAAGAAATTATTGAGAATCCTATTCTTTCCAATTTTAAAGAAGGTCTTTCTATACTTGAATATTTTATTTCCACGCACGGTGCCCGAAAAGGTTTGGCTGATACGGCTTTAAAAACAGCGGATGCGGGTTATTTGACAAGGAGATTGCATGATGTTGCGCAAGATGTCGTAATTAATTCAAATGACTGCGGAACGCTTCGTGGAATCGTTGCTACAGCTCTGAAGAAAAACAATGATATTGTTGAACCATTATATGATAGAATTCTAGGAAGAACTTCTGTACATGATGTTTATATGTCTGATTCTGACGAATTAATTGTCGCTTCGGGTGAAATTATTACAGAAATTTTTGCAAAGCAAATTGAAGCCGCTGCCATTGAAGAAGTTGAAATCCGCTCGGTTCTTACATGTGAAATGAGACGTGGTGTGTGTTCTAAATGCTATGGTCGAAATTTAACTAATCACAGATTAGCACAAATTGGTGACGCAGTTGGCGTAATAGCAGCTCAATCAATCGGTGAACCGGGTACGCAGTTGACACTACGAACTTTTCACGTTGGTGGTACGGCGTCGAACATCGCGGATATTTCTGACATCAAAGCCAAAGCAAACGGTAAGTTAGAAATTGAGGAGCTTAGAACAATAGAAAAGAAAGGTACAGACGGTGTTGTAAAACACATCGTTGTCGGTCGTTCAGCTGAATTAAAGATTACAGACGAGAAAACAGGAATTGCTATTATGACGGCAAATATTCCATACGGATCTGAAATCTTAGTTAAGAATGGTATTAAGATAAAGAAAGGGGAGGTCATTTGTAAGTGGGATCCATATAATGCGCTTATTGTTTCGGAAGTATCTGGAAAAGTTGTTTTTGATAACATCATTGAAGGGTTGACGTTCCGAGAAGAAATGGATGAGCAAACCGGTTATGGTGAAAAAGTGATTACAGAATCTAGAGATAAAAAGAGAAGTCCGGCTATCCATATCATTGATCCGAAGACTAAAGAAGTGTTGCGTGAATATTCTTTACCGGTTAACTCACATATTTCGGTTGAAGAAGGCATGAAGTTAGAGGCGGGTGAAACCTTAGTTAAAATACCAAGGTTAGCTGGAAAGACGGGAGATATTACTGGTGGACTTCCAAGGGTAACGGAATTATTTGAAGCGAGAAATCCTTCAAATCCTGCTGTTGTCGCTGAAATCGATGGAACAGCTTCTTTTGGTAATATTAAAAGAGGTAACAGAGAGGTTATCATTACCTCTAAACTAGGTGAGGTTAGAAAATACTTAGTTCCATTATCAAAGCATATCCTTGTACAACAAAATGACTTTATTCGTGCTGGTCAATCTTTATCTGATGGCGCAATTACGCCAAATGATATACTTAATATCGAAGGGCCAACCAAAGTACAAGAGTACATAGTAAATGAAATTCAGGAGGTTTATCGTTTGCAAGGTGTAAAGATTAATGATAAGCATTTCGAAGTGATCGTTCGTCAAATGATGTTGAAAGCTGAAATTATGGATTCAGGTGACACGCGTTTCTTAGAGGGGCAATCAATTCATAAAGCCGACATTATGGAGGCTAATGATGATTTGTTCGGAATGATGTTGGTTCAGGATGAAGGCGATTCCTACGACGTGAAAAGTGGCCAGCTTATTTCTTTAAGAAAGTTCAGAGATGAAAATTCTAAGTTAAAGCGAGAAGATAAAAAGTTGGTACAGGCTCGAGAGGCTATTCCGGCGACGTCAACACCTTTATTACAAGGTATTACACGAGCTTCACTACAAACACAATCATTCATTTCTGCGGCTTCTTTCCAAGAGACGACAAAAGTATTGAACGAGGCAGCAATATCAGGAAAAGTGGATCATTTACTTGGACTGAAAGAAAATGTAATTGTTGGTCACTTAATTCCAGCTGGAACAGGTGTGCGTGAATATCAGAAAATGATTGTTGGATCTCAAGACGCATACGATTTGCTCGTTGAGGCAGCGACCGAATAATATTTTTTATTTTTGTTCAAAGGGCGCTCTAGGGCGCCCTTTTTGATTAACCTATTTTACCCCAATTGGGTCGCTCTTTCAATAGTGTAATAACTTTTTCTCTAAGACAACTATTTTCTTGTTGTACTAAGTCTGGATCATTGTCCATTATTTTCATGGCTGTTTCGCGGGCCATGGTAACCATATCGCCATCTTTTGCTAAGTCGGCAATTTTTAGTTCCAATATCCCACTTTGTTGTGTTCCCATTAAGTCACCCGGACCACGAAGTTGCAAGTCTACTTCTGCAATAACGAACCCATCGGTGGTGTCTTCCATGGTTTTCATTCTTTTTTTTGCTTCTTTTGAAAGTTCATTTCCAGTCATTAAAACACAATAAGATTTGTCAGCTCCACGTCCAACACGTCCCCTTAATTGGTGTAATTGTGCCAGTCCAAAGCGCTCAGCACTTTCAATAACCATTACAGAGGCGTTTGGAACATTTACGCCAACCTCGATCACGGTGGTCGCTACCATAATATGAGTTTCTCCTTTGATAAATCGTTGCATTTCATAATCCTTGGCTTCGGGCTTCATTTTTCCGTGTACGATACTTACTTGGAATTCAGGTATCGGAAAAGAACGAGAAATGGCTTCAAAACCGTCCATTAGGTTATTGAAGTCAAGTTTTTCACTTTCTTTTATAAGCGGATAAACGATGTAAACTTGTCTGCCTTGCGCAATTTCTTTTCGCATGAAACCAAATAGTGCCAATCGGTGACTCTCAAAACGATGAATAGTAGAGATAGGTTTTCTTCCTGGAGGAAGTTCATCAATGATAGACACATCAAGGTCGCCGTAAAATGTCATGGCTAAAGTTCTTGGAATTGGAGTGGCAGTCATCACGAGTATGTGTGGCGGTATGGTGTTTTTTCGCCACATTTTACCTCGTTGCGCTACACCAAAACGATGTTGCTCGTCGATTACTACAAGTCCCAAATTATGAAATTGCACAGGATCTTCCAATAAGGCATGTGTACCAATTAATAAATTTATTTCTCCATTTTGTAATTCATTGAACAAGGGGGTTCGAACCGATTTTTTTGTCGAACCAGTCAGTAGAGCAATGGAAATGGGCATATCCTTCAATAATTCTCGAATGGTTTCAAAATGTTGATTCGCTAATATTTCTGTTGGTGCCATAATGCATGCTTGGAAGCCGTTGCCATTTGCAATCAGCATTGCGATGAGCGCAACTAAAGTTTTACCACTTCCAACATCGCCTTGAAGTAAGCGATTCATGTGTTTGCCGGTTAAAAAATCTTTGCGAATTTCTTTAATTACTCGTTTTTGGGCCTTAGTTAGCTCGAAAGGGAGGTGATGGTTGTAAAATTGATGCATGATATCTCCAGATTGTTCGAAGACATGCCCTTTGGTTGATTGAATACGTGTGCCTTTTCGAATTAGCATTTCCAATTGTAGAAAAAATAATTCTTCAAACTTGAGTCGAAATCTTGCTTGCTTTATTTCCATCTCGTTATTCGGGAGGTGAACTTGCTTTAGCGCTGAGGTGCGTGATATCAGTTGGAATTCTGATAGAATACTAACCGGCAGGTGTTCTTTCACTTGAATATTGTGTTGAAAAAACATCGCTTGTACCAGTTTTTCCAGCCCTTTTGTGTTTAATCCTTTATGATTTAATTTCTCCGTACTCGAATAAAAAGGTTGAAAGCCCGCTTTTTTAGAAACTTCTCCCATGGGGGTTAATTCCGGATGTGGTATCGTCCACATGCCATTGATTAATTTCGCCCTGCCAAATGCTTGATAGGGTAGGCCCGCCACTAACATTTTTTTAATCCACTGCCCACCTTGAAACCAAACAAATTCAATACTGCCTGTATCATCCGAAAAACGAGCACTTAGTCTACTGAAACGTGCGTTTCCAACTTCTTTTAGGGTGTCAATTGTTCCAATCAGTTGGACGTAGGAGTCGATATAGGGTAAATCTTTACACTGGTGATAGATGGAACGGTCAATGTAACGGTAGGGGAAAAAGTGTAAGAGGTCGCCGTAGTTAAAAATACCCAATTCTTTCTGCAGCAATTGGGCTCGCTGAGGGCCAACTCCTTTGAGAAATTCGATGGGTGTGCTTAATAATTCACTCATACCGCAGGAAGAAATTGGCAAGGGTTACTTCCAAACACCCATTTTATTGTATTTATCAATTCGATTGCTTACTCGTTTTTCTGGGGTGTGTTGGTCTAATTCTTTCAAATAAGCCAGGATCGCTTGCTTTACATTCTCAAAATTTTCATCCGGTGATCGGTGTGCTCCGTTTAATGGTTCAGGAATTACTGCATCCACCAAACCGTTTTCTTTCATGTCATTTGAAGTTAATTTTAATGCTTCAGCGGCAGTTTCTTTGAAGTCCCATGAACGCCATAAAATGGAGGAACATGACTCGGGAGAAATAACGGAATACCAAGTGTTTTCTAACATGACCACTTTATCACCGACACCAATTCCCAATGCGCCTCCGGAGGCACCCTCTCCAATGATTATACAAATCACAGGTACCTTTAAACGCATCATTTCATAGATATTTCTTGCAATGGCTTCTCCTTGGCCTCTCTCTTCTGCTTCTAATCCCGGAAAAGCACCTGGCGTATCGATAAATGTGACAATAGGCTTTCCGAATTTTTCAGCGAGTTTCATCAAACGTAGCGCTTTTCGATATCCTTCGGGGTTTGGCATCCCAAAATTTCGGTATTGCCGCATTTTTGTATTTATTCCTTTTTGCTGGCCAATAAACATAACACTCCTTCCGTCTATTGACCCGAAACCACCAACCATAGCTTTATCATCTTTTACGCCTCGATCACCGTGTAACTCTAGAAAATCACCACCAGAAATGGCATTAATATAGGCTAAGGTGTAAGGCCGATCAGGATGACGGGATAATTGAACACGTTGCCATGGACTAAGCTTAGAAAAGAGTTCTTTCGAGGTGGAATTGAGCTTTTCCTCTAACTCAAGAATTTTATCTTGCATGTCGACATTCGTGGAAATACCAATTTCCTTTGTTTGTTTTATCTGCTCTTCAAGCAAACGCAATGGCTCTTCAAAATCTAAATAGGTTGACATAGAATATTAAATTTATAGACAAAATTAAGAAAATTGCTTTGTTCTTCTAATTTTGCATCATGATCTTATATCCCAACGCCAAAATTAATCTTGGACTGCATGTACTTAATAAGCGTATTGACGGCTTTCATGAAATCGAAAGTTGTTTGTATCCTATTCCGCTCAAGGATATTTTGGAGATTATCCCTTCTGATAAATTTGAATTTATACAAACAGGAATTACATTTCCGCCAAGTATAGAAAAAAATTTGTGCGAAAAAGCATTCGATCTACTTGCTATAAAATTTAAGTTGCCACCTGTATATATGCATCTTCGAAAACAAATTCCTGCAGGAGCTGGATTGGGAGGTGGATCTTCTGACGCTTCTTTCGTTTTGAAGGGATTAAATGAATTGTTTTCGCTGAATTTATCTGCTACACAATTGGAGGATTTTGCCGCTCAATTAGGAAGTGATTGTCCGTTTTTTATTGCGAATCAGCCATGTATTGTGAGCGGTAGGGGTGAGGTATTAGCTCCTTTAAGCATGAATTTAACGGGGACCTACTTGGTTTTGATTAATCCCGGTATTCATGTGAGTACAAAGGAGGCATATGCACTTGTTGTTCCAAAAAAAATGGACACTAGGTCGCAGGACGTTTTGCTGGGTTATAAAAAAGAATGGGCCGAAAAGTTAATTAATGATTTTCAAATCCCTATTGCCAACAAACACCCTATTGTTGGTCACTTGGTTGAAGCATTATTTGAAAGCGGCGCTTTTTATGCTGCCATGTCTGGAAGTGGCTCAACTGTGTTTGGTTTATTCGACTTTAAACCTGATTTTACACCGTTGTCATTCGTTAAACCTCCCATTTTTATGGGTTGGATTTAATTTATTTTTCACAGAAGTTTTTTAATCCGTCTAAAAGTTAGATTTTTTAGTTAATTTTAAGTATGAAATAATTTTATAAACTTTAATTTATTTAAGATGAAAAAAACAATTACTTTTTTTACCGCTATTTTTGCTGGTTTTGTTGCTTTTAGTCAAGTGGCAGTAACTTACCGAGTCGATGTATCTGATTATATCCAAGGCGGTACAACAATAGACGCTACTGGCATTAGAGTTGCCGGAAATTTTTCTACTAATATCGGTACGGTAGGTGGTGCACCAATGGCTGAATGGTCACCGACTGCCACTGCATGCGGTATGACTGATATGGGGAATAACATTTGGACAATTACCGTTAATTATCCTGCAAATTCAGTGGGACAATTACAGAAATTTAAGTTTTTTAACGGAAATTGGGGAGCAAACGAAGGGACTGCCGCAACGAATACTATTCTTTCTGCAAACTGTGGTATTACTGATGGCACATATGGTACAGTAAGGGTATTAGAAATTCCTGGTACTAATACAACGATTACATTTTGTTGGGATAACTGTACGGCAGTTTGTGGCGCAAATCTCACTGAAAAGTCGTTAACAAATGTGTTGGTTTATCCAAATCCAACTTCGGATCTTATTTATGTTTCTTTTGATAACATGAATGCGTCAGCTGCCACTTTTTCTCTTGTGGATTTAACGGGTAAAGTTATTATGACGAATGCTATAACGGCAGGTGTAACGAATGAAATTAATGCAGCATTACTTAATGCTGGTTCATATATTTATACTTTAACTGCTGGTTCAAGCGCAATTAAGGGTAAAATCATTAAAAATTAATACCACATCTATTTTATTAAAAGCCTAAGTATTTGCTTAGGCTTTTTTTTGTTAAGATAGTAGCTTTATCTGCTTAGTAAATTATGGTGTTAACAAAATAGATAGTTCGCTATAAGCTCAATTTTATAGATAAATACAAGGAAGAAGAAGTTAGCTAGGTAATTTTGTCTTTAAATCGATAAATCGTTTAAATAACCCGAATGCAATTATAATTCCAAGGAGAATTAGCGAGAAGCGCCCGATATAATCGCCATGTTTAGCATAGAAAGTTACTTCATTATGCAAGGGAACGGATACATTAATTACTGCCGATTTCGAATAGGGTGTAGCATTTAAAATTTCACCTTTTGTATTTATTACGCCACTTGTTCCCGTATTTGCTGATTGAACAACGTAGCGACGATTTTCAATTGCGCGCATTTGTGCGAAACTGAAGTGTTGCCGATATCCCGGGGTATCTCCCCACCACCCATCATTTGTAATTACAATGAAAAGTTCCGCTCCTAGTCGGGTTTGTTGACACATAAAGTCACCGTAAATTGATTCATAACAAACACTTGGGGCAATTTTTACCTGACGAGCAGTAAAAATTTTTGCGCTTTTTTCAATGCCAAGGGAACCAGAAGTTCCTCCATTTTGAATAGCTAGTTTTTCCAAAAAAGGAAAGAAATTTGAAAAAGGTATTTTTTCAACGCCGAGCACTAATTTTGACTTGTGTATATACTTGGGTTTTTTCTTGTGTTGTAGAAACAAAGAGGTGTTGTATGCCTCGTAAAATAGGTTACTGTTAGGAATAGGTTGTGATACAGCAGAGTTCTTTTTTGTGAAAAGGCGATAGGTGGAAGCACCAATTAACAAATCAAAGGATGAATTAGGTTTCAATAAATGAGCATTGAGTATGCGTAAAGCGTTATTTTCATTTGGCTCGGTTTCGTTGAAATTACCTTGTATAGCTGTTTCTGGTCCAACAATTAGCTTTGTATTTGGGGTTAATTTTTGTTTGGCTAATTCGATGAATTTCACCATTTGCTTCTCTGGACCAAATGCTAAATTAAATTTTTCCTTGTAAGGATCTATATTTGGCTGTACCACTACTAATTCGTATTTCTTTCGGGCTGCGGTATCGTCTGCTTGAATAAAATAAATAAAGAATGAAGTAGAAATAGGCAATGCCAAACTTATCACTAGTATTAGGGCACTTTGATTTCTTTTATGTTTGAGGAACCAATTTTTTATTAGAAAGAAAATCAGTATGTTGACAACAAGTACCCAAAGCGAACCTCCCAGTGCACCGGTAAATTCATACCATTGGATAAACGTTGGAGTGGAAGAAAAAAAATTACCCATGGTTAACCAAGGATGTGACAATTCCCAATTGTAGTGCAGGTATTCAAAACCAATCCATACCGGGATTAAACTCCAAATTCCTATTTTTTGTGGCAGGCTTTTTTTTATTAGAACGAATAGAAGAAAGAACAGGGCCATGAGCAAGGAGTTGAATATAAAAGCCATGATGGCACCACCAATATCTGCATTCCAAATCCACCAAGTTGTTCCAATATTAAATACGATAAAGGTTAAATAAGCAGGAAGAAAAACTTGAGCGGTTTTCATTTTATTATGACTCAAGTAGTTTTCTATGATTAATAATGGAATCCATGCAATAAAGACGAGAGGTGTTAAGCTGCCGGTAAAAGGGAAGCTGATAAGCATTAACAAGCCTGACAATATAGCTAAAAGATAACGCTTTACTCTGTTTAAATTATTCATGCTCAAATGTACTTAATATCAAAAAAAAAGGGCCAACAATGTCGACCCTTTTAGTAAAGAAAATTTATTTTATGATTCAGACGAACCTTCTCCTACAACATCTTCTGATGATTCCGTACTTTCAGTTGAATCGGATGTTGCTTCTTGCACCTTCGTATCTTCTACAATAGTTGCATTTGAAACTTCCACAACTTCAATGGTTTCTGGCGTTTCTGTAAAATTAAAAGGAAGTACAGATACAAAAGAACGGTTATTTTTTTTTCGTTTAAATTCTACTAAACCAGGAGTAAGTGCAAACAAGGTGTGATCTTTACCAATACCTACATTTTCTCCAGCATGATGGTGAGTGCCTCTTTGACGAACAATGATATTACCTGCAATAGCTACTTGTCCACCAAATATCTTAACTCCCAAGCGTTTGCTATGTGACTCTCGTCCGTTTTTCGAACTACCCGCTCCTTTTTTATGTGCCATTTTTAACTAGTTTTTTCCTCTGTGAGGGGATTAATGCTTAACCTATAATGTCAGTAATTTGAATCGAAGTGAATTGTTGGCGGTGGCCATTCTTCTTCTTATAGCCTTTTCGTCGTTTTTTCTTGAAAACAATTACTTTATCACCTTTAAGATGACTTAATACTTCTGCGGTGACTTTTGCACCGTCTATAGCTGGGGCGCCAATATTGATTTTGCCATCGTTTTCTATCAACATAATGCGGTCGAAAGTTACCTTTGAACCACACTCGTCTGCTAAACGATGAACAAAAACTTTTTGGTCTTTTTGCACTTTAAATTGCTGCCCTGCTATCTCTACTATTGCGTACATTTAGCGATTTTTTAAGTTTAAATTCAATTTTTTAGGAGTGCAAAGATAGAATTTAATTCCTGATTCACAAATTATTTTGTCAATTCTTTTATCTTTCTGAGGGCCATTTGTCCATAATTAATTGTAAAGACACCAATTAGTATAATTAACATGGCTAAGACTTGCGAAAAGGTAATCGTTTCTGCGTTGGCGAAACCAATTAAAATGGCTACAATAGGTATGAAATAGGTTACGCTACTTGCAAATAAGGCCGACGAATTTTTTATTATTCCATTAAAAAGAAATACCGCCATAGCCGTACCTAATATTCCCAATATGCAGATATATAAAAATGCCGGTCCGGCAGATGGATTGGTCATTAAAGTATGTGGCGTTTCAAAATATAGAAACGCGATTAAAGAAGGGATTATGACACTTGTAAAGGAAAGGGAGGTTATTTCAATGGGTTTGAAAGCTACGAGTTTATGTTTAATTAAATTGAGACTAATCCCATAAAGTAATGTGGCACTTATTGCAGCCAAAATTTGCGCCAAATTCCCCGAAATAGTTTTGCCAATAAGGGCTAAAAAACAAATGCCAATCGTTCCAATAATGGCTCCTATGATCTGGTATGGTGTGGCTCGGATGTAAAAAAATAGGATGCCGACCAACAAGGTAAATATTGGCGTAAAGCTATTTAGCATTCCAGCTAAACCAGACGATATCCCTGTGGATGCATATGTAAATAGAAAGGCTGGGCCAAGATTCCCACATACGCCAACGGTAAATAATAAAAAGAAGTTTTTAACAGAATATAGTTTTTTTAAAGAACTAATTGCAAAAGGAAAAAGCACAATAGCGGCTAATAAAATTCTTAAGGTAGCCACTTGAGGTGCAGTGAAAATAACTTTTCCATTTGCATTGTACATACCTTTTTTCATTAAAAAGAAAGAGCTGCCCCAAATACAAGCAAGTAAAAGTAAAAGAAGCCAACTTTTTAATTTTTGATTCACCTGACAAAAGTAAACAATCAATTTCGTAGTTGTTAATATTTTTATTACCACTTTTTACCACTTTTGTTATTCTAAGTAAACACAGTGTTTTAGCTTGTTGTTAAGCGTTTAATTGTAACGTTTTTGCCGTTGTTTCGTAGGAAGTTTTCAACAATTTATTAATTTGTGGTAAAAAGTGGTAAATATCCATTATTTTTACCCATTATTAAAGTTATGGCAGGATTAGTAGGTGAATTTGAGGTGAAATTGGACGAAAAAGGTCGATTTCTATTCCCTTCCGCACTTCGGAAGCAATTACCTGCTGCGTCCCAAAGAGATTTTATGCTCAACAAAGGCTTTGAGGATTGTTTAACCATTTACCCGATGACCGAATGGGAAAGGCTAAGTGCGAAACTTTCTAAATTGAATTTGTACAAACCAAAAAACAGGATGTTTTATCGCTTGTTCCATCAGGGAGCAAAAGTGATAGCCCTCGACAATGCCGGAAGGGTGTTGGTGCCTGCTTCACACATGGAGCGAGCTGGTTTGAGTCAGGAAGTGATGTTAATCGCTTACAATGACAGGGTGGAAATTTGGGACAAATCCAAGTACTTCGAGATGATCGAAGGAAACATAACGAATTTCGCTGATTTAGCGGATGAAGTAATGGGTGATTTGGACAATGGTGAGTAGTACCCCATACCACATACCAGTTTTGCTGCAGGAATGCATGGAGGGATTGAATATCAACCCCGATGGCATCTATGTGGATGCTACTTTTGGTGGTGGTGGACACGCACGAAAAATATATTCATCGCTCAGTCAGCAAGGCATTTTACTCGGTTTTGATCAAGATAACGATGCCTCTCAGAATGCGTGGAAAGCATCCAATTTTCACTTCATAAAAAGTAATTTTAGGTTCATTCAAAATCACCTTGGTGTTCAAGGCCTTACGCTAATCGATGGCTTATTAGCTGACTTAGGTGTGTCTTCCCATCAATTTGATGTAATTGAACGGGGTTTTTCTATACGAGAGGACGCTAAATTGGACATGCGTATGAATGTAAATACGCCCATAACAGCAGCAGATATCTTAAATGCTACCGATGAAAATGGCTTGTACAAGCTTTTCAGGGCCTACTCAGATATTACCAATCTCGGAAAACTCATTCCTAATCTAGTTCGGTTTAGAATGTCAAAGCCTTTTGAAACCACCAAGGAGCTTGTTAATACGGCATTGTTATCGGCTCCGAAGAGTAAAGAAAATAAATACTTGGCGCAGGTGTTTCAAGCCCTAAGGATAGAGGTGAATCAAGAGTTAGATGCGCTCAAAGAGTTGATGGAACAAGCAACTAAAGTGCTTAAGCCCGGCGGAAGGTTGGTGGTGATGTCATATCACTCCTTGGAAGATAGACTTGTTAAAAACTACCTGAAACGTGGTTCCTTCGATGGGGTAATTGAGAAGGATTTTTTTGGGCACGTAATTAAACCATTTACCGAAATAACTCGCCATCCAATTGTGGCAAATGAGGATGAAATTGCCGATAATCCAAGATCACGAAGTGCTAAACTGCGAATTGCTGTAAGAAATGAAGGATAACGAGTACATAGAAAAGTCTGCTGCAAATGTCGAGGACAATAGTTCTCGCGAAAAAAAAACACCTTCCAGTGGCAATGTGAAAACGGGGGCGTTTAATCAAATTTTAAATGGGGAGTTTTTGACGAAGGATTTCGTGCTTGATAACCTCAATTATATTTTTTTCATTTTTCTACTCTTACTGTTGCTTGTGGCAAAAGGGTATTATGTAAAACAGGTAATTGAAGAAGCTAACGAGGCTCAGATTCAATTAGATCAAAATACGGCAGATTTCATTGAGGCAAAAACCACGATTGAATCCATAACAGAAAGAAATCTACTTGTATTTAAGTTACAAAAAAGAGAGTTGAAAGAGTCCCAAAAAGCAACCAAAGTGATTCGTATTAAAAAAGAAAAAAGTGAGTAAAGAAAAAAGCCATGTCGTTTTTAGGGCGTATCTGATCTATTTCGGATTCGTCTTGGCTATGGTAATTGTGCTCTACCAGATTATACAATTGCAGTTTAAAGCAAAAAATACTGATTTTGGATCTGAAGACATGGTAATTCCTGTGAGAACAGTATTGAGAACTCCTCGAATGGGGGATATTTTAGACGCTCATGATCTACCTTTATTAACCTCTGTTTCCTATTTTGATATTCACATGGATCCAACAGTGGTAGACCAAGAACTTTTCGATAACGAAGTTAGTGCACTGGCTGATGGCTTGAGTCGAATTTATCCAATTAAAACAACTAGAGAATATGAAAATTACATTCGAAGTGCTCGTGTAAACGGAAGTAGGTACTTACTAATACGTAAAAAAGCGACAAATGCGGAGAGAAAGGTTTTGAGAAAACTCCCAATTTTTAAGGAAGGAAGAATGAAGGGGGGAATTATTGATAACGAGGATACAATTCAACGAAAAAAGCCAAATGGCATCTTGTTAAATAGAACGCTTGGTTATTACAAGGTGGTAAATGGGAATCCCGTAAAAATTGGTATTGAAGGTGCTTACTATAATTATTTAAGGGGCGAAGACGGTGCTGAAATTGAACAAAAAATTTCAATTGGCTGGCGAAAAACAGGTAAAATAACAAAGGAGGCTGTGGAAGGCGCAGATGTTGTGGCAACAATAGAAAAGGATATTCAGGAAGTTGCTCACTCAGAACTTGAAAAACAACTGAAAGAAATGGATGCCGAGAGTGGGTCCGTTATAGTGATGGAGGTCAACACGGGATATGTTCGGGCAATCGTCAATCTATCTCGTGAAAAAAACGGATCCTTTGCAGAAAATTACAATCGCGCTTTTGGCTATGTGGAGGCACCGGGTTCTACCTTTAAATTAGCATCATTAATGGCCGCTTTGGAAGACGGTAAAGTAAAAATAACCGATAAAGTAAACGCTTCGGGGGTGTATTCTTTTTATGGTGCCAAGTTGTCGGACTCCAACCACGGTAGGGGTTACGGTGTAATTACCTTGCAACAAGCTTTTGAAAAATCATCAAATGTCATAGCAAAAGTGATCCATTCTATTTACAGTAAAAATCCAAATCGGTTCATGGAACGGCTGGATGAGTTTGGGATAACTCAAAAGTTAGGCATTGATTTAGAAGGGGAAGCGGCACCAGATTTTGCTCGTCCCGGGGATAAAAAATGGTCGAGTCTTTCAATCCCCTGGATGGCCATTGGCTATGGTGTTCGGCAATCACCACTCCAAACCTTGGCTTTCTACAATGCAGTGGCTAATAATGGTAAATTGATGAGACCAATTTTTGTTCAAGCCATTAAACGAAGAGGAAAAACTGTGAAAAAGTTTATGCCGATAGTTTTACGTGAGAATATATGTTCTCAAAAAACAATAGCTATTCTCAAGAGTTGCCTTGAAGGGGTGATGACTGAAGGAACGGGTTCATCGTTAACAAGTTCTCAGTTTAAAATCGCGGGTAAAACGGGAACCACTAAGCTTCCGAAGGATAAACAATATTTGGATGAAAGTAATAGTGTTTACCAAGCTTCTTTTGTTGGGTATTTTCCTGCAGATAAACCAAAGTATTCTTGCGTAGTGGTGATCACTGACCCTAAAAAAGAATATTACGGCGCACGTGTTTCGGGTACTGTCTTCGCCGAAATCGCCAACAAGGTTTGGGCATCTTCCCTAGAATACCATAAAGCTATTAACGGTAAAAAATCCAATGTTAAGCAGGTTCCCGCTGTTAAAATTGGCTATCGAAGTGACTTATTAAGGTCGCTAAGATCACTTGGTATTCACTTTAATTTAAATGTTAGTAACGATTGGTTGGTAGCAGATACACTTAGTGGTCGGGTTGCGCTGAATCAATTTAATCTGGTGAAAGGAGTCATTCCGAATGTAGCTGGAATGACAGCTAGAGATGCGGTGTATTTATTAGAAAGCATGGGTTTGGTAGTGCGAATTACTGGATATGGTTCGGTTATAAAACAAAGTATAAATGCAGGAAAACCAGTGTTTAAAGGAGGTTTAATTCAATTACAATTGAAATGAAAACAATTTTAGAAATTTTTCGTGCGATTGATTTTCAACTAATTCAAGGCGATTTAAATCTGCCGATTGATCAACTTGCCTTTGATTCTCGTAAAGTTGGCCAAAACAGTATGTTTTTTGCGCTCAAAGGAAGTCAACAGGATGGTCATGATTACATCAGCTCCGTTCTTGAAAGTGGTTGTAAAGTACTTGTGCTAACAAAAGCGCAATCCCTAATTTCGGGTGTTACGCAACTTCTTGTTAAAGATGCGCACGATGCCCTAGCTTTGGCAGCTCGTAATTTTTACGATAATCCTTCTGCGAAATTACGTTTAATTGGGGTTACGGGTACAAATGGAAAAACCACTACTGCTACCTTACTTCACGATCTATTTACTGACCTGGCTTTTTCTTCTGGGTTAATTTCAACAGTGGTAAATAAAATAGGAAAGGAGGAAGTAACGGCTACCCATACCACGCCAAATCCTATCGAATTAAATGAGTTACTAGCAGAAATGGTAAATCGAGGTTGTACCTACTGTTTTATGGAGGTCAGTTCGCATGCGATTCATCAAAAACGAACGTATGGACTTTCTTTTTACGGCGGTGTTTTTACCAATATAACGCACGATCATCTTGATTACCATGGAACATTCGCGGAGTACATACGTGTCAAAAAACTATTCTTCGATGGCCTATCTGTAGACGCTTTTGCACTCAGTAATCAAGATGATAAGAATGGGGCTGTGATGCTACAAAATACCAAAGCTTCCAAGCATTTCTTTGCCCTAAAATCGATGGCGGAATTTAAAGGAAAAATTATTCAAAACGATTTCGACGGCTTGTTAATTTCAATCAATAATGTAGAGGTCTTAACTCAGTTAATTGGGGAGTTTAATGCCTCTAATTTGTTAGCCGTATTTGCAGTTGCTAAGCTTTCTGGACTTGATGAATTAGCTATTTTAACTAGTTTAAGTAAGTTAACAGCTGTTGAAGGTAGGTTTCAGTATTTGACTAGTAGCACGGGCATCACAACGGTCGTTGATTATGCACACACGCCTGATGCATTGAAAAATGTTCTTGAAACTATTCAAACGCTCAGAAAAAATCAATCAAAAATTATTTCTATTGTGGGTTGCGGTGGCGATCGTGATCGCACGAAAAGACCAAAAATGGCCAAAATTGCCGTGGATAAGAGCGACCACGTGATTCTTACTTCAGATAATCCGAGAACGGAGGACCCATCAGCGATTCTGGATGAAATGCGTTTGGGTTTAAACGATATGGAGTCGATAAGTACAATTACTATTCCTGACAGGAAACAAGCGATACAAACAGCGATTGTTATTGCTCAACCTAATGACATTATACTTATCGCTGGCAAAGGACATGAAAAATACCAAGAGATAATGGGCGTGAGATATGAGTTTGATGACTTTAAGACAGCAATTGAATTGTTTAATCAAATGAAAAAATAAGATGTTATACTACCTATTCGACTACTTAGATAAATTGAATTTTCCCGGAGCGGGCCTTTTCGATTTCATTTCTTTTAGAGCAGCATTGGCCATGCTTACGTCACTAATAATTTCAGTTCTTTTTGGTAAAAAAATTATTAATGCGCTGAGAAAGCAGCAAATTGGTGAAACTGTTCGCGACCTTGGTTTAGCAGGTCAATTAGAGAAGTCTGGTACGCCAACTATGGGTGGAATTATCATTTTGTCGGCAATTATAATTCCTACAATACTGTTTGCAAAACTCCATAATATTTATGTCATCACTATGTTAATCGCCACCGTTTGGCTTGGGTTAATCGGGTTTTTAGATGATTATATTAAGGTTTTTAAAAAGAATAAAGAGGGACTTAAAGGACGATTTAAAATTGTTGGGCAAATTGGTGTGGGTTTAATCGTTGGCTGTATGCTTTATTTCTCTGATGATGTTACGGTTCACAAGCGAGTTCCTATCGATTATAAATTAGGTAAAGAAGAGTCGTTCGTCACGCATAAACACAGCCAAAAAGATGGAGAAAATTTCAAGTGGATAAAGACCGATGACATGACGACAACAATTCCTTTTGTTAAAGGAAATGAGTTTAATTACAATTGGTTAATTGGCGATTCGAATAAATCATACGGTTGGTTGCTCTTTATTCCTATTGTTATTTTTATTGTTATTGCCGTTTCTAATGGCGCTAACATGACCGATGGATTGGATGGCCTTGCTACGGGTAGTTCAGCGATAATTGGACTTGCCCTAGCCATTTTTGCCTATGTAAGCTCAAATGTGACTTTTGCAGATTATTTAAATGTCATGTACATTCCTCTCGCTGAAGAGTTGGTAATTTTTATTGCTGCTTTTGTTGGGGCTTGTATCGGCTTTCTTTGGTATAATTCATATCCTGCCCAAGTATTTATGGGAGATACAGGAAGTCTCGCATTAGGGGGCATCATAGCTGTTTTTGCAATTTCAGTTCGTAAGGAATTATTGATTCCTGTCCTATGTGGAATTTTCTTGATTGAGAATCTATCGGTTATTATTCAAGTAGGGTACTTTAAATTTTCTAAACGCAGATTTGGTGAGGGCCGAAGAATATTTCTTATGGCACCGCTGCATCACCATTATCAAAAAAAGGGTTTGCATGAAGCTAAAATTGTATCGCGGTTTTGGATTGTAGCTGTTCTTCTCGCTGTAATTTCTATTGTAACACTTAAACTAAGATAATGGATAACATGGGTCTGTTTATTGTTGTCTTAGGTGCAGGTGAAAGTGGCGTTGGCGCAGCTATTCTGGCCAAGAAAAAAGGATATGAGGTTTTTGTCTCTGATAATGGCATTATTGCAGATAGCAAAAAAGAAGAGCTGTTACATAATCAAATTCTTTGGGAAGAACAAGGTCATTCGTTAGCTGACGTATTGCGGGCGGATATCGTAATCAAATCACCGGGAATTCCGGAAAAAACAAAGGTGATGGAGGCCGTGCGTAGCGTCGGAATAAAGGTGGTCTCTGAAATCGAATTTGCGAAACCATTTTCTAAGGGTAAAACAATATGCATCACGGGAAGTAATGGAAAAACCACCACCACTTTACTAATTAATCACATACTTAAAAAAGCCGGTTTTGATGTGGGTTTGGCAGGTAATATCGGACAGAGTTACGCACGTCAAGTGGCAACAGACGACCGCGAGTGGTATGTCCTCGAATTAAGTTCGTTTCAGCTTGATGATATGGTCGATTTTAAGGCCAATATCGCTGTTTTAACAAATATTACGCCTGACCATTTAGATCGCTACGAATATAATATGAATAATTATATCCAATCCAAATTACGCATTATTAATAATCTTGATGCTGACGACTGGTTCATTTATAATGCCGATGACGAGGTGATTGTAAGGGAATTATCTAAAAGGACTACGAGGATGAATACAGCGCCTTTTTCTATTAAGAAAAATGATTCCATGGCCGCCTTCGCAAATGAAAAACAACTAACAATAAATATAAAACAACCATTAATTATGTCTATTCACGAATTAGCTTTGAAGGGTAAGCACAACACCCAAAACGCACTTGCAGCAGGAATTGCAGGTAGATTATTAGATATCCGGAAAGAAACAGTCCGCGAAAGTCTTGGAGATTTTGTTAACGCAGAACACCGAATGGAGTTTGTTGCCAAAGTGAACGGAATTGAATTTATTAATGACTCAAAAGCAACGAATATTAATGCCACTTGGTTCGCACTAGAAAGTATGGAAAAGCCAACAATTTGGGTGGTTGGCGGAGTTGATAAAGGCAATGATTACAGCGAGCTTAACGAATTAGTTAGGCAGAAAGTAAAAGCTATTATTTGTCTTGGCGTTGATAACCAAAAAATAATTTCGGCCTTTTCAGGGCTTGTTGATACTATTGTAGAGGCAAATTCTGCGTTTGAGGCGGTTGCTTTCGGTTACCAACTTGGGAAGAAAGAAGAGGTTGTGTTGCTTTCGCCAGCTTGCGCTAGTTTTGATTTATTTGAAAATTACGAGGATAGGGGAAATCAGTTCAAAAAAGCGGTTAAATCGTTGTAATTGCATGTTTAAATGAAACTATTCAAATCAACATTTCCCAATTTAATCAATAAACGTGTTGGTGACCTAAAAAGCATTGGTAAGTTGTCTATTTGTCCCTTAGGAAAGTGGCATGGCCTAGATGTGTTCTCCTGGCAAAATCCATTCTTCAAACAATTAGAATTAACCATTGCGTCTTTTCCATATCCGATCATTTTGGTCTTTAACGATTATAAATTTATTGAAAAGTGTAAAATGAGTTTTTCATTTCAAGCACTAGTTAATTCTACTATCTTAGTTGATTCTACGATTTTAAATGGCGAAGATCTTGACGGGATTGTTGTTGTTCCTAATTTAGCTGCCTTGCCCGAGAAATTAATCGGATGTATTGACAAAGGAATCGTGCTATTTTTATTTTTTGGAAATAATCAAGATGAAAAAGTTACGGATCTAACGAATTATCTTAAAATTGAAATGACTAAATGAGAAAATACTTAATATACCTCAAAGGAGATTCTGTGATTTGGATGATTACGCTTCTGATGTTGGCATTCTCGCTTGTTACAGTTTATAGTTTTGTTCCAATTTTAGTTAAAATTGAAGGGGGAACGCCTTTTTATTATTTATTTAAGCATTTTATCTATGTGCTGTTGGGTTTTTTTTCAATCTATTTTATCCATAAAGTAAATCCAAAATATATTTCTCAAATTGCTAAATTTTCCTACTATATCGCCATTCTTTTACTGATTTTCACTCTATTTTTTGGGGCTAAGGTAAACGATGCAGGAAGATGGATAAAGATTCCGTTTATCGGGCTCACTTTTCAATCGTCAGATTTTGCGAAGCTGGCGCTATTTCTATATTTATCAAAAATACTAGTCAAAAAAAAGGATGTT
Organism: Chryseobacterium gleum; assembly: GCA_945888625.1. Taxonomy (GTDB): domain Bacteria; phylum Bacteroidota; class Bacteroidia; order Flavobacteriales_D; family Crocinitomicaceae; genus UBA952. The sequence goes on from CAMDAH010000002.1 coordinate 50,700, forward strand.
CTTAATGATTGGAAGCAGGGTATTATACCGCTTATGTGGCCAATAGTAATTATCTGCGCTTTAATTTTTAAAGATAATTTGTCCACATCGGTGATGTTGTTTTTATTGTCTATGTTTATCTTGTTTATCGGAAAGGTTCCTATATTAAAATTAGTAACCATCGCCGGTGTTGGAATTCTTGGTGTCGGTTTATTGATAGGAATTCATAAATTGTTGCCGGATATTAATTTTCTCCCACGTTATCAAACTTGGGAAAACAGGATTCTAAACAAGGTGTCCGCAGACGATGGGACGGTTGAAAATGCACAAGCACTGAATGCAAAATTAGCGATACACAATGGAAAAATATTTGGTCAGGGAGTTGGGGATGGAAAATTAAAAAAGTATTTGCCTGAAGCGTATGCGGATTTCTATTTTGCGAGCTTCGTTGAGGAATTTGGGTTGTTTTCAGCGCTCATTCTAATTTTTCTCTACCTGATATTGCTGTTTCGAATTATTCGAATAGGCCTTAATTCAGAAAGTTTATTTGAGACGTATGTGTGTTTGGCAATAGGCCTTCATCTATTATCTCAGGCAAGTATTAATATGTTGGTTTGTACCGGTTTTTTTCCTGTGACAGGACAAAACATGCCTTTCTTAGCTATGGGAGGTTCCGCTTTAATTATGGCTTGCGTTTCTATCGGTATAGTTCAGTCTTTTGCTGTTAAGCAATCCAATTCCAAAAGTGCATTTGAAATGGTAACAGAAAATAAAAATGATTAGTAAGGTAATTATTTCTGGTGGAGGCACAGGAGGACATATATTTCCTGCGATTGCCATTGCTAATGAAATTCGTAAGCGAAATCCGAAGGCGCAGATTTTATTTATTGGGGCACTTGGAAAAATGGAAATGGAAAAGGTACCGCTTGCTGGTTACGATATTGAAGGCCTTAACATTGTTGGATTTAAAAGAAGTTTTAGTTTTTCAAATTTTCTCTTGCCATTTAAGTTATTGGGGAGCTTGTTAAAAGCCAGAAAACTTATTTCGACTTTTCAACCTGAATTGGTAATCGGTGTTGGTGGTTACGCGAGTGGACCAACTCTTAAAATGGCCGCCTGGTTAAAAATTCCAACCGTTATTCAGGAACAGAATTCTTTTCCAGGAAAAACCAATTTACTTCTCTCAAAAAAAGCAACGCTTATTTGCACTGCCTACTCGGGTATGGAAGTTTTTTTTCCAAAAGAAAAAATTAAATTAACAGGAAATCCGGTTCGTGCCGATATGCTTGACTTGGCAGATAAAAGGGAGGAAGCAATTAAGTTTTATGGTCTCGATAGACGAAGAAAGACAATTGTGATTGTGGGGGGGAGTCTTGGCGCTAGAACGCTGAACAATGCCGTGCGTTTTGCTTTACCTAAGATACAGGAAAATGACGAAATTCAGTTGTTGTGGCAATGTGGAAATCTATACTTCAAAGAGCTTAATGAAGAATTGGAATTGCCTAGTCATATTAAAATGCTTCGTTTTATTGAGCGGATGGATTTGGCCTATGCCGCGGCTGATGTAGTCGTTTCGAGGGCAGGTGCCACTTCAATCTCTGAACTCTGTATCGTTGGAAAACCAATTATTTTGGTTCCTTCTCCAAATGTAACCGATGATCATCAAACAAAAAATGCGCTTTCATTAGTCAATAATCAGGCGGCTATATTAGTGAAGGATGAACTTGCTAAGGAACAGCTTTTTGAGGTGGCGATAGACTTGTTATTGAACAATGAACTAAGAACAAGATTAGCCGACAACATTAAGAAGTTAGCTTTGCCAAACGCGGCTGTTGATATCGTTGAAGCTTGTCAAAATTGTCTTTCCAACTTATTGAATAATCGGCATGCAAATTAAATTAACTGATTTTAGTAAGGTCTATTTTTTAGGAATTGGTGGTATTGGTATGTCTGCTCTAGCCCGCTATTTTTTGGCTGAAGGGTTTGGTGTTGCTGGTTACGATAGAGTGGAGACGGCGTTAACAATTGAGCTAATTAAAGAGGGATGCACGATTAATTATTCTGATCGTGAGCTGATTCCATCTGATTTTTTTTCTGATATCAAAGAGACCTTGATTGTGTATACTCCGGCAATCAAAAAGGAAAATGTCTTGTTAAATTATTTTATATCGCATGGTTTTATAGTTTTAAAACGCGCCGAAGTACTTGGTCTTATCACAGCGCTTACGAAGAGTTTGTGCGTGGCAGGAACTCATGGTAAATCGACAACAAGTTCGCTGTTAGCACATATTTTAAGTTGTTCGGATACGAAGTTCACTGCTTTTTTAGGTGCTATTGCAACTAATTTTAATTCCAATCTTGTGTTGCATAAGGATGCTGAATTTATAGTGGTGGAAGCCGACGAATTTGACAGGTCTTTTTTAACATTGTCTCCTTTCGCTGCTATTGTTACCTCTGTCGATCCTGATCATTTAGATATTTATGGATCTAAGGAATCTTTTTTGGAAGGATTCGAAGCGTTTGCAGCAAAGATTAATTCTGCCGGCTTACTCGTTGTAAAAGAAGGAATTGTTTTGCCCACAAAAGCAGAAAAAATAACCTACGCTCTTTTTTCAGCAAGTGCTGATTATGCTATCGAGGAACTATATTATGTTGATGATATTGCATATTGTTCTATTCGATTAAAAAAGGAACAGTGGTCTAATGTGGCGCTTGGCTTACCGGGCATTCACAATGCAGAGAATGCGCTAGCATGTGTTGCGCTACTTTCCGAATTAGGTGTATCCGCAGAAAATATTTTGCTTGGCTTGAAATCTTTTCAAGGACTGAAAAGACGTTTTGAAACAATTCTGCGTACGAACAAAGTAATTTTTATCGATGATTATGCACACCATCCGACAGAAATAAATGCCCTGGTTACCTCGCTAAGATTGCGCTTTCCCTCAATGAAAATTTCTGGTGTTTTTCAACCACACTTATTCTCAAGAACGAATGATTTTGCTAAGGAATTTGCCGTTTCTCTCGCCGCTTTAGATGAAGTCATCTTACTGGCTATTTATCCAGCTCGTGAATTGCCAATGGAAGGTGTGACCTCCGAATGGCTGCTAAGTTTAATTGATCACAAGGACAAAAAAATAATGAGTAAGGAGGAACTATTTCATTTTGTGGAGTCTTTTGACAGTGGTGTTTTTGTAACTATTGGTGCTGGAGATATTGATCGACTTGTTCAACCAATTAAAGATAGATTAATAAGTAATTTAGTATGAAAATGAAAAAAATTGCGACCATTGTTTTTCTTTCTCTGCTAGGGATTGGTGTATTAACAATTTTAATAGTTGCCAATACCACAAATAAAAAGGTGCTTGCAAAGAAACCAACGATTTCAATTCATGTAAATGGCGAAAATGCATTTTTAACTAAAAATGAACTATTAGATAGGTTAATGCTCAAAAAATTATTTTGGCGCGGTTGTCGAATGGAAGAAATCAACTTAAAAAAAATTGAAAATTACATCGCTCAAATGGAAGAAATTAAGCAAGTAAGGGTTTTTAAAAATATTGATAATTCATGGAACATTAAAATTGAATTGCGAAAGCCAATTGCAAGAATTTTTAGCTTAGCTCAAAAATCTTATTACCTTGATGACGAAGGCGTAACGATAAGTAAGTCCTACCTTCACAGCGCGCGTTTGTTGGTTGTTTCTGGTTATATCAATGAACCTTTGAGAAAAATGACAGTTAAGGAATTTATTAACAACGATTCTTTGAAAAGTATTCGAAAATTAGATGACATCTATCGAATTTCCAATTATGTTTGTACTGATCCATTTTTTAGGGATTTGATAAGTCAAGTTTACCTAGAAAAAAACGGTGATTTTTTGTTAATTCCTTTACTGGGTAGCCAAACCATATTATTTGGTGCTGCGAATTCTGATAAGGAGGTTAAAGATAAATTTACTCGTTTAAAGATTTTTTATTTAGAAGCAATGCCTCAGGTGGGTTGGGCAAAATATAGTACAATAATTGTTAAATATGATGGACAAATCGTTGGTAGAAAATAATTCGCAGACAAAAACTAAAATTCGTAACGAAATCGTCGTAGGACTAGACATCGGAACGACTAAAATTGCTTGTTTTGTTGGAAGGAAAAATGAATACGGGAAACTTGAGATTATTTCTAGGGGAAAGAGTGAGTCCTTGGGGGTAATGAGCGGAGTAGTGTCGAATATTAAACTCACTATCGATTCAATCAAACTAGCCGTTGAGGAAACACAAGCAAGAGTGGAAGGCGATCTCATTATCAAAAATGTAGTTGTTGGAATCGCCGGTCAACACATTAAAAGTCTTCAGCATCGTGGCATTTATACGCGAACCAATACGGAAAATGAAATATCACAGGAGGATATAAATTCGCTAGTTAAAGATATGTATCGCCTAGTAATGAATCCTGGAGAAGAAATTATTGATGTACTACCACAAGAATACATTGTGGATAATCAACACGGCATTAAAAATCCTATTGGCATGGCCGGCGTAAGAATGGAAGCAAATTTTCATATCATCACAGGACACGTAAGCAATGTTCAAAATATACGAAGATGTATCGAACAAGCAGGTTTACAGATTAAAGGCATTGTTCTCGAGCCAATTGCCTCAGCCGATGCAGTATTGAATCAAGAAGAGAAAGATGAGGGAGTGGTGTTGGTGGATATCGGAGGTGGTACCACTGATGTGGCTATTTTTTACGAAGGAATTATTCGTCACACGGCCGTAATCCCTTTCGGTGGTAATGTGATTACCGATGATATCAAACAAGGCTGTAAGATTATTCATAGGCACGCCGAAAAGCTTAAAGTGAAGCATGGAAGTGCTTTTGCATCTGAAAACGATGATTTCGAAATCGTTTGTATTCCAGGATTTAAAGGAAAAGACCCCAAAGAAATTACCAAAAGAAATTTATCGAAGATTATCCAGTCTCGAATGGAGGATATCATTGAGTTAGTGCATTATGAAATTGAAAATTCAGGATATAGCAAGAAAATTTTGGCGGGGATTGTAGTGACGGGTGGAGGTTCAAATATGACCCATTTAACACAATTATTTGAATATACAACGGGGATAGACACTAGAATCGGGTATCCAACAGAACATTTGGCATCCACCAACGATATCAAAGCACTCGAAAATCCGATTTATTCAACCGGTATTGGGCTCGTTTTGAAAGGGTTTGAAAAACTAGAGAACCAAGCAAATGAGGTAAGCGAAGATACTAATGTAGTAAAGCCAGTTTCACACAACGATCCATCACTAAGGGGTAACTTCTTTAATAAAATACTTAGTAAGTTGCCACGATTTTTAGAAGATGATTAATAACTTAAAAAACAGAATGCAAAATGGAATTTGATATACCTAAAGGAATGAGTTCAATTATTAAGGTAATTGGCGTAGGCGGTGGCGGAAGCAATGCCGTAAATCATATGTTTAATCAAGGAATTGTTGGCGTAGATTTCATCGTCTGCAATACAGATCGACAAGCACTCGATATTTCACCTGTACCTCACAAGATTCAGCTAGGACCTGCCTTAACAGAAGGGCGCGGCGCGGGAATGCAACCTGAAGTGGGGATGAATGCTGCAATAGAAAATATTGAAGAGTTGAGAGAACTGTTGTCGAAAAACACCAAAATGGTCTTTGTAACTGCAGGTATGGGAGGTGGTACCGGTACTGGAGCAGCGCCTGTAATTGCACAAGTTGCTAAGGATCTTGGTATTCTAACTGTTGGTATCGTTACGATTCCTTTTGATTTTGAGGGGAGAAAACGTCGCTTGCAAGCCGAAGAAGGTCTTGAGAAAATGCGCCAAAATGTCGATACGCTTCTCATTATTAACAATGAGAAATTGCGTGAGTTTGGTAAAAATATGTCGCTAACAAAGGCTTTCGGTGAGGCAGACAATATCCTCACAGTCGCTGCAAAAGGAATAGCAGAGGTTATTTCTGTAACAGGAATGATTAATGTCGATTTCAATGATGTGAATACGGTGTTGCGGAACAGTGGCCATGCGATTATGGGCAGTGCTAAGGCAGAGGGTGAAAATCGCGCAATCGAAGCGGTTACAACAGCACTTAATTCTCCCTTACTAAATGAAAATGATATAAATGGGGCAAAATTTGTCTTATTAAACATTACCTACGGTGACATGGAGGTCATGATGGATGAAATTACAAGCATTACTGACTTTATTCAAGATGCTGCAGGTGCAACAGCTGACGTAATTTGGGGGCACGGTTATGACGCAAGTCTAGGAAATAGTATAAGTATTACTTTAATCGCCACTGGTTTTGCATCAATTCCGTACACCGGTTTTGAGTCCTTGCCACAGCGCACATTAATTTCGTTGGGTGATGATTCAAAAAAGGAAATTACTAATCCAATGTCTTCGCCAACTACTTCCGAAGCTGTGGAGAAAATTAGTGATGTACTAGATAAAGAGCCGTACCTGAAAAGTTCAGTAAACTTGGTTGAATTAGATTTGACCAGCAAAGCGCCTGACGCTCCGATTGAATCGATTGCTAATGAACTCGATTTTGAAGTAAAATCATCTAGCAATGTGGATGAAAAAGCATCATCGGTAACTTATGACTTATTCGATTCGGAAATTTATTCGGACGATTCTTTCGTTCCCGAGCGAGAATCAAACACAACTATTTTTGATTTTACGGAATCCGATAGCGTCAATTCAGACACGTTTGTATCAAGCGAAGATAAGGCGACCGAAAGTGTTGATGACTCAATTCCTACGCTCGTATCCGAACAGACACCTCCTCAAATTATTCGACATATTTTGGAGGATGATGAGATGGATAATGTGGACATCGAAAATTCGAGGGCAATTCTTTCCACTGATGAACAGCAACGAAGAACGGATGAGAAAATGGCTAAAATTCAAGAATATACCGATAAGTTAAAGAAAGCAGATGGAATTGCTCAATTTGAAAATGAACCTGCGTTTGTTCGTAGAAATGTTCAGTTAAATAGCGAAACGCCTAGTACACGAAGCACTACTTCACGGTTTGGTTTATCTGATGATTCCTCTGGTTCGGGTTTAAGAAATAATGATTTTCTTCACGATAACGTTGATTAAATGAGTATTGCTGAAAAAATTAATGACGCGATAAAAACGGCTATGTTGGCCCGTGATAAAGATCGTTTGGCCGCTTTACGAGACGTCAAGTCTAAAATTTTATTGGAAGCTACTTCCGGTGGTTCTACCGCTGTTAGTGATGAGGTAGCGATAAAAATTTGTCTCAAATTGTATAAGCAACGCATGGAAACTCATGCATTGTACATTGAACAAAATAGAGCGGATTTGGCGCATGATGAACTAATTCAAGCAAAAGTTATAGAGGAATACCTTCCAAAAATGCTTAGTGAAGAAGAGCTTAAGGCTGCAGTTGATTTGGCTATTATTGATTCAGGTGCTAAGGGTGTTCAAGATATTGGTAAAGTAATGGCAATATTATCTGTTAAGTTGGCCGGTAAAGCAGATGGTAAGTTGATTGCCTCATTATCAAAAGAAGCATTGGCAAATCTATAAATGAAAGCTGAATTAGTTGCATGTGTACGATTACTTCATGAAAAGGGTCATTCTCCGGGTACTTCGACAAATTATTCTTACAAAGTCGCGTCAAATGAGATCTGGATTTCACGTTCTGGTATCGATAAATGCAACATAACGGAAGAGGATTTCTTATCCGTAAATGAATTTGGTGAGCCAAATGATCTTTCAAATTTAGTTCGTCCTTCTGCTGAAACACTGATTCATTGCATCTTGTATAACCTTTTCCCCAATACAATGGTTGTGTTGCATAGTCATGCGGTCTATCCTATCGCTTTGACAGCCAATAGTAAAGGAAAACAATTGACATTCAGTGGTTACGAAATGCAAAAAGGTTTTACCGGAACTTCAACTCACGAGGGTAATATTCATATTCCTGTCTTCGAGAATTCGCAAGAAATGGAATATTTTAAGCAGGAATTAACCTATCGGATGCCCGAATTAACACATGGTGTCTTTATGATTCGTAAGCATGGATTTTATGCCTGGGGGCCCACTTTATTTGAAGCTAAACGTCACCTCGAATCCTTCGATTATCTTTGTCATTGTGAATACTTAATCTCAAACAAATAGCATAATGGCTGTTCTCTCGATTCCTGATGTGAATTTTCAAACAAGTAATCCAAAGGAAATTCATGCGTTTATGTCCGAAAGAGGTATCTTTTTTGACCAATGGTCTTGTGAGGTTATTTTTAACGATGACGTTTCTACAGATGAAATATTGAACGCTTATCAAAAGGATTTACAGCCTTTTATGGCTTCTAATGGGTATAAGTCGGCCGACGTTATTTCACTAAATGCCTCAACGGAAAATTATGCCTTAATTCGTGCCAAGTTTAATCAGGAGCACACTCATTCTGAGGATGAAATTCGTTTTTTTGTTGATGGAAAAGGCTTGTTTTGGTTTAATCTTGAAAATCAAGCTGTATTCAATTTGTTGTGCGAAAGGGGTGATTTAATTAGTGTTCCTGCTGGTACTAAGCACTGGTTTGATGCTGGCATTCAGGATCCATTTGTAAAAGCAATTCGGATATTTATCGATAGTAGCGGTTGGGTTCCTGTATATACAGATTCATTATTGGAGAATAGGTTTGCTAACTTCAAATTTCCCAATGGCGAAAAGTGAAATTAAATGCGTTTTGATGGATATTGAAGGAACAACCACTTCGGTATCTTTTGTTTATGACGTATTATTTCCCTATTTCTTAACGAATGTAGAGAAGCTTCTATTCAATAAAACGGCTGAGGTAATTGCTGCATTTGATCAAGTTAAGGAATTAGTGAAAAAAGAAGGTGGTTTGGAATTGTTATCAAGGCAAGATTGCATTGATCAATTGGTTCTTTGGTGTAAGGAGGATCGTAAAGTGACACCCTTAAAATTTTTACAAGGAGTAATTTGGGAGGAAGGTTATCTCTCAGGAACCTTGGTTTCTCATGTCTACGATGATGTTCCTCATTCTTTAAAAGAATGGTATGATAACAATATTGAATTGGCTATCTTCTCTTCCGGTTCGGTCGAAGCACAAAAATTAATCTTCAAATTTGCCCAGAAAGGTGACTTGTCCAGCTATATAAGTGCTTATTTTGACACAGTTACTGGTCCGAAAAGAGAGGCAAGCACCTATAAGTTAATCGCTGATAAACTAAAATTCCCTGCGTCTTCCATCCTGTTTTTATCGGATATTCGCGAAGAATTAATGGCGGCAGAAGAGGCAGGTATGCAAACGATTCAACTTGTTCGCCCCGGAACAACATCAAATTGGAAAAATACAGCAGAAAATTTCACTGAAATTAACTGCTGATTATTTCTCTCAATTAGGTTATCAAAAATTATATTAATGCTGTACTACAATCTTTTTCGTGAAGGTATTTCCGTTTGTTGTTATTGTAAGTAAGTAAACCCCGTTAGAAATAGATGCTGTTGATACGTTGGTTTGCATGGAGTTGGCAAGAGTCTTTTTAATTGAATTCCCTTTTAAATCAACTATTTCAATCGCAGCATTATTGCCATTTAACAATTTTACCGTGAATTGGTCATTGGAAGGATTTGGGTATATCGTGAACGGAACGGCGTTCGCACTTTCTTCTATACCTAAGCTCGGATCAAAATTCATCCGTACCATTGGTGAGGAGGAGGTGTAATACCAAGTTTGATCGGTATAGTCATAGTAAAATGCGGTTTGTGGAGCCGAAGATCCAGAGGTAGCGCACACTAAATCATTGCTAGCACCACCATCACCGAATGAACCAATCATTGCTAAGTAAGACTCGTTTGCTAACAAAGCTTGGAAATTTTGAAGTGGTAAGGTTATTTTTTGTCCTAGATCACCTGCTTGAATAACATAGGGAACACTTTCATCAACAAAATCAAATACGCCAGTACCTGGATTAACGTAATATAATTTGGTAAAGATTTCTGATCCTACTTCCGCTGTTGGATGGATATAAGTATCGATGCCATAAAGTACATCATTGGTAAAGATATCAAAGACATTTCCTACTTCGAAGCCCTCCCCTGCATTTGAGATTCCACCTAATATTGTTCCGCGGTCCCTTGCGTAGATATTTGTGTTAATCTCAATATTCATTGAAGGTAATACATTATTTGTCACGTCTGGCTCAATGTTGATTGTCGATGCCGCCAATTGAACGACATGCGTTGCAACAGTAGCTGCAGGGGTAAATGTTGTTCCACACCAAACTGTATCTAAGTTAGATGCAGCAATGAAAGTTGGTGGTGTTGAACCGCTGTAAACCGCATTAATGACAGCGGTGAAGGTGGCATCACTAATATCTTGAACACCTATGTTTTTTAATCCACCACCAAAATTGATTGGGGCTACTTGAAGCGTTGGCACCTGATAATAAGGTAAGCGTTCACCGAATGCACCATCTGATCCCCATGCAATCGACTGAAGTTTTAAATCGTACTGATCCGTTTCAATAACTTTGATGTCATCAACCGCCCAATACCAACCCCAATTTCCTTGGTAATTTAGTTGAATTTTGACGTTTGCTTGGTTGCCAGCAACCGAAGAGATGTTGACCGATGCAATATCTGGATTAGTTGTATTTTGTGCGGTTGGTTCATTTCCATCGGTGATGTAAAAATCGGTCCAATTAATTCCACCATCGTTACTCACGCGTACAATTCGGGTGTCTAAGTAAGTTCTGTATTGTTGTTCAAATACAAGGCTTACATTTGGATAGCCGGTGCAGTTTATCGTCCCATTATAGGTCATGTTCGCATTTTGAACGCCATTTTGCCCTTGTGAATCTGAGTTAATAAAGGCAAAACCATTCGCAACAGTGGTAAAGATGGCAGGACTTAATGCTGATACTGGTATCGTGTCGGCTGCGGTAGTTATTTCCCAGTTTAGATAAGGTGCCGAAGTGTTATCATAGGACCATTCTGAATTATCAGAAAAGTCATTTTGCCATAGTGTAATTCCTTTTACTGTCGGAATTTTTTCTGGTTTTACATGATCGGAAACAATCACATGTTTCTTTTCCGAAGAAATATCTTTAAATTGTTTTTGAGATAGAACGCTACTTGTTATTAATACTATTAGAAGGAAAATGTAGTAGTTTTTCATGTTTACGGATTTAATTTAATTCTAAGTTAATAAATTAATTACAACTGACGGGTAATTTAGGACATAAAAAAAGGGACCGAGGCCCCTTTTTACTGTTATTTTCTTAACTTTTAATTTCTAACTACTAATTTCTTAGTAGAAATGTTTCCGTTAGAATTAACAGCAACCATGTAGATTCCATTTGCGAAATTTCCAGTGTTGATTGTTACGTTTTTCGTTCCGTTAACAGTTCCCAAATTGTTGTTGTAAACAACTTTACCTGATAAATCAGTAAGTGATACAGCAACGTTTGCATTCTCAACAGAAACACTAATGTTTGCTTCGTTTTCTGCAGGATTAGGGTAAACGTTCAATCCGAAGCTTGCATCGTTATCCTCAATTCCAGCTGAAGAGAAATTCATTCTTACCATTGGAGTAGAAGTAGTATAATACCAAGTATTATCTGTTAAGTCTAAATAGTAAGAAGTTTGAGCTTCTGAAGATCCGGATGTACCAACAACTAAATCGTTAGTCAAACCACCATCGCCATTTGAACCGGCAACGATTAAGTATGATTCACCAGCATTTAATGTAAAGGCACCAGCTGTTAGTGAAAATGTTACAATTTCGTCTAAATCATTTGCTGTTAATGTGTAGGCATTTGATTCATCTACATATACAAAGTCTCCTGTAGTTGCGTCAATTGAATATAATTTTACATAACATTCTGCACCAACTTCAGCTACACCATTAATCATAACATCAATAGCACTTAATGGTGCTGTTGTGTAGATGTCAAAAATATTTCCTACTTCAAATCCAAATCCTTGATTGTATGATCCATTTGTCATATTGCCTTTGTCACGAGCATAAATAGTATTATTTATTACCAAAGTGGCTGCTGCAGGCAAAGAATTATTTGCAGGTGCTGCGTCAACGGCACCAGAAGTAGTGCTGAAATTAATAACATGTGTCATTGCTACCGCTGGAGGTGTAAGCGCTGTTGGTAATGATAATGTATCTGAAGCGCCAGCAACGATTGTTGATGCAGCAGACGATCCACTCCATGCTCCACTCGCAAGTGCAGCTGTAAATACGATATCTGTTTGGTTTAAAGCTCCTAAGTTGCTAATAACTCCTGAAATATCAATTGGTGCTAATTGCGCAATTGGTATTTGGTAATATGGAAGTCTTACACCCCAAAAACCAGTTGATCCCCAGTAACCAGCATTCATTGATAAATCGTAATCATCTGGCGTCATTAATTTTACATCATCAACTGCCCAGAACCAATCGTATTGACCAGTATATTTAAAACCAATCTTAACATTTGCTTGATTGCCAAGGTATGCAGACATATTTACTTGAACTGTTTGTGGATTCGTTGAATTAGTGCTTTGAGCCATTCCAACATTCACCTCGATTTCTTGCCAAACAGCGCCTCCGTCTAAACTATAAACAATATAAGTTGATTCAGCATATCTTCTGTGTGTTTGTTGAAAAACCAATACAACCAACGGTTGTCCAGTAAGATCAATACTATTTGCTGTTACAATCTTTGCATTCTGAGTTTCAGTTGCTCCAGCACCATCGGAATCAATAAGTGCATAACCATTTGCCGCAGAGGTATGTCCTGCAGGATTTAAAGCAGCCACCGGACCAGCATTTACATTTGTAACGATCGCCCAATCACCAGCGGTATGACCTGGAGATCCACCAGGTGCAGGTGCATTTGAAGTTACCCAATCAGCAGGAACAGAAAAATCATTCGACCACAAAGTAATTCCTTTAGGTTCAGAAAAAATCTCTTTCTTCGCTTTAACGTCTAAAGCTTGTATTTTCTTGTCGTTCATTGGATTAGTAGTCACTTTTTGACCAAATACAAATCCTGAAACAAGTATACTAGCTAAACCAATGTATACATTTTTCATTTTTAAAATTTTAAAGTTAGGGTCTAAAGTTACTAATAAATTAATTTATCAATAAGGTTTGAATCAAAAAAATTAAAAAAACTTAACTATTAGACCAGTTAAGCATCCCTATTTAACAAAAAGTTGGAGATTTCAAAAAACAAATCCTTATTCGTTGGGCTTTCAATAGCTGTTAAGGCATCTATTGCAAGCTTCATATAGCGCTCCTTTTCTGCATTACATTTATTAAAGATGTCCAATTCTTTGAAGAGGTGTTTTGCCTTTGATATTTTTAGTACAGGGTCCTTTTCATTAAACATTTCATCTAATAGAAGGGTGTTTTTTTGATTGGCATGCGTTTCTGCAAGAATACACAACAATGTTTTTTTGTTAGCAATTATATCGCCACCGACTTGTTTGCCTACACTTTTTGGTTCGCCATAAAGATCTAATAAATCATCTTGAATTTGAAATGCGATGCCCAAATTGATTCCGAACTCGTAAATCAATGCTTGATTTTTTTTGGATGCACCGGCGATAATTGCGCCAAATTGTAGCGCGCAACCTAGCAAAACGGATGTTTTTAGTCGGATCATTTCAATGTAAGCTTCTACCGTAACTGTTGGGAGTAACTCAAAGTCCATGTCCATTTGCTGCCCCTCACACACTTCAATGGCCGTTTTATTAAATAAGTTTAGTAAATCGAAAAGATGCTCCCTGGATTGCTTGCTTAATTCTTGGTAGGCAATTACAAATAATACGTCCCCGGAAAGAATGGCTATATTGGAATTCCATTTTTCATGTACGGTCTGTTTTCCTCTTCGCAATGGAGCTTCATCCATGATGTCATCGTGAATCAAGCTAAAATTGTGGAATAATTCAATGGTCAAAGCAGCGGGTAAGGCAACTTCCTTTTTCGTCCCAAAAAGCTCTGCAGCCATTAGTGTTAATACGGGTCGTATTCTTTTTCCACCTATTTGGATAAAGTATTCTATTGGTTGGTATAGATTTTCAGGGGTTTTAGGCAACTCGATTTTCTCAAGCCCTTCTTCAATTAATTGAACGTATGGTTCTAACGCATTCATCTTCGCTTAATCAAATTTAGCAGGTAATTACCGTAGCCACTTTTCACAAGAGGGTCTGCAATTTTCTTGAGTTCTTCTTTGCTGATAAAGCCATTTCGATAGGCCACTTCTTCTATACAGCCAATTTTTAATCCTTGTCTTTCTTCAATTACTTGAACAAATTGTCCGGCTTGCATAAGTGAATGGAATGTTCCAGTGTCCAGCCATGCTGTCCCACGATCTAAAAGCGCAACCTTTAATTTTCCTAATGTTAGGTAAGCGGCATTGATATCGGTGATTTCGTATTCTCCTCTGATGGAAGGCTTAAGATTTTTTGCAATATCAATAACAGAATTATCATAAAAATAAAGTCCAGGTACTGCAAAGTTAGATTTTGGTTTCTTTGGTTTTTCTTCAATGGAAATGGCATTCATCTCAGCATCAAATTCCACCACACCATACCGCTCAGGATCACTTACATGGTAGGCATAAACAACTCCTCCGACTGGATTATTATTTTCTTTTAGTAAAGTATCCATTCCTACGCCGTAAAATATGTTATCTCCAAGTATTAACGCCACTTTATCTTTTCCTATAAATTGCTCGCCGATAACAAATGCTTGGGCTAGTCCATTCGGAACTTCCTGAATAGCATAGGAAAATTCACAACCCAATGATTTTCCATTTCCTAATAGTTTTTCAAAATTTGGTAAATCGTGGGGCGTCGAAATAATTAGGATTTCTCTAATTCCCGCACTCATTAAAATGGATAGCGGATAATAAATCATTGGTTTATCGTAAACGGGCATGAGTTGTTTACTCACTGCTAAGGTTAATGGATGTAACCTTGTACCCGAACCTCCTGCTAAAATAATCCCTTTCATTATTTTATTTTTAGTTTAAATTCTTTGTTTTAAAGCCATCTAAATAAGTCGACAAAAATACGTTTTCCCCAAGGGGTATTGCCGTATTCTTTTTCAATTTTTTCTTTCAAGCTAACAAGGGTATAAAATTTATTTTTTCCGACGTCAATTTTAAACGTCTCCTGAGGTATATTTTCCTGAAGCATGGCCACTTTTTTTGCGAAGTAAATAATTCCGCCATCTTCTGTTGCAATTCCCATAATTAGTCCAGGCAAACCACAAAATCCTTCGGGACCAAAAGACGGTGTGATAGAGGTGGTGTACCAAGCGTAAATCCGAGTGGAATCATCTTTTTGATATATCGCTTTTCGACAGTTGTATCCGCTGATAACGCGCTTGCTGTCTGTTATCTTCCAAGGTCTGATGGGTAACGAGTCTTTGATATAAACATCTTGCCCAAAAATCGAAAGAATAGAAAGCTGTTTCTGTTGGTTTAGGTATTGATAATATTGGTTTTTTGTTGTCATCCATGCCATTTCATCCACCGTATTCGTTGGCACTGGTTTAAAATAAGAAATCGTATCGTTAAAGGTCAATGTAAATTCTTCGGTTTTAATTTTATTTTCCTCGGTTACGAAGCGCTTCATTCTAGGATCGTTGAATCGTTTCATTAAATTCGTTCTTCTTTCGTAGGTAATTTTACCAGAAGAAAAAACTTGCGACCAAGCACTAACATGGAGCAAACATAAAACCATAAATAGAAATCGCTTAATGCCAGCCGGTAAAATCATCTTCTTTGGTTTTGTTATTGTTAAACTTGTATGTCAATTTCACTAAAAAATACCGGGATATAATTTTTGTGAAGTTATCGGTAATTATATTTCCGTTTAATTGACGTTGTACATTCAGGTTTTGATTTAGAATATCGTTTGCTTGAAGTGCAAGTATGATGTTCTGTCGTGATCCAAACTCTTTTTTAATTTCTGCATTTATTATAAAAAGATTCCTGTTGTAGCCATTTGCTCGTTGTGAATTAATGGAATATTCAGCGTCAAATTTAAGGATAACATGCGCACGTAGTGTCCACTTGAAATCAATTCCATAGTTTTGAGACGAATAGGGTAGGCTGGAGGCAGCAGATAAGGAGCTGACAGGGTTATTGTAGCTGTACGTTTGGCTAAGCTCAATTTCAAGCGAATCTAATTTTAGTTCAACGCTAATTCCACCAGTTAAAGCAGTATTTTTAGTGACGTTTTCTTCGGTGTTTATGAAATTAGAGTACTTAGAATAAGAAGCGTTTACATTTGGAGAGAATTCAATCTTTCGGTCTAATACAGGAAAGCCAATACCGGCGAATAAATTGGCAAATAAATTACCGTTTACATTTTCTGTTTTAGAAATTTGACGCCCGAAGTTATCGAAGGTAGTGGAATTTGCAAAAGCATTATTGGTTAATGATGCATTTGCACCTGACCAGATATAACGACCCGACATTGCTTGCCAACTATTAAAGTTTATCCTTAGGTTATGTACATAATTTGGTTTTAAGTCCGGATTTCCAACCAAAAGTCTATTGGGATTACTATTATCTTGCACAGGTTGTAAGTCGTTAATACTAGGTTGCGCTGAATTGGTAGTGTAAAATAGGCCTAATCGCGTACTCATACTTGGCTTATATTGGTAACTTATTCTTGGTAGGAAGTTGACAACTTGTTGATTAATGCTCGTATCAAGTACTAAATTGTTGTTGTTGATAGTAATTGATCGAAGGCCAAGACCGCCTATGATTGTTTGACTATTTGTTTCGTAAATTAAAAGTGCCGTTCCCCTGTGTTGAAGTCGGTTATTATTGAATTCGTTGCTTAGGATTGAGACGTTTTGTGTGTAAGACCCATCTCCTCGATCGAAGGTTTGGCGATTTTGACTCGATGTCCCATACTCGAATAAATACTCGACTTGCCCTTTCCAGTTTTTATTAAAAGGTTCGGTGTAGGTTAAAAAACTGTAGTGGCTAATGCTTGCGTTATTAGTTATCTTTTTTTGATCAATTGAGTCGATAGAAGTATTAAAAATAGATTGCGTAATTAAATTTCCATTTGATTGGTTATCGAAAAGTTGGGTAATGTATTTGAACTCAAACTCCCTTCGTGGAATCCGAAATTTTCTACCAATACGAAGTTCATTTTTAAAATTAATTCCTTTGGAATCGTTTTTATTCTGAATAATAGTTTCAAAAGTGGGAACAAAGTTTTCACTCAGAAACTTCGAAGAACTGTTATCATCGGTGTTCGCCAAATCTATTGAAATGCTTGGTTTGATCTCAAAAGTTGTTAAAGAATCCAAGTTACTGCTTACATTAAAATTGATTTTGTGCGATTGATTAATGGAGGTATTATTGCTTGAATCTCTTGTGTAATAGCTCGAGTCAGATAAAAAATATTGGGATAAACTGTTATTTATTGCTTGTAATTTATTGTTGTAATAGGAGTAGTTAAATCCTATTTTCCCGGTTTTCCCGAAACGATCAGCATAGTAAATTCCGGCTTTAAGTGTTTGTGGAACACCGCCAGTATTTTTTTGTGCATTCTGATCCCACATGTTCATGCCGCTGCTTTCGCGTTCGTTATCCAAGCCAAATTTATTCATGTCTCCCCAACCGAAATTGGATCTTGGTGTGTTTGAGCTAAGTAAAAAAACGGAAATCTTTTGTTTTTTATTAAACTTATTGAAAAGTAGTTCTCCTTCATAAAAGCCATTTTCGCCAACGAGGCCGAAGTCAGTTGCCCCTGAAACTTTACCGAAATAGCCTCTTTTGGCATCATCTTTCAGTTTTAAATTCAACACCTGAATTTTTTCATCGTCGCCAATTGCAGCGTCTTCGTTTTCGGTTTCATAAACCTCAACAGACTCAATTCCTTTTGCTGCAAGGTTTTTTGTCGCTATGGTAGCGTCCGAACCAAAAAATTCGTCTCCGTCAACCAATACTTGGCTAATTTCGCGACCTTGGGAGGTAATTGCACCGTTTTTATCAATTTTAATTCCTGGTAGTTTTTTGAGCAGATCCTCTACTACCGCATTTTCGCCCACTTTAAATGAGTCAGCCACATAAACTAAGGTATCACCACGGTAATAAATAGGGTTTTTGTTGGCATAAATCATAATTTCATCCAATTCTTGCACTTTGGTACCCAATTTTATCGCGTTCACGTTTAGTTCTGCATTTTCTTGGTTGCCAAAAATATAGATGGTTTTCGTTTCAAAGCTTGGGTGTTCTATGTAAAGTGTGAATGTATCTATTGCAAAACCATTAAGCTCAAATTGACCTTGAAGATTGGAATGGGTGTAACTTAGTAAAAGGGAGTCTTTAATTCTTACTGCGGAAATAGTGGCTCTATTAACAGGATTAAGGCCAGTGGAATCCGTTATTTTTCCATTTATTTTCATGGCTTGGCTTAAGGCCTCATTTGTGAACGAGAGAAAAGCAAAAGTGATTAGAAGCAAAAAATAATTTTTCATGGAAGCCTTTCTAAAAATTGAACGCCAAAGATACGATAAACTCGCGAAAAGTTATTCTTGAATAATTTCTGCATTTAGCAGACCTTGAAAAGATAGCCCATTTGCTTCAGTTATATCAGCAAACTCGACTTTAAGCCGTTTATTCAGGTATTTTTTACTGTCAGATTGTATTAATTCGATGGCTTTAATATCAGGTTGTAATGCCAAAACAGAGTAGTAAGCGTCTTTACCTAACGAACCCACTACAATAAATTCTTTCCCGTTGGTTTCCATAAAGCTTAAAAACCGCGTTTCAAATCTTCCTGTTTGACTCAAAATTTCCATTGCCTCGGCGTAAGAGAATTTGTATTTTTTGTCAGTTAAAAAGGGTAGAGACTTCAATTTTTCTTCGTTTTTTGCTTTTCTAGTGCAACTGTACGCTACCCTTTCATTTTCTCCGAAGTAAGATTTTACTTCTTTGCAGTAACCATTTGTTTCATGCAAAACAATGGTTTTATTGAGAGCAGAAATTAATTTGTTGTTTTTAAAGTAAAAAGTGAGCAAAATACTAGTCCCTTTACCGTTAGTATATTCTTGGGTCAATTTGAGGATTTCTCCTTTTTCGTCAATTAATCCGCTTACTGATTGCTTTTCTTCGGCGTCGTTACTGTAGGACAAACTTCTGATTTGACTTAGTGATGCGTCGTCATCAATCTGCTTCATCGCATTGATATATTGTGCTTCGTTGCCAAAAGCGCCGTTGCCTTTTACGGAAAGAGGCGCTCCTGTATTGGGATCTAACAAAGATTCTGTTCTTGTTTCACAAGAAAATAAGGTAATTATTGCAATGATAAATAAACTTTTTTTTGCGCCATTCATTTTTAATCAAATTTAATTAAACGTTTACTCCACAAAAATAAAGTTATTTCTATTGTTTTTTGTCCATTGTTATTAAAATAGTTGCTTTTGGCGGGTTAATTTATTAGGAATCTCCAACATTGTTTATTTTTGTCAAATGCAAAAAACATTGGCTATTGATTTTGGTTTGAAGCGAACAGGTTTGGCTATTACTGACGATTTGGGGATTATTGCTAGCCCATTAACCGCCATAGCCTCAGAAAAACTCATGGATTTGTTAATTCAACTGGTTGCAAAGGAAAAAATTAAAGTGCTGGTGCTTGGTTTTCCAACTTCAATGGACGGTTCGGATACCCACATTACTGAAAATGTGCGTTTGCTCAAGACGGCATTAGAAAAGCAGTTCAGTCTGCCGGTTTATTTACAAGACGAACGAATGTCATCTGTTCGGGCCATGGAGGCAATTCATTTGGGTGGAAAGGCAAAACAAAAGAAAAACAAGGGCTTGGTAGATACAATTAGTGCTACGCTGATTTTGCAAGATTTTCTCGATACCTGTGTTAGTTAATCTTCCTTTATTACTTTTGTATTAAATTTAATTTTATGATTTTGCCCATTGTTGCATATGGCGACCCGATATTAAAATTAGTTGCTGCTGACGTTCCTGAGAATTCCAGTGAATTAGTTACGCTAATTACCAATATGTATGAAACAATGTATCAGGCAAAAGGAGTGGGTTTAGCTGCACCTCAAATTGGTCAAAGTCTTCGATTGTTTATTGTTGATGGAGCACCTTTTGCTGTTGAGGAAGGAGACGAGCCTGATCCAAAAGCGGTAGGCATCGATTCATTCAAAAAGGTTTTTATTAATCCTGTAATCGAAGAACAAACAGGCGACGAGTGGGCGTTTCAAGAAGGATGCTTATCCATTCCTAAAATTCGTGAAAATGTAAACCGACGTGAAAAAATACGGGTTACTTATTACGATGAAAATTGGTTACTTCACGAGGAACAATTTGATGGTTATGCCGCTCGAATTATTCAGCACGAATTTGATCATTTGGAAGGGATTTTATTCACCGACAAACTTCCCCCTTTAAAAAGAAAATTGATTGCCAAAAGACTAAATAATATTTCAATTGGTCATGTTGAAGCAGATTATAAAATGAAATTTTTCAAAAAAAAATAAAATGATGAACAAGTGTTTTTTACGCTTAGTTACCTGTCTAATCGCTCTATTGTGTTTAACCGCTTGCTACAATAGCGACAGTGCTAATTCAGCCGACCAAATCAAAGGTGATTCTATGTCTAGCGCGGGATTAAAAAATGCTATTAAACAAATGGAGGATTCCATCGTCAGTATGCAAAAAACAAATAAAAATATACCTAGCTTAGTTCAAATTGAGTTAATCAATAGACTAAAGTTGTTTTATCAGGTTTTTCCAAAAGATAAATACGCAGCGGATTGTCTTTTCAAGATTCACATTAAATATTCCGATCTAAATTCGCAAAAAAATGCAATGGCATACGGTGATACCTTACTAAAAAACTTTCCGAACTATTCTAATCGTGATTTTTTACTTGAGAGTATGGGCTCAAGTTACGACGTAGCTATTGAGCCAAGAGATACGTCAAAGGTAAGGTATTATTACACCATGCTGTTGAAAGAGGGTGCCATAAGTGCAGCGAAAAGAGAGGATTTAAAGTTGCGATTAAAATACATTAAGTTAGATTTTTTTAAATACACTGATTTTTTAAGTACACAGGAGGCTAAGCGAAAGAAGTAATTTTATTTTAGTCTTGTTAATGTTCTGTTAAATTTTTCAATACAATCTTTAACAGCGTATATTTGTAGAATAAAAATCTAAAACCATGAAAAAAATTATTTTATCTTTTTGCTTATTATTTGTCGTTGCAATGATAGGTAATAATGTATCTGCTCAAATTGAAAAAGGGGCGAAAATTGAATTTTCCAAAGAATCGCATGATTATGGATCAATTAAGTACGATGGAGATCCATATTGTACTTTCGAATTCAAAAATACTGGAAACGAACCTTTAATCATTTCTAATGCGAAAGGTTCTTGTGGTTGCACGGTTCCTGAATGGTCAAAAGAACCGATTGCTCCAGGAGCTACAGGATCGATTCGTGTAAAATACGATACAAAGCGTCCAGGCCCAATTAATAAAAGCGTAACGATTGATTCAAATGCTATCAATGCGCCAAGCAAAGTAATTAAAATTGTTGGTGAGGTAGGTCCTGCCCCTGAAGGTGGTATGCCAACTAACAACACAGGTGCTCCAATCGGAAACTAAAAAAATTCAAACTAATTTAGGAAAGGCTGCTTGTAAAAGTGGCCTTTTTTATTGCTCAAAAAATTGCCAGATGGGCTCGTTCGGAACGGGAGCAATAACGGTTATGGGCTCTTGTGAAGTGGGATGAGCAAAAGAAATTTCTCGCGCATGCAAACAAATGGATCCATCCGGGTTCGATCTTTTTGCACCGTATTTTAAATCACCTTTAATCGTACAGCCAATCGAAGATAATTGGGCACGAATCTGGTGATGCCTACCCGTTTCGAGTTGTACTTCGAGCAAATGGTAGTTGTCGGATGATTTAATCAAGCGATAACTAAGCTTAGCCTCTTTTCCGCCCAATGTGGTAGGGTTGCAAACATAACTTTTATTTTGCTTTTCATTTTTTTTTAAGAAATGAACAAGTTCTCCTGTAGGCTCTTTTGGTAAATTTTCTACGATCGCCCAGTATACCTTATGCGTATCTTTTTCTCTAAATTGGGCATTTAAACGTTCGAGCCCTTTACTCGTTTTAGCAAAAATTACAGCGCCGCTGGTTGGCCTGTCTAATCGATGAATAACACCACAGAAAACATTTCCTGGTTTATTGTATTTTTCTTTAAGGTATTCCTTAATGCTATCAGGCATTGTTTTATCACCGGTTTTATCACCTTGCACAATTTCCGAAGGCAATTTATTAACTACAATGACGTGATTATCTTCGTATAAAATATTTTCAGGGTTCAATTTGTATCGTTTTAGCTGAGGTTTTGTTATAATTTTTGTTTCTGAAACCGGCGATTACGGTTAATACTAAAAATAGTATAATGGTTACTATCACCCAATTTGGCATCTTTCCTAGTCCGTCGCCTTGCGCATAGGAGTGCAGGCCAACTAACATAAAGTTAACACCGAAGAACGTAAACAAAATGGCTGAGTAACCCCAAAAAGCAGACACATTAAACACAAATTTGCTCTTCATTCCAGGAATGTAACGAAAGTGTAAAATTACAGCGTATACAAGAACCGAAACTAAAGCCCATGTTTCTTTTGGATCCCAACCCCAATACCTGCCCCAAGACTCGTTGGCCCAAATGCCGCCTAGAAAGGTACCAATAGTTAGCATAAAAATACCTATGGTCATAGTCATTTCTGAGATGTAAGTTAATTCGGTAATATTTCGAGAGATTATTTTCCCGCTTGATGGAGTTCTAAAAATGAAGAGAATTAAATTTAGTAGGCCTAAAATACAAGCCAGCCCTAAAAATCCGTAGCTTCCTGTAATAATTGCTACGTGTATCATTAACCAGTAAGACTTTAATACGGGCACCAATGGAGTGATTTCGGGATCTAACAAGTTCATTTCTGTAACGAATATCATTAGGGCTGCAAGAATAGCTGTTCCGGGAAGTACAACTTCATTTTTTCGTGAAAAAAGAAACCCAGCAATCATGGTTATCCACGCAATGAATATTACCGCTTCGTATCCGTTGCTCCAAGGGGCATGGTCGGAAATATACCATCTAAATCCAAGACCAATACCATGATATACAAAGAAAACAATTATGATAAAAACACATGCTTTTTTTATATTCGCTACAATTTTTTCCAGTTTTGATGCGAATTTTGCAAATACTGAAATATAAAAAAGAACTAACATTAAAAACCCGACTGCAAGGTAAACGCGCCAAGTATTGAGAAAAATCTGCATTTTATTATAGCTGACCTCAATGTTTATTTTTGATTCCGATGGAACAACTTTTGCACCGATTTCTCGCTGGAAATTTTTTATAGAAAGAAGTTGCTTGCTTGCTTCAGTGTAGTTTCCCGATTTGGCCCCTTTGTCAACAAGCGATAAGTATTTCAGGGTTTCTATGGAAGAGGTAGAGTCTATTTTCATTAAGGACATGTTCATTGGAATGTACCATGTATTGTTAGGGTCGTTTTGGACAGGAATTATGCGCATGTATTGCCAAACAAAAATGCTATTTATCACCTCAAACTTTTCATTTAACTTGATAATTTTTTTGTCAAATTCGTCCCTGTTTGACTCTGTTTTTTGGAATGCCGCCTTGTATTCTTTCAGCCACTTAAAGTTCCCTGCATTGTTTAATTCAATAACCGAAACATTTTTTTTAAGTTTTAATCGATCGCGTAATGCCATTGGAACCGCAATAATTTTTTGTCCTGCCCAGTAGTCTGGGTACATGTGCATGCTTAAAATTACTTGAACACAGTTTAATTTGTTGAATTTGTTAGCGCCATGTATTTTTCTTAATAGTTGGTCGCTAAGTGAGTGAAATGGAACTATTCGTCCCTCATAATTTTGAACAAGTAAAGTAGCCAAATCTTCCGAATGACTTACGCTAATAACGCGGTGTATGGGATGATTTGTTTCTTTTGCGTGGTTGTGTTGGGTAAAACTTTTGGACGAGAATAAGAGAAAAGCAATCAATAGTAATGGTAAAACACTACTTTTTTGTTCTTTTAGTTTTTTTAATTTATTGTTGAGGTCACGAAATCGGCCACTGCCAGAAAATATAGACAAAACCATTCCAAGTGACATTAATAAGTAACCTATGTAGGTAAGGTTTGTTCCTGCCTCATCAAAATTTACACTTAATCTTGTTCCTTCCTCGTTTTCTGGTGTTTTTGGGTCGTCTAGATCATAACTCGATTGAAAGAAACGATACCCTTTGTAGTCAGTAACGTTATTCATAAACACATTTCTTTTGCTTTTAACATTATTCTTCGGATCGATTATGGTGAGCTTACTTTCAAACGAGGATGGTGCTTCTGAACCGGGGTATTTCTTGAGCGTAAAATTATTACATTCCACTGAAAACGTTAAAGGCATGCGAACCGAGCCGTATTCCAACTGTAATTTAATGCCGTTTAAATCAAAGTATTCAGGGCTTGGAAGTGCACCCATACCACCCATCAGGCGAACTATTTTTGAGCTTTTTCCACTGCTGACTTTTAAAGTAAGGTAGTCTGCCCCAACATTTTTTTTACCCGATGGCAGTAATTTTTTTCGGGCATGCCTTATGATTTGTTTTATCACAAACTGTTCACTTCCGGCTTGGTAAAGTGTTGTGGTACGCATGGTGTCCCACGTATTGAAGGGTAATTCATGGTAGGCACTATCCGGAATTTCTGCTCCTGTTTGTCGGGCCTTTTGCATTTGTGACATCGGAAGATAGCGAACTGGCAAGGTTGTTCTCATCAGGTAGTTGCCCCCCACAACTTTTATTTCTATTCCGGGAGAGGATAGTGCAATGCCAAATGAAAGGGGAATATTTCCCACGGTGAAGACCTCGTTTTTACCCACATAATTGGATTGCATACCGTTTGTGATGATATCGAGAACATCTTCGTTAAACGTTTTATCGAGCTCTATGCTATCAATCATTTTAGACTGAAAATTCAGGTATTCAACCGAGATGTTTTTTTTTCCAAGGTTGACCGAATGTTTAAAATGATTGCCAAATAGTGGGATCTCCGCAGAACTCATAAAAGTTTGGAAAGTAGCTGTTTCCGTCTGCTTTCCATCATCTGCAAAAATTAAAAGTTTAGGATCTGCTGAATAAATAAAATTACTCGAAGAACCTTCTCTAATAATCATGAGTCCTTCAAACCCCATGTATCGGGTGAATGCTGCACCAACCATGATGATCAAAAAGGCGACGTGAAAACTAAGGACAGCTATTTTTTTAGCTTGCCACATTTGGTAGTTTATGATGTTGGCAATTAAACCAAAGCTTAAATAAATTAAAAGTATGGTAAACCATGTAGCATTGTAAACTACAATTTTAGCGGTTTGAATGCCATGAATAGATTCAAGAAATGTTGCTGTTCCAATTGCCAAAAGGAACAATACCAGTGCCATTGAAATAAATCGCATGGCAAAAAGATTTTTTAAAAAACGTGTTAACATGAATTTTTTTTTAAAGTACAAAATTACGCAATGAGAAGGGTTTTCTTGAAATAGATTTAACTTTTAATCTATAAACAAACACAAACTTAAAAAGGCATTTTTTTTATGTTAATTTTCACTCCACATCCTTAAGCTCATAAAAGTTATTTAATAGTAACACTCAGTTTAAGATAAGGGTAAAAAAAAACCACCGATCATTGACCGATGGCTTTTATATAAAGTCGTCTCTAACTATCCGAATGAATCGGGAAGAAAGAAACGTGAAAGGGTCCGAGGACCCTATTCGTTTACATCATTCCTGGCATGCCGCCACCCATTCCGCCCATTCCTGCTGCAGAATTATTTTCTTCAGGCTGGTCTGCGATGACGCATTCAGTTGTTAATAACATGGCAGCTATCGATGCGGCATTTTCAATTGCTATTCTAGTTACTTTTGTTGGATCAATGACCCCTGCTGCATATAATTTCTCGTACTTTTCAGTACGTGCATTGTAGCCAAAATCATCTTTCCCTTCCTTTACTTTTTGTACAATTATTGCTCCTTCGCCACCACAATTGGCAATTATTTGCCTTAAAGGCTCTTCCACAGCTCGTCTAACAATAGCAATTCCTGTAATTTCGTCTTCATTTAATCCACTTAACTTGTCTAAAGTCGAGCTTGCACGAATTAAAGCAACTCCTCCTCCAGGCACGATTCCTTCTTCTACCGCTGCACGTGTTGCAGCTAGAGCGTCGTCAACTCGATCTTTCTTTTCTTTCATTTCCATTTCAGTTGGCGCACCAATAAAAAGTACAGCCACACCTCCAGAAAGTTTAGCCAAGCGTTCTTGTAATTTTTCTTTGTCATAATCAGAAGTGGTCGATTCGATTTGAGAACGGATTTGTGTTATTCTTCCTTTAATGTCTTTTGAACTTCCTTTTCCGTTGATAATCGTTGTATTGTCTTTATCGATTTCAACTTTTTGAGCTGTTCCTAACATTTCCATAGTAACATTCTCTAAAGTCATTCCTCTTTCCTCTGAGATAACTTGTGCGCCTGTTAGGATGGCGATATCTTCTAACATTGCTTTTCTTCTATCACCAAAACCAGGTGCTTTAACAGCAGCTACTTTCAAGGACCCTCTTAATCTATTGACAACTAAAGTACCTAATGCTTCGCCGTCTACGTCTTCCGCGATGATCAGTAGTGCTTTTCCTGCTTGTACTACGGGCTCTAAAATTGGCATTAATTCTTTCATACTGGAAATCTTTTTCTCACAAACTAGAATTAATGGGTTCTCCATATCAGTGATCATTTTTTCCGCATTGGTAACGAAATAAGGAGATAAATAACCTCTGTCAAATTGCATTCCTTCTACTGTTTTTACCTCAGTTTCTGTTCCTTTCGCCTCTTCAACGGTAATAACTCCGTCGTTGCCAACTACCTTCATTGCTTTGGCAATTAATTTTCCGATGGCTTCGTCGTTATTGGCAGAAATTGTTGCGATTTGTTCAATTTTACTGTTGTCAGAACCAACTTCTTTAGAGATTTTCTTTAGATTTTTTACGATTTCTGTGACTGCTTTATCAATTCCTCTTTTTAAGTCCATCGGATTTGCACCTGCGGCAACATTTTTTAACCCAGCAGTAATGATGGCTTGTGCCAAAACGGTGGCAGTAGTTGTTCCGTCACCAGCTATGTCAGCTGTTTTTGAAGCAACTTCTTTGACCATCTGTGCCCCCATGTTTTCAATTGGGTCTTTCAGTTCAATTTCCTTTGCAACAGTCACACCATCTTTCGTAATTTGAGGTGCACCAAATTTTTTGCTTATCACCACATTCCTGCCTTTCGGACCTAGGGTAACTTTAACTGCATTCGCTAATGCATCAACACCAGTTTTTAATTTCTCGCGTGCTTCAACGTCAAATAATATATCTTTTGCCATTTTTATTAGTTTTATTTAAATATTCCATAAATATCTGATTCTCTCATGATGAGAAAGTTTTTCCCATCAATTTTTATTTCTGTTCCTGCATATTGACCATACAGTACTGAATCGCCAACTTTTAAACTCATTGGCTCATCTTTTTTTCCAGTTCCAACAGCGATTACTTTGCCATTTAGGGGCTTTTCTTTCACTGTATCAGGAATAAAAATCCCACTTGCTGTTTTTTGTTCAGCCGGCGCAGCTTCAATGATGACCCTGTCGGCTAGGGGCGTAAATTTTATTGACATAGTTTTTATTGTTAATTAGTTAAAAATTATTCTCGAATTTAATGCCAAATGACGCTTAGCGTCACATTTGCAGTTAATCATAATATGAAGTAAAAATATGGCAGTTGGTTGTGACATACTGACACCCTATTAAATGCTTAGTAGAATGGATTAAGCCTACTTACTTTTTTTGTGGCTGCGCTTGATTAGCAGGGGCTTTACTATTTTCTTTTTTCGGCACTTGCTTCGGAACAACTGATTTGGTGCTGGGTTGGAGCATGGTGATGACAATACTACAGGCAACAATTACCCCAGCAAGTGACCAGGTTAGTTTGTCGATGAACTCATTCGTTTTTTTCACACCTCCCAATTGTGCGGGTGATCCAAAGTCAGAACTTAAACCTCCTCCTTTTGGATTTTGTATGAAAATTACTAGGGTAAGTAGTATAGCGGCTAAGATTATTATTATTGAAAGTAAAGTACCCATGATTAGTTAATTAATTTTTTTGACAATTGTTTTATTTGGGATGCAAATATATTCTTTTTTTCTGGAAAAATTATAATTAGTTGTTCATATACATAGATTGCTTTGGGGTAGTTTCCTTGTAGAACAAATATTTTTGCCAAGGTTTCACTGACAGGCATTTTGTTTCCATCAATACTTTCTTTCGCTTTTTTACTTGGTGAGTAAAATTCTCGTTTTGGTTTTTCAATGGGAATCATTGTTGATTTGCGCTCGTCTTTTTCAAGTTTCTGTGAAGCACTTCCCATTTTCAACCAACTATTAAAAGATTTAGGTTCTTTATTAGGTTGTGTGATAGTTTGTTCTTCTATCACATTGTTGTCTAAAATCACCTTCCCCATTTCTTTAGGCTCGGCAGGGTTTGATGCTTCTTGTTTGTTAAATTCGTTAATGTAAATGGTGTTTGCTACCGATGATTGTATTAATTTGTCGAGAACATCTTCAACAGGCGCTATTACTTTGGTGTTCTCTTCACTTGTTTCACTATCCGCTTTGGAAGGAATTTCTTCCATTTCAATAACATCGTCAATTTTTTTATTGTCATCCTTCTTTTCTATTGCAATCACTTCTTCTGCAGCAATCGCATTCTCGCTTTGTGTACTTTCTTTGTGAAGTAATTGATACAAAAACACACGATTTGTTATTTTAAACGCATGTTTACTTAATTCCTCCTCATAATGTATATGCCCAACTTTTTTCAGGGCTTCCAAATAGGCTATTACAAAAACACTGGCGTAGGGATAACACGAGATCAATTCCTTAAATTCGGAAATTTCACGTTCATTTAGACCACCGGAATGAAATAAATGTTGATTGATATTAACTTTGTTTAAAATCACCAATTACTCATTAATTTATTAATTAAATCTTGTACAATTTGTTCCGTAATTTCTTCTAATAATTGGTTTTCAACAGAAGATAAATTGGTCGTAGATTCAAAATCAGCAAATCGTGAACTCGTAAGGTTGATTGTTTCTTCTTTGGGAGCAGTGGTATTGATGGAAAATTGAACGGTTAATGACAAACGATTTTTTGCTGCATTGTCGCCACTTGCTATGGCAATTGGATTAACCTGGTAATTTAAAATGCCACCTTCTATTTGTAGCTGCGCATCACTGAGTTTTGTTGCGAGTGAAAGACGTGTATTATTTTGGATGCCGTCTTTTACTTTTTCACTTAATTGAGCGCCATAAAACAAAGGACAATTAGGTGCATTTATTTCCAATGTTTTTAGATGAAAAGCTTTCCATTCTATTGGCATTGACCCAGCGTCCTTAAAGCTAACACTAGTTGGCCAACACGAGGTAAGTACTATCAAGCAGATTGCTAACAAACCAAACTTCATAATTCGGAGAGATTATATTCTTTAATCTTACGGTATAAAGTTCTTTCTGAAATTCCTAATTCGCTCGCGGCATACTTTCTTTTGCCCCTGTGCTTTTCAAGTGCTTTTTGTATAAGCTCTTTTTCTCTATCACCGAGCGATAAGGATTCTTCAAATACTTCGTGCGTTTCGAATGTTTCTGGCGCCTCCTTTTTTGAATCTGCTAAATCGGGTCTTCCAACTGGTAAAATACGAGATCCATTGTTTATTGGTTCATTTAATTCATTGTAAATGCGTTTTACAACAGCTGACTGATCATTACTTAAATCCATATTATCTCCCTGAGCAATGAGCTCAACCACTAATTTTTTTAACTCAGTTAAATCCTTTTTCATTTCAAAAAGGAATTTATACATAAGTTCTCGTTCTGAAAACGAATCGTTAACTGCATCATTTATTCGAACGGGGGCTTTGTCTGCAATTTTAGGTAAGTAACTCTCTAATAGATTGGCATTTATTTCGCGAAGTGTCTCGATGACAGAGAGTTGTTCGACTAAATTCTTTAGCTGTCGGATGTTACCAGGCCAGGGGTACGCGGTCATAAGGACAACCGCATCATCTGTAAGTTTTATTGGAGGCATTCTGTATTTGTCAGCAAAGTCTTGGGCAAATTTCCTAAAGATCAAATGAATATCTTCCGATCGATTTCTTAATGGGGGCAATTGAATTGGAACTGTGTTAAGGCGATAATATAAATCTTCTCTAAATTTTCCACTTGAGATGGCTTTCAACATGTTTTCATTGGTTGCTGCCACTACGCGAACGTTGGTTTTAATTACTTTCGAGGAGCCCACCCGTATAAACTCACCGGTTTCCAAAACGCGCAATAGCCGGACTTGGGTTTGCATGGGCAATTCAGCTACTTCGTCTAAAAAGATAGTTCCTCCGTTGGCTACTTCAAAATAGCCTTGGCGGCTTCCACTTGCGCCTGTAAACGCTCCTTTTTCATGTCCAAATAACTCTGAATCTATCGTTCCCTCGGGAATTGCCCCACAATTTACCGCAATGTATTCTCCGTGTTTTCGGGCGCTGAGGTGGTGAATAACCTGAGGAATAATTTCTTTTCCTGTTCCACTTTCACCGGTAACTAAAACGGAAATATCTGTTGGAGCAACTTGAATTGCAACCTCCAAGGCACGGTTTAAAAGCGCCTCGTTACCGATAATTCCAAAACGTTGTTTAACTTGTTGAATGGTCATTTTTTATTCATTATCAATAATTTCACCTTGTAAAGTAGCAGAACTACAGGAAATGATTATTACTTGTACATATTCTCCTTTTACGCTATTTTTTTTCGGAAATACAACCATTGTATTTCTTCCTGTACGCCCACAGAAGTGGTCTGCTGAACGTTTAGAAGGACCTTCAACGAGTACTTTTTGAATTTTCCCGATTTGTCTTTCGTTTGATCGTAAACTATGGATTGATTGTTTGGCTATTATTTCTTCCAATCGCCTTCCTTTTATATCCTCCGGCACATCGTCTTCAAATCTTCTTTCTGCTAAAGTTTTTGGACGTTCCGAGTATTTAAACATGTAGGCATAATCGTAGTTTACTTCATCCATCAAAGACAGCGTATCATTATGTTGGGCCGAAGTCTCTCCGCAAAAACCAGAAATAATATCTGTTGATATAGCACAATCAGGGATTATTCGTTTAATCGCGGCGATTCTTTCAAGGTACCATAATCGGTCGTATCCTCGATTCATTTTTTCTAATATGGCAGAATTTCCTGACTGCACGGGCAAATGTATGTAGGAACAAATATTTTCGTGTTTAGCCATGGTATGCAACACTTCATCATCCATGTCTTTTGGATGCGAGGTGCTAAAACGAACGCGCAAGTCCGGGGATACCTTAGCTACTAAGTCCAGTAATTCGGCAAAATTGGTGGTGGGTTCATCTGGCGCTTTAATTTCTCCTTTTGAACTAAGATTCCAACGGTAACTGTCCACATTTTGCCCCAAAAGTGTTACTTCTCGGTAACCTTCGGCGAATAGTGTTTTGCATTCATCAACGATAGTTTTTGGATCGCGAGAACGTTCTCGACCTCTCGTAAAAGGAACAACACAAAAGGAGCACATGTTGTCGCAACCTCGTGTAATTGTTACAAATGCAGCTATGCCACCTCGATCAAGACGAACAGGGGAAATATCCGCATATGTTTCGTCGCGCGATAAAAGCACATTTACCGCTTTTTGTCCAGTTCCAACTTCTTCAATAAGATTTGGAAGATCACGGTAAGCATCCGGACCTGCAATTAAGTCGACAAGTTTTTCTTCTTCTAAGAGTGCTTTTTTAAGTCGCTCTGCCATGCATCCAAGTATGCCAACTACCAGATTTGGATTCTTATCTTTTCTACGTTTAAATTCGGTTAGGCGGTTTCTAACTTTTGTTTCTGCATTTTCGCGAATTGAACAAGTATTCAGAAAAACAACATCCGCCTCATCAGCATTTCGAGTGGTTTGGTATCCTTGCTTAGCTAAAATAGATGCCACCACTTCACTGTCGGAAAAATTCATTTGGCAACCGTAACTCTCAAGATATAACTTTTTACTTGGGTTGCTTTTATTAATTGAATCCATGAAAAAGGCCTCGCCTTGGCGACTTTCGTCGTGCTTTTCTTCCTTGTTTAGTCCCATTTGAGTATTAAAATTCTCAAACAAAAGTAACGAAAACGTGGCAGGTGTCAAAATGTCAGTAAAAAGATTTTTTGTTTAAAGTAAGCAAGTTTAAAGATGTCTCAAATTAAAAACAATTAAAAAATTTAACGTCGTCTATTGAATTCATTTTACATTTGTACCGAAATTGAAATTAGATGGCAAAAAATTTAGTGATTGTTGAATCACCTGCAAAAGCAAAAACAATAGAGGGTTATTTAGGTGCTGGTTATACGGTTAAATCAAGTTCCGGTCATGTTCGCGACCTCGCAAAAAAGGGTTTGTCTGTTGATATTGAGAATGATTTTAATCCAGTTTATGAAGTTACCCCCGAAAAAAAAGTACTTGTTGCCGAATTAAAAAAACTTGTTAAAGCTGCAGAAATTATCTGGTTAGCGACAGATGAGGACCGTGAGGGAGAGGCTATTTCTTGGCATTTGTATGAAACATTGGGTTTAACTGAAGCGAATACGCGTCGAATTACGTTTAATGAAATCACTAAATCGGCCATCCAAAAAGCCATCGAAAACCCAAGGAGGGTAAACAAGGAACTGGTTGATGCGCAACAAGCAAGAAGAATTTTAGATCGGATTGTTGGATTTGAACTATCCCCAGTTCTATGGAGAAAAGTCAGGCCCGGTCTGTCTGCAGGGAGGGTTCAATCTGTAGCTGTTAAACTAATAGTAGATAAGGAAGATGAAATTGAAGCTTTTAATTCGGCTGGCTTTTATCGTGTAGTAGGTCAATTTCAAGCTGTAAATGGAATTTTTAAGGCTGAACTTAACAAAAACGTAAGCAACAACGAGGAGGCTAATCGATTGTTGGAGGAATGTGTTAATGCTAATTTTATTGTTGAAAGCACACAAAAAAAACCGGCAAGTAAATCGCCATCGGCACCTTTTACTACATCGACACTACAACAAGAAGCAAGTCTGAAGTTGGGTTATTCAGTTACCAAGACGATGAGTGTTGCCCAAAAATTATACGAATCAGGTTGGATAACTTACATGCGTACCGATTCGATGAATTTATCCGATACAGCAATCCATGCTGCAAAGGATGAAATTATTCAAAAATATGGTGAGGCATATTGGAAAATGACCAAATACACTACCAAATCTGCAGGTGCACAAGAGGCCCACGAGGCTATTCGACCTACCGATTTTTCCAAAAATGAATTTTCAGGTGAAAACGATGAAAAGAAATTGTACGACCTTATTTGGAAACGATCAATTGCGAGCCAAATGGCGCATGCAAAGTTAGAAAGAACGACCATTACAATTGGCGGTTTATCTAATGGCAATTATTTTGTTGCCAAAGGGGAAGTGATTCTTTTTGATGGCTTTTTAAAGGTTTATTTGGCCTCCAGTTTGGATGAACCTGAAGATGAAGAGAGTGGCTTATTGCCACTGGTAAGTGATTCGGAAAAGTTAAGCTACATTGAAATTCGTGCAACGGAAAGGTTTACGAGGCCACCTGCGCGATATGCAGAGGCTTCCTTAGTAAAAAAATTAGAAGAACTCGGAATTGGCAGGCCTTCAACTTATGCACCAACGATCACGACTATTCAAAATCGTGGTTACGTGGAGAAAAAAGAGAATGAAGGTCAATTACGCAGTTATCAAGAGCTTTTATTGGCCGATAGTTCAATCACTCCAATAATTAAGTCAGAGACGACAGGTAAAGAACGAAACCGCCTATCACCAACAGATATTGGGGTAGTGGTTACTCGTTTTTTGACTGAAAATTTCGAGAAAGTCTTAGATTATAATTTTACTGCTAAGGTAGAAGCTGAATTTGACGAAATAGCATCAGGTAGTATTAAATGGACTGCTATGCTCAAAGAGTTTTATACGCCTTTTCATTCGACGGTTGAAAATACCTTGGAACATTCTTCTCGCGCTTCAGGAGAAAGGGAGCTGGGTATTCACCCGAATGGCCGAAAAGTGATTACTCGTATGGGAAAATTCGGTGCGATTGCTCAAATTGGTTCAGAGGAGACTGATGGAGAAAAGCCAGTTTTTGCATCGCTGCTCAAAACGCAATCAATCCATACGATTACACTTGAAGAAGCACTCGAGTTATTTAAATTACCAAAATTGTTAGGGCAGTACGAGGAGCTCGACGTAAAAGTAAATATTGGACGTTTTGGTCCTTATGTGCAACTGGGTAAGTTGTTTGTTTCCATACCGAAAGACGAAGATCCTATGTCGCTCGATATTGCCCGTGCTATTGAATTAATTATACTAAAGAAGGAGCAAGACGCCAATAGACTCGTTAAACATTTTGATGGGCGCGATGATGTTTTTTTACTTAACGGGAAATACGGTGTTTACCTTAAAATTGGAAAATTGAATTATAAGCTTCCCAAAGATGCCAACCTTGAATCGATAACGTTGGAGGAATGCCTTACTATCGCGGAAAATCAACCTCAAAAAACGAAAGCAAAAAAAGTATTTAAAAAGAAATAATAAGTTATATTTGTAGTGATGAGTGGTAGTGTTAACAAGGTAATTTTAATTGGTAATTTAGGCAAAGACCCTGAGGTTAGGAGACTAGATAATGGTGTTGTCGTTGCTACATTTTCTATTGCAACATCAGAAACGTACACCGATAAGCAGTCGGGTGAAAAGAAAGAAATTACCGATTGGCACGATGTGGTTTTATGGAGAGGTCTAGCAGAAATAGCTGAAAAATATATTCGTAAAGGAACAAAAATATACGTTGAGGGCAAACTTAAAAAAAGATCTTGGCAGGACAAAGAGGGAACAATCCGTTACAATACGGAGGTAATCGCCGATGAGATGACTATTTTATCTCGATTAGAAAGTAAAGAGTCACCATCAGCGCCTTATCGCAAAGAGGAAGAAAAGCCAATCACCAGCAGTCTTGTGGATTTATCTACTGAGGATGAAGATGTTTTACCATTTTAAATCGAATGAGCATTATCGAACCTCCCAGTTTACTCCTTCTAGATATTACCCAAGCAGGAATTAGCATAGAAACAATTATTTATGCTTTAATTGTTATTTTTCTTCTATTTTGTTGCGCCGTTATGTCGGGGTCTGAGTCAGCGCTTTTTTCTATTAATCCTGATGAGAGCAATAAGCTGAAGGCAGAGAATTCTAAAGAGGCGCAGACGATTATTCAGTTATTGGCAAACCCGAGGGATTTATTAGCTACCATTTTAATTGTCAATAATTTCGTAATCGTTGGAATTGTCATATTATCCACTTTTATTCTGGAGGAAAATTTCCCTATTCAAAAAGGAAATGAACTTGCGCGATTTTTAATTGAGGTTGTTGGCATTACGTTCATGCTTTTATTGATTGGAGAGGTAATTCCTAAGATTTATGCCACAAATAACGCAGAGAGGGTTTCCCGTTGGGTAGCAAGACCATTGTATATTATTAGTAGAACCCCCCCTGTATCTTGGTTAAAATTATCATTGGTTAGCGGAAGTAAATTTATATCTCGGGTAAAAAAAAAGCCTGTTCAAATTTCTGCCGTCGAACTTGAACATGCAATTGCCCTAACAAAAGAAAGTTCTACTTCTGAGGATGAGCAAAAGTTGTTGGAAGGTATTGTAAAATTTGGCCGTACCGAAGCATCCCAAATTATGAAGCCCAGAATTGAGATAGCTGCACTTTCTGCTGAAATCAGTTTCAAGGAAGTCCTCTATTTTGTCTTAGAGGCTGGATATTCCCGAATTCCTGTTTACAAGGAGAATACGGATAATGTTATTGGAATTCTTTACATCAAAGACCTTCTGCCGCATTTATCAAAAGAGGAAAGTTTTAGTTGGGTGGAAGTCATAAGAAAACCTTTTTTTATTCCTGAAAATAAAAAACTAAATGATTTACTCCAAGAATTTAGAAGCATGAAAATGCACCTTGCTGTTGTGGTTGACGAATATGGTGGTGCTTGTGGCTTAATTACTTTGGAAGATATTCTAGAGGAAATTGTAGGTGACATTACCGATGAGTTCGATGACGATGTAATTTCTTTTGAAAAAATAGACGAAAATACGTTTGTATTCGAAGGGCGTACGACCTTAAATGATTTTTACAAGGTAATTGGTAACGACGGAAAAGAGTTTGAGGCAGTAAAAGGAGACGCTGAGACAATCGGTGGTTTTATAATCGAACAAGCAGGAAGGATAATGAAAAATAAAGAGTTTATTGTTCAAGGGAATTTCAAATTAATAGTTGAATCCTCCGATAAACGGCGTGTTAAATCCGTTAAGGTGTTAATTAATCGTATCTAATGCTAAAGAAATTGTTGTCGGCTAAAAAAGGCGTGATGTTTTTGAGCATAGTTGTATTTATTGGTGTTATTTTTCTAGTTCGCAGCTTTTTAGTTCAG
The DNA here is from genome assembly GCA_945888625.1 of Chryseobacterium gleum. Lineage (GTDB taxonomy): Bacteria > Bacteroidota > Bacteroidia > Flavobacteriales_D > Crocinitomicaceae > UBA952. The sequence continues at coordinate 87,416 of CAMDAH010000002.1, forward strand.
AAAGAGGTTTTTATTCCTAAGCCGCCTACTTATCTCAGAATTAACCTTCCTGAACATGCTTATCACGACGAAAAAGCGGCTTGTTTTGCTTGGGTCAAATCGGCAAATATATTTACCCTAAAAACGGTATTAACCGATAACAAAGGGCAATGTGCGCAAGAAATTGATCTCGGACCAATTAACGGAACTTTATACTTGTTTTACAAATCATTTGACACCAAGGATTCACTTGCGCAACTGATTAATATTTCCAATGATTTTATAGATGATCATAAAATAAAGGCAGATAGAATTGATTTTCAGCAAATTATTGATCCGAAAAGAAGGGTGTTTGGCACTTTTTTTACACTAAAAGGGAATGTTGCCACGAACTATCAATTTTACTTAACTGATTCAACTTCCCATTTCATGCGTGGAGAAGTATTGCTCAATTGTAAGCCAAATTATGACAGTTTACGTCCTTCACTCGAGTATTTAAAGGTTGATTTACTCTATTTTGTTAATAGTCTTCAATGGAAAGAGAACTAAATATTGTTTATTTAGGACTGGGAAGTAACATAGGCGACAAGATTGCCAATCTTCAAAAAGCGATTTTACTTATCGAAACGAAAATTGGAGCAGTTAGCAAAAAATCAAATTTAGTTTATTCTTCGCCTCAAGGGTTTATGTCACCCAACGACTTTGTAAATATGGCGGTAAAGTTGTCGACTGTTTTTGATCCTTTTGAACTGTTAGATGGAATCGAAGAAATAGAAAAAGAGTTGGGTCGAACAGAGAAATCAAATGGAATTTATAAAGACCGGATCATCGACATTGATATTTTATTATTTAATCAAGAAATTATTAATCATGTTCGCTTAACTATTCCTCATCCTTTAATCGATTCGCGCGACTTTGTAAGCATTCCTCTTTCCCAAATATTGGATAAAAAAAAATAGTCTTTTTATCATTTAGTTGTTGTTTATTTCGTGTTTAATTATTAATCGTTACATTTGCTCGTAATTTTAAAATATTTATTATGAAATCAAATTTTTTATTCGTTTACCTATTTTTAATGTTGTGTATGGTTTTCCCAAGTTGTGACCTACTCAAGGACGTAACTTACACGGTAACTCCGAATCCTCTCGAAATGCATGGGGATAATGTGAAAACATCGGTAACAGTAACTATTCCGGAAAAAGGAATAAAAAAGAAAGTAAAAGTCGAAATCACGCCTACTTTGGGTAATGCGAAATTGTCAACATGGACTATCCAAGGAGAAAAAGCTACAGGAAATGGACAAGTGATTACCTTCAAGCCAGGTGGAACAGCCACATTTGAAGATGTTGTTGCCTATGATCCATCGATGGAGGCAGCTGATTTAAAGCTAACGGGTAAAATTTACAAGGGAACAAAAGAAAAAGACGCCCTTCCGGTAACAAAAATAGCAGATGGAACGATCATTACGCCCCTGTTGGTTCGTCCTGAGTTTATGATGTTACTCGCAGACGATAAGATTGTACGGTCTTTAGATAAAAACATTTCCGCTTCAATGAATTTTGAGAAGGGAAAATCAAATGTACGTAAAACAGAATTAACGGATAAGGACATACTTGATTTGGTAATTTGGTTAACAACTGCTCAAGCTAATAGTAAAATTACCATCAATTCAATTGATGTTAAGGGTTACGCATCGCCAGACGGCGAAGAAACAAAGAACGGAACTTTGTCTAAAGAGCGTTCACTAATGGCTCGAAAAGCATTTACTGATTTAATGAGCAAAGCGAAAATGATGATGTATGCCGATACAACGATGTATTCAATTGCAGGTTTAGGAGAGGATTTTGTTGGTTTTCAATCCCAATTAGCAACCACAACTTCTGTTTCAGAATCAGATAAAGCATTGTTTTTAAGGGTTATTCAGATGTCTGCCGATCCTGCTGAAAGAGAAAAGCAAATGTTAGCACTAGGAAAAGGTTGGAAGGAATTGGAAAAAGACGTGTTTCCAATGATTAGAAGATCGGAAATTACTGTTAATTATACAGAGAAAGGCTGGACGGATGCTGAATTAGTTTCTGCAGCTTCAACCAATCCTTCTGTTTTAAATGTAGAAGAAATGTTATTTACAGCGGGAAAATTAACAAAAGATATCGCCGAAAAAGCACGTATCTATCAGGCTGCTGCAGCTGCTTTTCCTTCTGATTATAGAACACACAATAACCTAGGTGCTGTTAAATACATGCAAAATAAAGTTTCCGAAGCCAAAGTTAGCCTCGAAAAAGCAAATAATTTAATGGATAACGGAATGTCTAAAAATAACTTAGCGGGTGTTGCCATGTCAAATGGTGATAGAGTAACAGCTAAAAAATTATTAGGTCAAGTGAAAGATAAATCAAATCAAACGTCTTACAACAACGCAATTATTGCTGTGCTAGAAGGTAATTATTCTGCTGCTGTTTCAGGTTTTGGTTCTGATGCTTCTTACAATAAAGCATTAGCGCTAATACTATCAAATAAGCTAGATGAAGCAAGTAAGACCATCGCTGCAAGTATGGACAAAGAGTCTGCAGACGGCCACTACCTCAAAGCAATTATAGCTTCAAGAAGCAACGCTGGTGTTGATGCTGTGGTTAGCTGCTTAAAGTCTGCCTTTGCAAAAAATCCGGGATTGAAGTCGAAAGCGTCGAGAGACAGAGAATTTATTAAGATGATGGGGGACGCAAGTTTCTCAGCTGCGGTAAATTAATAACATAACTCAAGTTAGTAGTTTATCCAACTAAATTTTAAAGCCCTCGTCAATGACGGGGGCTTTTTTCATGCTCGCTAAATACTCCTGCTCACCTTGTCCTTTAGTTGGTATCAACATGGTTTGACACTTCAAAAATGTCGTGTCCATAAGTGTTGAGTACCCGCAATAGGACATGATAAGTTTCGCTCGAAGTAGTAGCGCATCATTCGTTTTCCAACTCGTATTTAGTTTGAAATATACTAACAAGTCGTCGGGTATAATGGCCATGCATTCGATTGATCCAATAAGGTACTTTTCTCCATGGATGGCATGAAATGCACCTCTAAAGTGATTGATGAGTGCTGCTGAAAATTCAATAGGGCCACTAATTAATAAGATGCATTGAATATCTTTTATAACATCAATTTCGTTTACTTGCTCCTCAAATCGCGATTGTAAACCAATATAGATGGAATTCGCATTACGTGTTCGAGCTAATTTACCTGCAAGATTTATTTTTGCGTCATCTACAATCCAAATGGTATTGAATTTTTTCATGAAAAATTGATGCAACGCCTGGATAGGCCATGCTATTTTTGGCAACGGTAAATAACATTGATGGGTGATAAAAATGCTTGGACAATTTACTGTTCGAAAACCATAGCGGTGATCGGAAAGTACTAAATTGATTTCGTGCTGTTCTACAAGTTGCGTAACGCTTTTTAATTCCTGCTTGTAACGTTTATATAAAATGCCAATAGAGGGAACTAAGCGAATCAATCGAAAGCCATCATCGCCAAATTGGAATGGGTAGGGGGCATGTTTTAGATAAGTAATGGAATGAGAAAAGTATTCTTGCAAAACAACAAAGTCACTTTCTCTTCCGGCATAAAAAAGTGTATTATTATTTTTTAGTAAAATTTGTATTATCGGAATACACCGAGATAAATGGCCGTAGCCCCAATTTAATGTTGAAAGAAGAATTCGTTTATCTTTTATGAAGGCAGGTAGCATTATTTTGGTGCAAAATGGTAAATTTAGTATCTATTGTGATAAGGGTATCGTTGCAATTGGTTATTTTTGAAATTCACATTAAAATAGGGGTATGTTCGACAACAATGAATTCAGAAAGTATGCAACAAAACACATGGGGCTTAATAGCTTAAGCGTTGATCACTACATAGAATCGTCTATGACACCATACATTATAGAGGAACGTCCAATGAATATGACACAGATGGATGTTTTCTCAAGATTAATGATGGACAGAATTATTTTCTTGGGAACAGGAATTAATGACCAAGTTGCAAATATTATCAATGCGCAATTACTATTTTTGGAATCTGTTGATCCTAAAAAAGATATTCAAATTTACATGAATTCACCCGGAGGATCTGTTTATGCAGGTTTAGGGATTTATGATACGATGCAGTACATTCGTCCGGATGTTGCAACAATTTGTACAGGTATAGCCGCTTCCATGGGTGCTGTGCTGCTATGTGCAGGCGCAGAGGGAAAACGGAGTGCCTTAAAACATTCACGCGTGATGATTCACCAACCCTTAGGAGGTGCTCAAGGACAGGCATCAGATATAGAAATTACAACAAGGGAAATTCTTAAGTTGAAAAAAGAACTTTATGATATTTTGGCCCTCCACTCTAAACAAACCTTTAAAAAGGTTTCCATTGATTCTGATAGGGATTATTGGATGACAGCAAGCGAGGCGAAAGAATATGGAATGGTGGACGAGGTGTTACTTAGAAATCCTAAATAAAAAGTAATGGCTAAAAATGACGCGCATTGTTCTTTTTGTGGAGCAGAACGCAAGGATGTTACGATTTTAATCGCTGGTGCCTCTGGACACATTTGCGATAGTTGTGCACTACAAGCGGTGAACATTGTCAGAGGAGAAGAGAAATTAAAATCTTCTTTGAATTTAAGTGCCTCAACAAAGCATAAAGTGCTTAAGCCGCTAGAGATAAAAAAACGCCTCGATGAATACATCATTGGTCAAGATACTGCCAAAAAAGTATTGGCTGTTGCTGTTTACAATCATTACAAGCGTTTAGATGACCAAAAAGTTACCGACGATGTTGAAATCGAAAAGTCAAATGTTGTTTTAGTAGGAAGAACGGGAACGGGAAAAACACTGTTAGCTAAAACAATTGCTAAACTTTTAGATGTTCCTTTTTGCATTGCTGATGCAACGGTTTTAACAGAGGCAGGTTATGTTGGAGAGGATGTAGAAAGTATTTTGTCACGTTTATTGCAAGCAGCAGATTATAACGTCGATTTAGCTCAAAAGGGAATTGTTTTTATTGATGAAATTGATAAAATTGCTAGAAAAAGTGATAACCCATCCATTACGAGAGATGTATCGGGTGAAGGAGTACAGCAGGCTTTACTTAAATTGTTAGAAGGTTCCGTGGTTAATGTGCCTCCGCAAGGAGGAAGAAAACACCCGGAACAAAAAATGATTTCAGTAGACACGAAGAATATTCTTTTTATTTGTGGAGGTGCTTTTGATGGTGTTGAAAAAATAATTGCCAATCGAGTAAATAGACAAACAATTGGATTCTCAACAGAAGATCAGGGTTACCACGATACGGATGCCCTGTTAGAAAATATTTCGCCTGCTGATTTAAGAACATTTGGACTAATACCGGAATTAATTGGTCGCTTTCCTGTTCTATCTTATCTTGAGCCCTTAAGTGCAGAGGCATTAAAAAGAATACTTACTGAGCCCAAAAATGCCCTCATTAAGCAATTTGTTAAACTGTTTGAGCTAGATGGCATTAAGTTGACCTTTGACAAAGAAGTGTTCGATTTGATTGTTGAAAAAGCGTCTGCGTTTAATCTGGGTGCCAGGGGACTTCGATCGATTTGTGAAGCCATCTTAATGACGGCAATGTACGATTTGCCTTCTAGTAAAACAAAACTCTTGCATGTGGATATAACCTACGCGCGAGCTCAATTTGATAAATCTAAATTGGGGAAATTAATGGTGGCGTAATCCATGTGTTTATATTGCGTTAAAAGTTATTAACTTTGTACTCGATTATCTTTCTATTATTATGAAAACAATTCAATTTCGAGAGGCGCTAAAAGAAGCAATGTGTGAAGAAATGCGCATGGATAGGACGGTCTTTCTCTTAGGTGAGGAAGTCGCTGAATACAACGGTGCATACAAGGTTTCACAAGGAATGCTTGACGAATTTGGTCCAAAACGTGTAATCGACACGCCAATCGCTGAGTTGGGGTTTTCTGGAATTGCCGTTGGCGCTTCAATGAATGGTTTACGTCCAATTGTTGAATTTATGACGTGGAATTTTGCCATACTTGCAGCAGATCAAATAATAAATTCTGCTGCAAAAATGCTTCAAATGTCAGGTGGGCAATACAGTTGTCCGATTGTTTTTAGAGGAGGAAATGGCCCTGCTGGACAATTAGGCGCTACGCATTCACAAAGTTTTGAAGCATTTTATGCGCATGTACCGGGATTAAAAGTAATTACACCATCTTGTCCGGCAGATGCAAAAGGTTTACTGAAGTCCGCAATTCGCGATAATGATCCAGTAGTCTTTTTAGAGTCTGAAAAAATGTATGGCGACAAAGGGGAGGTACCTGAAGGCGAATACATTATACCAATAGGTGTTGCGGATATCAAAAGGAAAGGAACAGATGTTACGGTTGTTTCCTTTGGTAAAATAATTAAAGTTGCCTACGAGGCGGCCGAATTATTAGCAAAGGAAAATATTAGCGTTGAAGTAATCGATTTGAGAACTATTCGTCCGATTGACTATCAAACAGTTGTCGAATCCGTTAAGAAAACGAACCGTTGTGTGGTGCTCGAAGAGTCATGGCCTTTGGCTTCAATTTCTTCCGAAATTGCCTATCATTTGCAGCGTTACGCGTTTGATTACCTTGATGCTCCCGTACAAAGGGTAACGCAAACGGATACACCATTTGCCTTTTCACCAACTTTAATTGAGGAGGCTTTACCTAATGTAAATCGCTTGATTACCGCCATTAAGCGTACCGTTAATCGGTAATTAGCTGTGTTATCAATTCAAGATTGAATTAATACATCAGTGCCTTTTTTGAATTTGTTCTCCATTGCGCGTCGTATTTACTATCGGAAAAATAAATAATCAAATCCGCATCGTATTTACTGGAACAAAAAAAGATTTTCTTTTTTGCATCGTACTTACTAGATGCAAAAAACCACAAGCCTTTGTTATCTGTTGCATCGTATTTTGAGGAACATTTGAAAACGATTAGATCGGCATCGTATTTCGAGGAGGCAACAAATACTTTTACATCGGCATCGTATTTGGAGTCAACTGCGTAAACAACTTGTCCAAAGGCATTCATTGAACAAAAAAGTAAAATGGTAATAAAAAGAGTTTTCATAAGGAATAATTTTAAAGTTGAATTGATAATTTACTTTTCTAAAAATCTAAGCGATTACAGTTTTACGAATTTTTTATATAATCCAAGGTACGTTTCTTGTTTACCATTTATATTCTTAATCGTGTACGTAGAACACAATTTATAGTCCTCCATTTTTAAGCTTAATGTGGTCAAAAAAGCAGCTGGCGTTGCTAGTTTATCCAATAAATCCTTTAAAAGACCACTTTCTTTATTTTCTTTTTTATACTTTTCGATAAGAAATTCTTGAAAATCCTGCTCGTTTGGATTTGTCATAAATGCAACTACTAAGCCAATTATTAATACTAACCAAAATAATTTTTTCATATCATCTAAGGTAACTAGTCCGTTTTAAAGTTAAAGGTATAATAATTAATTAAAATATGTGAACTCCCTTAAATCGAATTCGTTTTTTCACATTAATTTGGTCTGAAAACAGTATTAAAACACGCGTAATAAGAATAGATTAACTAATGTCATTTTAATTCACCCCTATTTTTATTTTTCATCTACTTAATTAAAACAGGCAACTCAAAATATACTGCCTCCGTAATCAAATTATCAGAGGTCATTACTGAAATCCATTTATTAACATTTAAAAATTATTTTTATGAAAATCAATTCAATTGTTTTGGTTGTTGTTTTAGCGTTGGCTGCAACATCTTGTAATAAAGCAGATCGTCCTATTTCTTATTCAGTCGGTGAAGAAGCACACGGCGGTATTGTTATCAAAGTAAGCGATGGAGGTTTACACGGTTTAGTCGTTGCAAAAGTTGATCAAGTTATAAGTACTGATTACCTTGATTACGTTGAATCGCTAGAGGTTGTCGCTACCTGTAGTGAAGGCGGTGCTGGTTGGCGTCTTCCAAATAAAGAGGAATTGCAACTTATCTACACAAAAAAGGCAAGTTTAGGAACTTTTAGGAACTGGTATTATTGGTCCTCAACAAAGAATGGTAATTTTCCTTGGGCTTGTCAGTTTGGAGTGAACGCCGCTTATCCATCTAATTTTAAGTGCCCAAATAATGGCTTTAATTCACGTGCCGTTAAAGATTTCTAAGCGTTTAAGATTCAGGCATAAAACGCATAGTAATTAGATAATTTTCTAAGCTATGCGTTTTTTTTATGCGAAGAAGTTACTGCCCCTTCAATGCATATTGCCACCTCATCAACGTTTCCATTTATCGGAGGAATTAATTTTCGTATTTTTAATTTTAAGTAGATGATACCGTTGATTTCATTCGTTAATCTAGTCCATATTCGTTGACCAACATGTTCAATCAACTTAGAACGAATCGCCATTTCTGTCGTTACAATGGCATTTATTTGCACATAATCAATGGTTTGGCTTAATTCATCGTTCAGTGCTGCTTCCGAGAAGTCTGTTTCAAGGTAAACATCTACTATATAGTTTCCTCCAATTCGCGCCTCCTCGTCCATGCAGCCATGAAACGCATACAATTTAATTCCAGTAACCTCAATGCTATGCTTCATTTAAAATTTTTTGAATGGTAGTTATCCCAATATGCATGCGGTTTAAAACGTCTTCTTTGCCTAAAAAAGCTGCTATATCAAACATGCCTGGTCCTGCACCAACGCCTGTTACAGCCAAACGAAAGGGGAGCAGAACTGCGCCTATTCCAACCGATTGTTCCTCTAAATACCGCTTAAAGGCCACTTCGATGGAAGCAGCATCAAAAGTGGTTAACGTGGCGATTTCATCGTGCCATCCTTTCAGTAATGGAGTGGTGTCTATCTTCCATTTTTTTCTAATAGTTTCGCTATCCCAATCATTTGTCTGCGCGAATAAATAGTGTCCATCGCTATAAATATCTTGTACAAACGTTGCTCTTTCTTTCATGAGGCCACAGATTGTTTTTAATTGCTCTTGTGATTGTTTCAGCTCAGGTAAAAGTATTTTAAGTTCGATTGCTAATTGTTCGTCAGTTTGGGCGCGCAGGTATTGTTGTTGAAACCAACTGGTTTTATCAGGATCAAATTTTGCCCCCGACTTGGAAACCCTTTCTAAAGTAAAGGCTTCCACTAATTCATCTAGGGTGAAAAGTTCTTGGGCTGTACCCGGGTTCCAACCTAATAAGGCAAGCATATTAATGAATGCACTTGGGTAATAACCTTTTTCTCGATAGCCCGAATATAATTCACCTTCTGCCGTCGTCCAGTTTGTTGGAAAAACAGGGAATCCTAAACGATCGCCATCTCGCTTAGACAATTTTCCGTTCCCGTCGGGTCGTAAAAGAAGAGGTAAATGTGCAAACAAAGGGCACTCCCAACCAAAGGCCTCATATAGCATAACATGCAAAGGTGCTGATGGCAACCATTCTTCCCCTCGAATTACGTGGCTGATTTTCATGGTATGGTCATCAACAATATTAGCTAAATGATAGGTAGGCATTCCATCGCTTTTGAAGAGTACTTTATCATCTAAATTATTGGTGTTAACCACGACCCATCCACGAATGATGTCGTGAAAGCGGATATCTACATTTCGAGGCATTTTCATTCTAATAACGTAAGGCGCACCATCGCTTAATAATTGTATTACCTCTGATTGTGGCAAGGTAATGGAATTTCTTAAACTCGCTCTTGTTACGCTATTGTATTGCCAATTCGGCATACCCATCTGTTTTGATTTTTCTCGCATCGCTTCTAATTCCTCAGGTGTATCAAAAGCATAATATGCTTTTTCGGTGGCAATTAATGTTTCTGCAAATGGCTTATACATTTCTTTTCTTTCGGATTGCACATACGGCCCATAATCTCCTCCAATTCCGGGGCCTTCTGTCGGCATTATACCACACCATTCCATAGCATCCATGATGTAATCTTGTGCGCCTTCAACAAAGCGTGCCTGATCGGTATCTTCAATCCGAATGATAAATGTCCCGTTATGTTTTTTAGCAAATAGGTAATTATACATTGCTGTTCGCACACCGCCCATGTGAAGTGGTCCTGTTGGAGAAGGGGCAAAGCGTACACGAATAGGTTTGTCAGTCATGATTTAAATTTTTACGAAGATACCAAATTTCTCTGTTTACGTCTTTGTGAAAATCAGTTATAATTATTAAGTTGGCTTGGAAGAGCAACTTATTTTAGGCGTGAAAAATTATCCAATTAAATGGAGCATAATTCGAAATGTATATTTCAATAAGTCATTATCTATACTACTTTGATTGTATCTGCGCTAAATAATTGTTGATCAAAATCAAGATCAATTCGCCCAAGATTTATTCCTCCCCATCCTGTTTGGTTGATAAGAATGGGGTCTCCATCTAAGTTTTTTTCTAATAAAGGTCGCTCCAGGAAGGTGTGCGTGTGGCCACCAAGAATCAGGTGTATATTTCTTGTTTTTTTTGCCATTAAGCGATCAGATGGTTTATCGTCTTTGTATTCATACCCCAAGTGAGAAAGGCAAATAATTAAATCGCAACCCTTCGCTTTTAATTCCGCTGCTTGTTCATTGGCAGTTTCAAAAGGATCTTTGTAAATCATTTTTCCATAATTTGCATCGGGTACGAGGCTGGATAAATTTACGCCAATTCCAAATACGCCAATTTTTATTCCGCCTTTGTAGAAAACGGTATTTTTTTTCGTTTTTCCATTCAAAATGGTATCGGTAAAATCATAATTGGAGCACAAAAATGGAAAGTTGGCGTGTTCTTGAGCGCTCAAAAAACCTTCTAATCCAATGTCAAAGTCATGGTTGCCCATTGTTGCAGCATCGTAGCCCATGGCCGTCATGAGCTTCATTTCTAAATGTCCTTTGAAGGTATTGAAATAAGGTGTGCCTTGAAAAATATCACCGGCATCAAATAACAAAACGTGTTGTTCTTCACTTCTTATTTTTTTGATTATGGAATGTCTTTTAGCAACACCCCCCATGCCTGGGTATTTAGGGTGGTTGTCAGGAAAGGGATCAATGTTGGAATGGGTGTCATTGGTATGCAAAATGGTAATTCGCTTACTTTTTTTTACCAAGGTTTGTCCAAATCCTTGTTGAACAACTGCCATTGCTGTTATGCCTAGTCCAGCTTTTTTTAAAAATCCCCGTCTTTCCATTACCGAATTCTTTTATCTGTTGTTTCAATTAAATCTCCTTGGAACATTGCTTCTTCAATCAGAGCGTCTCTTAGTGTTTTGGTGTATTTCGTGTAGTTGGTCCCTTTTTTAAAAAAGAGCATGTTGTCGCCTCCATTTGCTAAGTAATCTGAGGTGATAATCCATACATGTGTATGGTTTTGGTTTAGTCCGTTAACGTGTAGTTGGCCATTCTCCAAGTAGGCATTGGATAAGGGTTCTCCGCCTGTTTTTAGTAGAAGGGTAGCGATTTCAGGTAATACCTCAACAGGAACTTCAACCCATGTAATTAAATTGTCAAATGGCATTAGTTTGAACATGTCTCCCATCAATATTTCCCCTTTATTTAAGGTAGAACGAATACCACCAAAATTTAACAGACAAAATACGGGTTGGGTTAAGCGAATTGTTTTTGTTTGATTGACAAACAAGGCATCTGCTACCCAGTTCATTAAATTCGAGGAGGGGCGCTCCATAATAAAGTTTACAGGTGAGTTTCCGACATGAATGTTCATCATTTTTGACATTGAATCTCTGTATGGCTTGATTACTTGTTCGGTTTCTGAAATACTCATACCATCTTTGGAGACTGGTACGAGTGTGGTTTGGTGCAGGACTAAATGCGAAGAGCAAGCCACAAGGCTTGCTCCTAAACATAAAATCCAAATTAGCTTATTCATTATTCAATGATAAAAGAACGGTTGGTTTTTCCAAGTTCTGTACTTACTTCAATTATATACTTTCCGGCTTTTAGTTGGTTGCCATCTAGTTCTAAAACAGCCGCGTTAAGCATGTTATTTTGTAGTATAGTTTTTCCAAGTATATCCGTTACAACATACCCAGTAATGTTCAAACCATTTACTTGTGCGAATACTTTACCATTAGATGGAACAGGGAATACGCTAAAGTTCATAGCTAATTGCTCTTCTAATCCCACATTACAATCAACAGCTAAATAAGTCATGTTTGAAAAATTGACGTGACAAGCATAATTAACTGAATCGATGAATGGATTTCTATTTCCTTGCGTACTAAAAATATATTCTTGTCTAGCTATTTCATAATTGTCCGGTAAATCTGCAAAATGCCAATTTTTCAATGATGTTTGATCTTGGTATTGAGGCAGTGACCAATTATTTCCACTGATACCATTATAGCAAGTGGCCATGTAAAATATTGCACGAGCTGCATTTCCTTTTTGCGACGCTCTTGGTTCGTAGACCATTTGCGCTCCATTGTAACCAACACTTCCTTCTAAATAGGTGAATACAACATTACCTGTAATGTCCATTAAAGGCAGATTACTTCGAGGGGTGTTTGCATTCTGTAAATTCGTTGGATATAAATTATGTTGATCGCTGTATTCCATTAATTCAGGATTATCAGCTGGAAATGTTGGCATCCAAGAATGGCAATAGCTATGTTCTCGAGAGTAACCTTGTGTTGTCCAATCAAAAGGATCATTAAATACTTTTCTTTCGCCTGAATAAGCACAAATCACAAACGATTGACCATTTGTGGTGTCCCTCACCTCAAATTGATTCATAACCGTTTGTTTGTAATTGAAGTAACTGATAACAGTGTGCGGATTGATAAGGTTAGATAAGCTCGACAAAAAGGTGGGTGAAGATGAATTCATTGCTGCATAATAATTCCCGATTGCAAGTCCTGTACTACTGGTATTTCCAATTGCAGGACCAGTTGTTTTGTAATTCTCAAATCCAGCCGGACCATTAAAGGCAAAAACAGCAAAATGATAGGATTGATTTGCAATAATTCCTCTAGGTGTAAAGGATGTTCCCGGACCTATGTATGCCACTTTAGCATCACCAATGACATCGCCTCTCAAATAAGAGCTTCCATCTGTTGGAACGGCAGTAATAGCTCCGCCATTTTTCCAAAGAACGATGTACTTTTCTGCATTTACTCCGTCATTGTATGCTCCAGCAAGCGTGTATGCTTGTACATTTGAAAATGTTAAGCTGCTTGGATTACTAGTTGGTTCAGTAGCTAAATTGTCATTTCCAACAGCAATGAAATTAATCAGGTATGGATTTTCGTCAATGTCTGAATTACTAATAGAAATAGAGGCATACCTTGAACCAGGTCCTGCTGGGTTAAAATTCAGTGTGTAGTTTTGGTTAGCTCCACCCGGAATAGTTGCTGTATTTAGGTTGGTTGTATAATCGGCAGCATTAACTCCAGAAAGGGTTGCTGCTGTTACGCTAAGGTTTTGAACGCCTGTATTTTCTATTGTAATGGAATTAATTGCGGTATTTCCAATGATGTATGAACCATTGTTTAGTACTGTTGCCCCATTAATTTTTACATTAATTTCATTTAATGGCGCTACATAAGCTACGATATCGTTCGTGCTTCTTGGAACAATTTGATAATTTGCATTAAATTGACCAAGCACCCCTGTTATGGTAACTGGACCAGCTAGGATTGCGCTACCATCAATATTTGTTGTCCCGTTTATGCGAACATCTAATGTATTCGTTCCATCTGAAATTTGAACAGTACTGTTTCCTGCTGCGAATGTACCACTTTGTACAAACGTCACGTTTTCAATTGTCACAAGTTGAGCCTCTAAAGGTTCTCCCGCACTTGTAATTGGTATATTAAGAGGGATATTATTGGTAGTTGGGCCGTGGTTGGTAAATGAACTTGTTGGGGAAATTTCTAATAGCCCGTTGAAGTCAAATAATACACCTGTAGCTGTGATAGAATCACCTTTTAATATGCTGCTAAGGTTATTTCCATAACAGGGAATTGCTGCGGTTCCGTCTTGTATGTAGCGAATAGCACCTAGTTCAGCACCATTAGAAGATACACCAGTGACTGTGACTGTTTGGCCAATACCGGCGTTTCGAGCGGTGGCAATGTTTTGTGCAAACAACGCAGTTGAAGATGCGATAATTGATAAACTTAGAATGATTTTTTTCATTTAATTGAGTTTAATTCTTAAAATTGAAGACCAATAGCGACATTAAAGCGAAAACCTCCACCAAACATAACGGTAGCTGATTGTGCATCAAAGGTATTATAAACATCGTTTGCATTGTTCGTGGCATCGGAAATATATTGTGTATTTAATAAATTGGTGATGGAACCACTAGCAATTAGGGTGGTTGTTTTAAGTGGGAATTTATAACCAGCAAATAGATTTAATAGAAAATAAGAAGGCATTACCCAAGATTCTCTTCCGGCGTTATCGCCTTGTAACGAAAAAGGATCAAAATTGGAATAGTATCGATCAAAATACTGTGATTGTACTTTAACATAAAAATTATTAAAGGGTTCATATCGAATAGAAGCGGATAAAGCTGTTTGTGCGGCATCACCTACGTGAACTCCTTTGGCATCAAAGGTTATTTCCAGTGAATCATACTGCGGGATAAGAACGGTCTTGTCTGAATTCCAATACCAGTTGCCATATGACACCATGAATTCGGCACTTAACTTTTTAGTGATGTTGAATGCGATATCAAGTTCGCCTCCAAGGTGAATGGCATCCATTCCGTTTATGTTCACGCGAATAGATTCTGTTGGGTCATTAGGATCTGGTACGGAAACGCCATATGGGAATGGTTTGTTTTTCCAATTTGTTGCATAGCCATTTAAATTAATGCCAAATTTATTGTCGGCATATTTCATTCCTCCTTCAAGTGCCAAAATGAGTTCGTTGGTGAAGGTGCCAAAGAATGCATTGGTGTTGTTATCGATTACATTTGAAAATTGAGGTGTTCGATTTAAATATCCTAAGTTGACGTAGGTACTTGAATATTCATCTCCGGAATAAGCCACACCACCTTTTAGTGTATAGCCAGGCAAGAATTTCCAATCTGTTTGGTCATTTTCCAACCCTTCGGATGCCGAGGTATAGGTTTGACCTTGATATTGAATCGTATCTCCTGTGCCAATTCGAAAGGTAGTATCTCCTATTTCCAATACTTTTTTCTGGAAATAATCAATGCCTTTATATCCGTTTAAGATACTAGTAACATTCACAAAAAACGATAGTTTGTCTCCTGTGTAAGACATTTGTCCGAATGCGCCCGTCCATTGAACTAATCCACTTCGGTCTGCATTAAAAGTATTTTTAGCGATTTTATCGCCCACTCTTTTCATAGGAGTCGCAGCGTTTTTATCAGTATTATCTAAGTAATAATCACCGCCTAATAAATCTGAAACCACTTGATAATGCCTTCCTTCATAGTAACGCAAATCGATTCCGCCTGACAACTCTACCTTCTTTGACAAATCATAATTAAATTGTCCTAAATACCCCGCCCAAAAATGATTATTTATACTTGCGATGATTAGCTGACTTGATTTTATTTCAGTAGGGGAGTATAGAGGATCTATATTTGGGGTGCCAAATAAGGAGTTGAATTTATTTTCTTTTTCCATCAGATCCCAATTTATCAAATTATTGGAATCCCTAAGCACTGCAGAAGAATTATAAATACTTGTTCCTCCGCCGCGTCCTATTGAAAAATAGGCCATGTTAGAAACGGATAATTTATCATTTACTTTCCAAAAGTCCTTTAAGGTTAGTTGTGGCTTAGTATAAAAATTTTCGCGTTCAGACAGTATCTCTCTTTTTCCGTTTTCCGTTCGATATCCCCAATGTTGGTTATATCGAATTCCCATATCAAATAATTGAATATTTGTATCAATGCTTGTTCCTAAATTTCTTGCGGCATCTTTATCCCAATATTGAATTGCTTGGGTGTAGGAACGTTGACCGTGTTTTTGGGGGGCAGCAAATCCTGAAAGGGTTATTAAATGAGAGTTTATCTTTTTTGATATTTTTGCGTAGCCAAATAATCCTTGACTATATGTTCCATCTACCCAACCATCAGCTTGTTTGTAGGAAGCTGAAACCGTTACACCCCAGCCTTTTGGTGTCATCCCTGTATTGTATGAAAAACTGGATCTAAGCAAGTTTCCTGTTCCATATTCTTGTTTAAAACTTCCTCCTTTTTTATTTCCGATTCCTTGTGTAATGATATTAATCGTTCCACCGATTGAAGGCATGGCAATTTTGGTTGCTCCTAAACCTCTTTGAACTTGCATTTGTGCTGTTATCGCATCGAGACCAAACCAATTTGACCAATATACAGCGCCATTTTCCATGTCATTTACTGGAACTCCATCGATCATAACGCCCACATTTCGTTGATCAAAACCACGTACATTAATTCGTGCGTCGCCGTCTCCACCACCTGTTTGAGTAGCATACACGCCGGGGGTTCCATTGAGTAACATGGGTAGATCACGCGAGCCTAATTCTTCTGCAATTTTTTGGAGGGATATTTTGGTAACGGCCACAGGCACATTTCCTTCATTGACTAAATTTCCGATGACTTTAACTTCCTCAAATTCTTGGTTCCCTCCAAGAAGGATCGTTAATGTATTCTCCGTTTTTGAGATTTTTATGGGTTGTGCGATAGGTTCAAAGCCAATCATACTGGCATTGGCCTGGTAAGCCCCGAAACTTAAATTGCTAATTTTACATGTTCCATCTGATAATGTAATGGCTTTGAAAATAGCATTGGGATCTGTTTCACTCGTTAAAATTACCTTAGCCCCAACAACGATTTCTCTATTTACGTCTACAACTTTGATGCTTAACGAACCTTTATTCTGTCCTACGACAAAAAAAGATAACACGCAGGAAAAAATAAGTAGGTATGTCTTCATTGGAAGAATAAAATAATAAAAGCCGTTTTAAACGGCTTTTATATATTGTGAGAAATTATCTTACAATTACTTTTTTAATTTCTTGCGATCCATTTTTCATGGTAATTCTCAAGAAATAAACTCCTTTATGACCATCTATATCAATCGTCAAATTGGCTTTGTTGTCGTAAGTGTTATATGTCATTTGCTGACCGAAAGCATTTACTAACTGAACCGATTTAATGTTTTGAGCGTTTTTAAAATATACGATACCAGATGTTGGATTTGGAAACATAATTAAATCCGGAACGCTTGTTTCATTGATAGCTGCAGGATTACAATTACAGGCGTGACTCCCTAATGAGTTCCAATTTCCATCTAAAATGGGGTTACCGTTAGTTCCATAAATAGTATCTCCGTTAGCATCTAATCTCACAATTACTGCTGGAATGGAATCCCATTCTAATAAAGGGTCAAAATGCGAAACCGGCGTATTTACACCTTTTTCAATAGTTATTTTTCTTATCATTGAATGATCTTTCGTAACCAACTCCCCTAATCCTGTGCTGTATGGAAATTGCGAAGACCAAGCACCATCATTTCCTGCAGCGCTTCCTGAGGAGTTTGCTGGGTTCTGACCGATTTTACCAAAAATATCTACAATCACAAAACCAGGGACATTTGTAGGATTTATTAATGCGGTAGCGGATGCAGGTAGAGTTCCTTTTGCCAACATAACAGCATCATTACCATTCCAATAGAAAGCATTGGAGGTATTGTAAACAGGGCTATAAAAGCCATCTGCTCTTGCTTGTAAGGAGTCCCAAATTGGTGCCTCTTGCCCGGTTCCCATAGGGTCTAGTTTTTCTAAAACAGCGACATACACGTCATGTGCGCCAACCATTCCGGTTAATTGAACGGAGTTAGCTACTGTGGCAGTCGAAGACCCATTCGAGTAACGAGTTACAAAATATTGACTCAAGTCGATTGGGGCTGAAGTAGGATTGTAGATTTCAAGAGCTTTGTTGTTTGACCAGCCTTCCACGTATTCTGAAATAAATAATTGGCTACAATTAGTTTGTGCAACTACTGCATTAATAGCAAAGAAAAAAAGTAGGGTAGAGGTTATTTTCATGGTTAAAAATTTTATTTTACAAAAGTAATTTAAAATTTAGTTAATAACACACCACATTGGTTGTTTAAGATTAAATTTTTTAGCCCTATATATTAATTAAAGTTTAACAAGTATCTTCGTCACTTAAAAAACAAATATTATGAAAATTATTTTTTGCGCATTCTTTTTAGTGAGTTTACAGCTGTATGCTCAAGATATTACAGTCGAAAAAATATGGAAAAATTATGAGTTTTATCCAAAAAGTGTAGGTGGGTTTAAGTCCATGAAGGATGGCGAGCACTACACAAAGACAAATGAAGATGGTTCTATTTTTAAGTACAAATTGTCGGATGCGAACGATCAAGGTACCCTTATTGTCGCCTATGAATCATTAGTTTACAAGGATTCATTAATTTCTTTCGATGACTACGAGTTTAACAGCGACGAAACTAAGATATTATTAATGACGCAAATTAAGCCTGTGTACCGCAGAAGTTTTACGGCGATTTATTACCTCTATGATTTGGGCACTAAAAAATTATCACCACTCGACGAAAAACATTCGCCTCAGTCCTTGGCAGCGTATTCACCCGATGGAAAATCAGTTTCTTTTATTTTTGGGAATGACATTTTTGTAAAGCAAGTTGCGAATGGGAAAGTCGTAAAAATGACAGAAGATGGAAAAAGAAATAAAATCATTAACGGATCAACCGATTGGGTTTATGAGGAAGAATTTAGCATTACCAAAGGATATGATTGGTCGCCGGATTCCAAATGGATTGCTTTCTTACGGTTTGATGAGAAGTCAGTAAAGGAATTTAATTTGACTTACTACAATGACCTATATCCCGAATTATACAAATACAAATACCCCAAAGCAGGTGAGGACAACAGCAAAGTAACAGCAAATTTATTGAATGTCTCAAATGGAACTGTGACACCCATTAACCTTGGGGAATACGAGTATATTCCACGACTATCTTGGTCAAAAACGGCAAACAAACTTATCCTTCAGACCCTTAATCGGCATCAAAACCAATTACAATATCATTTAGTTGACATGACTGAAAAAAAAATGAAACACAAAATGTTTTTCGAGGAAAAGTCGACCACTTACGTTGAAATTGACAACAACTTATTGATTCGAAAAGATGGAAACGCCATTTTAAGAACGAGTGAGGCAGATGGGTTTAATCATATTTATCAACTTGATTTTAATGGTACTAGCACCCAGATAACTAAAGGCGAATGGGATGTAATTGATTTATATGGCGTCGATGAAAACGCTAACACCATTTATTTTTCGGCGGCAGAAGTTTCTCCGATGATTAAAACCGTTAGTGCCATTCAGGGCGACGGCACCTCAAAGCGTCTGATTTCTCCAGCAACAGGAACTAATGATGCAGAATTTACACTAGGAATGAAATTTATGGTGCTTTCACACTCTGAGGCAAACGTACCGCCAACACAAACGCTCAACACAAATGATGGAAGTTTAATCCAAATTTTAGAAGAAAATCAATTGTTAAAGGGTAAGTTAGAGAAGTTATCGCTTAGTAAAAAAGAATTTATCACTTTTAATGTAAATGGAAATACCTTGAATGCTTGGATTATGAAACCCGCCAACTTTAATTTGGCAAATAAATACCCGGTATACATGACGCTGTATGGAGGGCCTGGACACAACGAGGTTGTTGACGCTTGGGACAATACCGATTACATGTATCATCAATTATTGACTCAAAAAGGATACGTCGTCATTTGTATTGAGCCTCGGGGTACACTTTACAGAGGAGCTGCATTTAAAAAATCAACCTATTTGCAATTAGGAAAATTAGAAACGGAGGATTTAATCGCTTCGGCTATGGAAATACAAAAATTTGCATTTGTTGATCCTGCTCGAATCGGAGTAATGGGGTGGAGCTATGGCGGGTTTATGGCAGCATTAGCAATTACAAAAGGAGCTGATGTATTTAAAATGGCAATAGC
This sequence comes from Chryseobacterium gleum, assembly GCA_945888625.1. Taxonomy (GTDB): domain Bacteria; phylum Bacteroidota; class Bacteroidia; order Flavobacteriales_D; family Crocinitomicaceae; genus UBA952. Next base: position 107,443 of record CAMDAH010000002.1, read on the forward strand.
CGTTGCGCCGGTTACAAACTGGAGGAATTATGACAATATTTATACCGAACGTTTTATGCGAACACCAAAAGAAAATCCTGATGGCTATGATGCTAACTCTCCCGTTAATTTTGTGAAATTAATGAAGGGTAAGTTTTTACTTATACATGGATCGGCAGATGATAATGTGCACTATCAAAATTCGATGGAATTGGTTAATGCCATGGTAAAAGCTGATAAGCAATTTGATTTGTTTATTTATCCAAATAAAAATCATGGAATTTATGGTGGAAATACCAGAAACCATTTATTTACTATGATGTTACAGTTTATTGAGGAAAACCTATAATTTATTTGGTTTTCAGTGGGTTAAACGTAATTTTTTTAAGATGGTATTAACTTTCATATAAATTTAAAATTTATTTCACTTTTAACTGAGTTCGACACTAATTTCTTTTGTAATTTTAGGCAATAATAATTTTTACAAATTTAAATCATGAGTGAAGTTGCGAAATTAGAATTGGACGGTAAAATGTATGAACTTCCAGTAGTATTGGGTTCAGAAAATGAAAAGGGAATAGACATTTCCAAGTTGAGGGATTTGTCGGGTTACATTACCATTGATTCTGGCTATAAAAACACAGGTGCTGCCAAAAGTGCGATTACTTTTTTAGATGGTGAGGAGGGTGTCCTTCGTTACCGTGGTTATGCAATTGAAGAATTAGCAGCAAAAGCAGATTTCATCGAGGTTGCCCATCTACTCATCTACGGTGAATTACCTACGAAAAATGAGTTGTTAGAGTTCGACAAAAGCATCAAACGCCATACCTTAGTGAGTGAAGACATGAAGCGTTTTTTTGAGGCCTATCCCTCCAAAGCGCATCCAATGGGTGTTTTGTCTTCCATGATTTCCTCTCTTTCTACTTTTTATCCAGAGTCTTTAGATCCCAACAGAAGCAAGGAAGCCAAGAACTTAACTATTCACCGAATAATTGCCAAGTTACCCACGCTTGCTGCTTGGTCTTACAAGAATTCCTTGAGCCATCCTTTCATGTATCCAAAAAATGAATACGGTTATTGCAAAAACTTCTTGTACATGATGTTCTCTATGCCGACAGAGGACTATGATGTTCATCCAGTAGTAGTTCAAGCTTTAAACACCTTATTAATACTACACGGAGATCACGAACAAAATTGTTCAACCTCAACAGTTCGCATGGTGGGTTCATCCCAGGCAAATTTGTACTCTGCCGTTTCTGCAGGTATTTCAGCACTTTGGGGCCCTTTACACGGGGGCGCAAACCAGGAGGTAATCGAAATGCTCGAATATATTCATAATGACGGAGGTAACGTAGACAAATGGGTGGCAAAAGCAAAAGATAAAGAAGATCCTTTCCGATTAATGGGTTTTGGACATCGGGTTTATAAAAACTTTGACCCACGAGCCACTATTATAAAAAAGTCGTGTGACGAGGTTTTGGTTAAGCTTGGAATTAATGATCCGCTTCTTGATATTGCAAAAAAATTAGAAAAAGTAGCACTTGAAGATCCGTATTTTATTGAGCGTAATTTATACCCAAATGTCGATTTCTATTCAGGTATCATATATAAAGCACTTGGAATTCCAACAGAAATGTTTACCGTAATGTTTGCGCTTGGCAGATTGCCTGGTTGGGTGGCACATTGGAAGGAAATGACGGAAAATAAAGAACCAATTGGACGTCCAAGACAAATATTTACAGGAGCAACAGCACGAGACTACGTTGATATATCGAATCGTTAATCACAACTGCTAGACATTTTTAAGTTTCATTGTGCTTACTTTTAAACTCCTTTAAACTTCCGTTAAAGGTTTCGTATGATCTAAAAGTACATGGAATGTCTCCGTTGTAAATCGTATATTTTTTTCCAGGGCGTAGCCCTATTGATTTCGGCCCGTCTTCATTCGACGTAATAATCCATGTGGTGGATGGGTTCATGGTGTTTTTTAACCAGTCACCTATACCCGAGTATAAGTCAAGAATATCAGCTTCTAATCGCTGTCCATAAGGTGGGTTGGTCAAAATAAAAATAGCTTCTTCCTGACTTTGAATTTCATGATAGGCTAGTGCCGAAATGGCGATGTGTTTTCCAAAACTTAGCCCGCGTAAATTGGCACGTGTTTTTAAAACCATTTCGTCGGCAATATCAGAACCAAAAATTCGACAAGGTAAGGACCGTGCATTTTTCGGTGCTTCATTGTAGATTGTTTCCCACACTTGATCGTTAAAATTCTTTAGATTTTTGAAGGCGTAGTGTTGCCTTTCAATGGAGGAGGGAATACCTGCAGCCAACAACGCTGCTTCTATTAAGATGGTCCCAGAACCACAGAAAGGATCTAGAAAACTTGTTTTTCTATCCCAACCGGAAAGCCGTATGAGGCACGCAGCAACAACCTCATTTAAAGGTGCAGATCCAGTTTCTATTCGATATCCTCTGTGAAATAGAGGCGCACCACTTGTGTTTATTGATAAGGTCACCATATTTTCTCGAATGTATAAATCAATTAATATGTTTGGTGTCTTTAATTCAATACTTGGACGCTCCATATTTTTATTTCTAAAACAATCCACTATAGCGTCTTTCACTAATAAGAAAGGAAAATGGGTGTTTTTGAATAAGCCAGAATTTACAGCTCCTTTTATGGCAAAAGTTTGATTACTTCGAAAAAATGAAGTCCAATCAATTTGTGCGGATTTTTTGTAAACGTCCTGTTCATCAAAGATTCTAAATTGTACAATCTCAACCAATATGGAAATGGCACAACGTGTGTGAAGATTCAAAAAATACACATCTTTCCATGTTCCTTTAGTTTGAACGGCTCGATTTAACAAAGTAATGTGATCGTAGCCTAATTCTTTAAGTTCCTCCGCGAGTGTTTCTTCGAACCCAAAAAAGCATTTCAAAGTAATCGTAATGTTATCTTTTGTTAAATTATCAAGTGTTGTCATTTTTATAAATTAAGAACCTAAATTTGTACAAAAGAACAAAATTGAAAACGTTTTTAGGTGCATTCTTATTTCTATTTTGTTTTACGAGTAATTTTTGTGTTGCGCAAAAGCGAGTTGGATTAGTTTTAAGTGGTGGGGGTGCAACTGGTTTAGCGCACATTGGCGTTTTGAAAGCACTTGAAGAACGTGGTATTCCCATTGATTATATTGCAGGAACCTCTGCAGGCGCTCTAGTAGGTGGACTTTACGCTTGCGGCTATGCGCCCTCTGAAATAGAGGCATTTGTATTGAGTGAAGAATTTCAATTGATGAGTGGCGGGAAACTTCCGGACAGTAAGCGTTTTCTGTTAAATGAAGAGGATAATCATGCGGGTTTTTTTGCAATTACGGCTTCAAAGGACAGCATTTTAAGGAAGTCTTTACCACTAAACCTTGTAAATCCAAGCTTGTTGGATTTCGAAATGGCAAAAATCTTTGGTCTGGTAGGCATCTCTCATTCATCAAATTTTGATTCATTATTTGTTCCTTTTCGCTGTATTGCCTCTGATGTCGCCAATAAAAAAAGTACAATCTTTAAGGAGGGGAATCTAAATGAGGCGATTCGTGCGTCGATGACTTTTCCATTTTATCTAAACCCGATTAAAATTAATGATGTAATCTATTTTGATGGCGGACTTTACAATAACTTCCCAGTTAATGTAATGGTAGATGTTTATAATCCGGATTTTCTAATCGGAAGTAACACAGCAACGATCGCTTCTAAGCCAAACGAAAAGGACTTTATCGGTTTACTGCAAAACATGATGGAAACGCCTACAAATTACACCTTACTAAGGTCCAATGGCGTAATCATTAAAATTAATTCATCAGTGGGTACTTTTCAATTTGATAAGGTAAAACAAGCAATTGAAGACGGTTATCGGGCAACACTGCTCCAACTGGACTCCATTGAATTGGCTGTGCCTAATAGAATTTCGTCAGATGAACTGATAAGTAGACGCTTAGCTTTTAGGAAAAAGACCATACCCATGGTGGTGAGTTCCGGTACGATAATAAGTAATGAAAAAAGAAATCTATCCTATGTAAGCAAGTCCTTGTTTTCTGCTAAAATGCAGGTCGGTTTATCCCCGGGATTGTTCGAGAGGCGCTATTTTCGATTAGCAACAAGTCCTCAAATTAATTTCTTGTACCCCAATTTTGAAGTAAAAAGAGATAGTACGCTTCATCTTCGTTTATTTGTTCGTAAATCAAATGATTTTAAGTTTGATGTTGGCGGTCACCTTTCCTCAAGGGCGGTAAATACAGGGTTTATTGGAATTACGTATCGTCGAGTGGGTAAAGCCGCTACAAGTATTCACGCTGAAACGTATTTCGGAAAGTTTTACGGATCGGCTAAATTGGAGGCCAAATTAGATTTTCCAGCAGTCTTTCCAGTCTCAGCAGCCACTTATTTTGTCCTTAATCGATGGGATTATTTTCGAAGTTTTGCTACATTTTTTGAGGATGTCCAACCGTCTTTTCTTGTTCAGAATGAAACGTATTTTGGAGTGAAGGCTAAACATCCAATTTTTAATAATTCCAAAGGCACTATTGATATTAGACGATTCAAATTAATAGATGAGTATTATCAAACGCCACAATTTACCAACAAGGATACAACAGATAAAACCTCATTAATTGGAAATAATTTTAGCTATGAAATTATCCACAATACGCTCAATAGAAAACAGTTTGCTTCATCGGGGACTTATTTTAGTCTTAAAATGAGGTATGTTCGCTCTGAAGAACGAACCACTCCAGGATCAACAGCGCTATTTGATACCGTTGTCAAGTTGCCGCACAATTGGTTTAGTCTGAATGCCGATTTTCAACATTTCCTATTTTCGAAGTCTCGGTTTCATTTGGGAATTCATTTTAGGGGAATGTTTAACAGCCAATCGCTTTTTGCTAATTACACGGCAAGTTTGCTTTCGTTACCTTCATTTTCAGTTTTACCAGATATGGACACTTATTTTCTTCCTGAGTATCGTTCTCCCCAACACTTCGGGGTAGGCTTAAATTTAGTCGGCAAATTGCGTAAGAATTTAGAATTACGAGTAGATGCTTACTATTATCAACCGATTATCATTTTGAAAAAAAATATTGATGGTACAATTGAATACTCAAAACCGCTGGAGGGAACATCTTACATTGCCTCTTCTTCACTTATTTACCACACTTTTCTTGGCCCTTTGAGGGCTACAGTAAATTACTTCCCTCAGCAATTGAAACCGGTATTTTTCCAAATAAGTTTTGGTTATGTTTTATTCAATGAAAGAGCAGTTCGCTGATTGTTTTTTTATATTTGCAAAAAATTTTTTGTATGAAAAAAATTATATGTGGTATTCAACAAGCCGGTATTGGCGTTCCTAACGTAAGCGAAGTTTGGTTATGGTATCGTGCTAATTTCGGTATTGATATAAAGATTTTTGAGGAGGCCGCAGAAGCCCCTTTAATGACTAAATACACCGGAGGAGTTGTTCAGTCGAGAACGGCCACTTTGGCTTTGAGTATGGAAGGTGGCGGTGGATTTGAAATTTGGCAATATACTTCTCGGAACACGGAGAAACCAGCTTTTCAAGTAAAAATGGGTGACTTGGGTATTTTTGCTATTAAAATTAAATCGAGGAATATCCAAACATCGTATGAATTCTTACGAGACAACTCGGCGGATATTGTTGCCCCACCCGAAAAAGATCATCTGGGTTATTTGTCTTTTTTTGTTCGTGATCCAAATGGAAATTTGTTCCAGGTGGTGGAAAGCGAAAGTTGGTTTAGTAACACCAATCACCCATCGCAATGTGGAGGTGTCGCTGGTGCAATCATCGGCGTTTCCAATATGAATAAATCCATCGCTTTTTATCAACATCTCTTGGATTACGACGATTTACAACTTGATGAGACGGCTGTATTCGACGATTTTTCGGGTTTGTCTGGTGGAAATAGTTTGATGAGGCGCGTGCGTATTTCTCATTTAGAGGCACGTTGTGGTCCGTTTTCGCAGTTGCTAGGATCAAGCCAAATAGAACTCGTTCAATTGTCCGAGGTGACGGAAGCAAAAAGAATTTTTCAAGATAGAATGTGGGGAGATTGGGGATTTATCCATCTTTGTTTTGATGTGCAAGGAATGGATGTGCTCAAGCAAGAATGTGAGGGAATGGGCTACCCTTTTACTGTGGATAGTTCGGAAACTTTCGACATGGGCGAAGCGGGGGGAAGGTTCTCTTATGTGGAAGATCCAGATGGGGCGTTGATAGAGTTTGTGGAAACACACAAAGTACCTATCATGAAAAAAATAGGATGGTATATTCGATTAAAAGATAAAAAGAAAGGCAAATCCCTTCCAAGGTGGATGTTACTTGCGATGGGCCTAAATCGTGTAAGGTAATTTATTTTTTTCTGGCATTTACGGCCTGATACACTACGTGCTGAATTTTTGTGCGAATTCCCATATCCCTTAGTTTCCAGTTTTCAGCGTCTGGATTTACGCGGTTGGAAAGAAAAATGAAGATGATTTCGTCTTTTGGGTCTGCCCAAGCTAATGTACCCGTAAATCCAGAATGTCCAAAGCTTTTTGCAGAAGCAAGTTCATCACATGTGCCGCCCCCATTGGCATTGGGTCTATCGAATCCAGCGCCTCTTTTATTCCCCGAAAATTGAGCTCTAGTAAAGTCATCGATGATTTTTTCTGAAAAATAATTCGTTCCAGCGTATTTTCCTTTTTGTAAAAAGAGTTGCATAATACTCGCTAAATCTGTGGCGTTACTAAACAATCCAGCATGCCCTGCCACGCCGCCTAGCATCGCTGCGCCAGGATCGTGAACGTAACCGTGAATGAGTTGTTTTCGGAAGGTTTTATCGTTCTCGGTTGGTGTAATCTGGTTTTGGGGGAAATAATCCATCGGTTTGTAACGAAGGTAACGAAGACCCATTGGAAGGTAAATATTAGCCAGCAAATAATCATTTTGCTTTTTCTGAATAATTTTTTCGTTTATTTTTTGAATAAAATAAAAGCACAAATCAGAATATTCATATTTTTTAGTGCCAAGTGGTGTATTTATAATTTGTGCATACATGCTATCGACAAAGTCATTTCTCATGAAGATACCATCTGCTACTTTTAAATCGAAGCCCACCTTCTTTTCGCCAGTAAAAATGGTAGGCAGTAAGGAACCATTTTTTAGCGTGTTGCTATAAAATCGGATGAAAGGTGTCAAGCCTGCTTGATGTGCGAGCATTTCTCGAATATTAATTTTGGAATATGTACCACTTCCTGTCGTCTCGGGGATATAATCACCTAATGTTTTGTTTATATCAAGTAAACCTTTGTCGACGAGGTGCATAGTGAGTAAAGTGGAAGCTGCAATTTTCGTTATGGAGGCTATATCATAGAGGTCTTTGTTTTTTACTTTTGCTCCATTTTTTGTTTGCTCACCAAAACTTTTTCTGTAAATAATAGCGCCTTTTACGGCAACTACAATCTGACATCCCGGATAGGCACCTTTTTCAATTCCATCTAAGGCAATTGCATCGATTTCATTTAATCTGCTTGCATCAATTCCGAAATCTTCCGGTAACCCAAACTTTAAACGCCCGTTTTTTTGCGTGCTGATACCTTCTCCCAATTTATAACTTCCTATATTCATGCTTAGGATTCCCTTGGATTCGATTGCTCCAAAAAGTAGTTGTGCGGCGCTTTTTTGCGCTAAATAATGATTTTCTTTCGCCCAAATAATAGCGTCTGCTTTTGTCGTATCAATCGAGTTGAAGATGTTTTCATCACCGAATAGAATTAAAATTTTAGTCAGTGTGGCCGGTAGTTTGTCAAGTATTTTCAGGTCTTCTTTATTAATGGAATTTTCATTTCCTTTTTCACCACTGGCGTGTAAGGATATTACACATATTTCAGCACTTTTAATGCGGTTTAAACAGGTGTCAGGGCAATTGGTAAGTTTAGAATAGTGTGCCGATTTCATATCCGCGAAGAGCCCAATTGTTTCCTGAAAAGTTTGTGGTGAGCCTCCAAGTTGAATCGTTGAAATTTGTCTATTTAGATTGTTTAATGGGAGAATTATCGTTTTGTTTTTTAATAACACAATGTTATTTTCAATAGCCAAGGTTTGCGCGGCTAGATCAAGCTTGTTTAACCCTATAAATTCTTCACTGAACCAAATTTTAGGATCAATCATTGGAGTTTGTAGTGGCTTACTAGTTCTTGTCTTTAGACAAAATGAAACAATAAGTAGAGTGGCTAGGATAAATGGTATAGAGAAAATGATTTTTTTCATTGTAGAATGGTGTTTTTGTAAATTTAATTAATAATCTCCTTTATATCATTTTTCGTCTATTAAGTCCGGCAAAAAAGCAGTTCCCTTTTTTGCATGCGCTTAAATTTAAAATCAAAACCAAATAGCTTGTTACACTCCTATTTATAATAAAAATTTTCAAATAACAGACAGTAAAATGGTCTTTTTTTCTTACATCAATTAATAACTTGTTGGTAAATACTTGAACTAATTTTTATGAAAATTGATTTCAGATGTTAATTTTGTCAACAGATTAGCATATTAACACAATTCTTTAGAATGGAAAAAACAGGAAATTTTGGTAGCGCTTCAGATTTAAATTCTATCGGGCTGTCTAATTTAAGGAATGAGTTTTGGAATTTAAGTCCCGCAGAATTGATTGAAGATTGTATTTTAAGCGGTGAAGGCATGTTAACTGATACAGGCGCCTTAGCGATTGAAACGGGGAAATTTACAGGTCGTTCGCCAAAGGATAGATTTATTGTTAAAGATGAAATAACGACAGATTCCATTTGGTGGGGAGACGTCAATATCCCTTTTCAACCAGCAAAATTTAACTCGCTTTTTGCAAAAATGAAATTGTTTTTAGAAGGAAAAGACGTCTATGTACGCGACGTTTATGCTTGCGCAGACCCTTTTCATCGAATGAATATTCGTGTTATCACCGAGTTAGCATGGTCGAGTTTATTTGCCAACAACATGTTTATTCGTCCCGAACCAGATGAAATAGCCTCTTTTAAGCCCGAATGGCACATTGTCTGCATTCCGAGTTTCGACGCAATACCCGAACAAGATGGTACTCGACAGGCTAATTTTGCTATTTTAAACTTCACTGAAAAAATAATTTTAATAGGAGGAACGGGATATACTGGAGAAATAAAAAAAAGTGTTTTTTCCGCGTTAAATTTTATATTACCTCATCAAAAGGAGGTGCTTTCAATGCATTGTTCTGCAAATATTGGTGCACAAGGAGATACAGCGATATTTTTCGGTTTATCAGGAACAGGAAAAACAACGCTTTCTTCCGATGTAAATAGGCATCTGATAGGTGATGATGAACACGGGTGGTCTAAGGATTCTGTTTTTAATTTCGAAGGTGGTTGCTACGCGAAAACAATTGATTTAACAAAAGAAAAAGAGCCACAAATTTATGATGCTATTCGATTTGGTGCACTACTTGAAAACATTGGTTTTTTAGAGGGGACCTCAACGCCTGATTACACCGATGCTACGATAACGGAGAACACTCGAGTGTCTTATCCAATTCATTTTATTGATAACATTATTGTTCCCTCTATTGGGAATTCTCCGAAAAATATCTTTTTCTTGACCGCAGATGCTTTTGGTGTTCTACCTCCAATTTCAAGGCTTACAACTGCGCAGGCAATGTATCACTTTATGTCTGGATATACCGCGAAAGTTGCCGGCACAGAAGTTGGTGTAACAGAGCCGACAACGACTTTTTCTGCTGGCTTTGGTGCTGCTTTCTTACCGCTTCATCCTGCAAAGTATGCTAAATTACTTGGTGATAAATTAGCACAAACTTCGTGTAAGGTTTGGCTAGTCAACACAGGTTGGTCAGGTGGGGCTTATGGCACTGGAGAAAGAATGAAATTAAGTTACACACGCGCTATGATTACCGCTGCGTTAACAGATAAATTAAGTAATGTCGCTTACGAGACGCTACCACTTTTTGATTTGGAATTCCCCACCACTTGTGACGGTGTGCCTTCCGAATTACTAAATCCAAGAAATACGTGGTCGGATGCTAATCAATACGACCTAACTGCAAGTAAGCTAGCTGCAAAGTTTGTGAAAAACTTTGAGAAATTTGAATTGGAAACTAGCCCCGAAATTTTAGCGGCATCTCCAAAAGTGGCTGCGCTTTAATCCCTTAAAATAAAATGGCCTGATTTTTTTTTTGTGCCTCAATTTATCGGAAGGGTTTTAATTTCCGTATTTTTATCGTTTGTTCTATGGATTACTTGGATGTTTTAGAGTCGGAAGCAATTTTTATCCTTAGAGAAACAGCGGCGCAATTCAAAACCCCTGTTCTTTTATTCAGCGGTGGAAAAGACAGCATTTGTCTGGTTCATTTATGCGAAAAAGCTTTTTATCCATCCAAAATACCTTTTCCATTCATGCATATTGATACCGGTCATAATTTCCCGGAGGCCTTGGAATTTAGAGATGCTTTAGTTAAGGCCTTAGACCAAAAATTAATTGTTAGAACGGTGGAAGATACCATGGTGCGAGAAGGTCTAAAGGATAGCAATCAAAAGTTCCCGTCAAGAAATGCATTTCAATCACCCACCTTGTTGGCTGCCATTGCCGAATTTAGATTTGATGCTTGCATTGGAGGTGCTCGAAGAGACGAAGAAAAAGCGCGCGCTAAAGAAAGGGTATTTTCATTGAGAAATAATTCAGGTCGGTGGGACCCCAGCAGTCAACGGCCTGAGGTATGGAATATCGTTAACGGTTTCTTAAATGAAGGGGAAAATATGCGCGTATTTCCATTGTCAAATTGGACAGAATTAGACGTTTGGGCTTATATTCACCGTGAGAATATTGCCTTGCCTTCCTTATATTTTTCTCATGAAAGAGTGTGTGTAGAAACGCCTGAAGGACATTTAATGAATGTAAATGAATTTGTGTCGCTTAGTGCTGAGGATCGAGTCGTTACTGAAAAAGTCCGTTATCGTACAGTGGGAGACATGACGTGTACCGCTGCCATTAGAAGTAGTGCAAATTCGGTGATTGAAATTATCGAGGAACTCAAAGTGTCTAAAATATCCGAGCGGGGAGCCACTCGTATTGATGATCGTATTAGTGATGCGGGGATGGAAGACAGAAAGAAAGAAGGGTACTTTTAAATTTGGGGTGTAGTGTTATGAAATTGATTCGATTATTTACTGCTGGTAATGTTGACGACGGCAAAAGCACGTTAATAGGTCGTCTGTTACTTGATTCCGGAGCGGTATCTACCGATATAATTCAAGGACTTACCAAAGCGCAAAAAGAGGGGAAAGAAATAAACGCCATTGATTTAGCATTTTTAACAGACGGTCTTCGTGCAGAAAGAGAGCTTGGTATTACGATTGACGTTGCCTACAAGTATTTTTCAAGTTCAAAAAACAAATTCATTATTGCCGATACTCCAGGGCATTGGGAATACACGAGAAATATGTTTACCGGAGCGTCGCTTTGTGATGTGGCGATTATCCTTGTAGACGCAACAGTCGGAATAACGGAACAAACGAAACGTCATTCTTTGATTACCACTTTGGTGGGGGTCAATAACGTGGTTTTTGCGATTAATAAAATGGATTTGAAAAGATATGATCAAACGGTTTTTGATGCCTTGGTAATCGAATTAAAGCAGCTTTCAAGGGAACTAAATATGACTGACCCATCCATTTTGCCAATAAGCGCTCTGTCAGGAGAAAACGTTGTTCATAAATCAAATTCTTTAGCTTGGTTTAAGGGACCAACCTTGTTTGATTACCTTGAAAACAATGTTTCTCTAAAGGGAGAGCCGTCTAAAAAAGTGCGGTTTCAAATACAATACCTAATTAATGACGGTCAAGCAACTGCTTACGCTGGAAGAATTGAGCAAGGAACAATTCGAGAAGGTCAAGTTTTGTTGGTTTCGCCACAAAATCAAAAAATTACGGTAAAGAAAATAATCAACAATAGAAAAATAGTAAATAGTTCAAAAGAAGGAAATTCAATTGCCATTTATGTTGAGCAGCCAATAAAATTGGATAGAGGCACAATTTTATCAGATCTTACATACCCGCCAATAATTGGCAGCCGATTTACAGCAGTTGTTTGTTGGATGTCGGAAATAAATAGTGATTTTGATAAGGACTATCTAATACAAATTGGTGCGGTAAATGAACAAGTAAAAATTGTATCGATTCAACAGAAGCATCTTAAAAATAAAGTGAATTCCGTTAATTTAACATTAAATGATATAGCTACTGTCGCAATCGAATCAAAGCAAAATATAGTTTTCGATACCTATAGCAACTCGAAATCCTTGGGTAGTTTTGTATTTATCGATTCTACGAGTTTTGAAACTACAGGAGCGGGAATAATTTTAGGGTAAAAAAAAACTCGGTTTTACCGAGTTTAAAATTTATCTTTTGTGTAGACCTTCATCAGAAACAGAAATCTTCTTTCTTCCTTTTCTTCTTCTCGCATTAATAACACGACGACCATTTTTAGTTGCCATTCTGCTTCTGAAACCATGTTTGTTTCTTCTTTTTCTGACGGATGGTTGAAATGTTCTTTTCATGATGCGTTGACTTTAAACTATTTTTATTTTGGAATGCAAAGATAGGGTTTTTTCGATTAAATCAAATTCTTTCATTAAAAAAAATAAAAATTTCAAATTTAACAAGAAAGCAAGTTATTTTTGTACCTAAAATAATACTATGTCAGAGGGTAAAAAAGACAAAGAGAAACCACCAAAATTGTCTCGAAAACAAGTGCTCAAATTAAGAGGGGTTTTTCAATACCTGAAACCTTACGGATTTATATTTTTTATTGGTTGGATTTTTTTGGTTTTGTCAACAAGTGCCGGGTTAGTTTTTCCATACTTAATGGGTAAGTTGTTAGGTACAACAGTCAATCCAACAACGGTTGCAACTTCTTCAGACTTTTTGGATTTAAATAACGTTAATAGTGTTGCTTTAGCTTTGTTTATTCTTTTTGCTATACAAGCTTTGTTCTCTTTTTTTAGGGTCGTAATTTTTAATAATGTTACAGAAAATTCATTGCGCGACATAAGAAATGATGCTTTTTCAAAAATGGTATTTATGCCAATGGACTTTTTTAATGCCAATAAAGTCGGTGAACTGACTAGCCGCGTTTCGTCTGATATAACGCAAATTCAGGAAACATTACGAACGACCATTGCTGAATTTTTTAGGCAGATTGTGATCATCGTTGGAGGAATAGCGTTTTTGTTTTTTATTTCTTGGAAGCTAGCATTAATTATGTTGGCCACGGTACCTGTTATGGCTTTAATTGCTGTATTCTTCGGACGATACATTCGACGATTAAGCAAGGAAGCACAAAATTTCTCGGCTCATTCGAATGCGATTGTGGAGGAAGCTTTATCTGGAATCGCCAACGTAAAGGCATTTACAAATGAATATTTTAACATCGGTCGGTTTAGAAAAAATACGCAAGAGCTAAGGGATTTAAATGTTCGTAGTGGTGTATGGAGAGGCTTGTTCGTTTCATTTATTATCTTCTGTCTCTTTGGTGCCATCGTATTTATTGTTTGGCAAGGGCTTCTGATGACGCAAGGAGCAAATCCAACATTATCCAAAGAAGGGTTTTATCAATTTGTATTGTTCACCATTATGATGGGTGCTTCAGTGGGGTCTTTGCCGGATTTATATGCTAATATTCAAAAAGCCATCGGTGCGACTGAAAACTTAATGGATATTATTAATGGAAAAAGTGAATTGGAGCTTCACCTTGGCACACAAAAAAGTGTGATTGTTGGTCAAATAGAATTTGAAACGGTCCGGTTTGCTTATCCACAACGTAAGGACATGGATGTCCTAAATTCTATTTCATTCAAAATTGAGCGTAATCAAACATTGGCGATTGTTGGTGCAAGTGGTGCCGGTAAAACAACAATTACTAATTTATTACTTGGGTTTTATCCAGTGGATAAAGGGCGAGTACTCATCGATGGAGTGGCGACAAGCGATTATGATCTTAATTATTTGCGCGAAAATATGGCTATCGTTCCACAAGATGTACTTCTTTTTTCAGGATCTATTTTGGAGAATATACGTTTTGGTGCTACTTCGGCAACCGATGAGCAAGTAATTACTGCTGCCAAACAAGCCAATGCTTGGGAATTTATCGATTCATTTCCTGATAAGATGCAAACAGAGGTGGGAGACAGAGGTATTCAATTGTCTGGTGGACAAAAACAACGTATAGCAATTGCTCGCGCCATTTTGAAAAACCCAAGGATATTAATTCTAGACGAAGCAACATCTGCTCTCGATTCAGAATCCGAAAAGTTAGTACAGGATGCACTTGCAAATTTAATGAAGGACCGAACATCGCTAGTTATTGCTCATCGTTTATCCACCATTAGAAAGGCGGATTTGATCCTAGTTATGCAAAACGGCGTGGTAGAGGAATCAGGTACGCATCAAGAATTAATGGATTTGAAAGGTAATTACGCTAATTTAGTAAGCTTGCAATTATTAGATTCTTAAAACAGCTTACTTTTTGTAAAATAAACTATGTTGGTCGAATCCATTTCTCGTAGTGAATCCTATTGTTTTTCTAAGCAACAAATTCAACTTGCCGAAAATCAAGATCAATTAGTCAATTTTATTAATCGGCCTTTTGATTTAGGAAATGTTCCTGCGCAAATGAAAGATAAAAAGGCGACCTTTACGAATGGGCAACGTGAAATATTGGTGCGTGGATTAGAAGAGCAATATCATGGAATAAAACGCAATGATAAGGTAAGCAATGCCTTGAAGTCGCTATCAAATGAAAATACCTTCACCGTTTGTACCGGACATCAACTTAGTCTTTTAACAGGCCCAATCTATTTCATATACAAAATTCTTCATGTGATTAAACTATGTGAAGCATTAAAAGAATCGTTCCCGAATACTGGTTTTGTCCCTGTTTTTTGGATGGCTTCGGAAGATCATGATTTTGATGAGGTAAAAGAAACGTCCCTTTTTAATAAAGTGCTAAGGTGGGAGTCAAGTCATCAAGGGGCCGTTGGCCGCTTTTCTACGAGTGGTTTGCACGATATAAAAAATAATGTCAAATCAATCTTCGAAAACAGTCGCATCAATGAGGTGCTTGAATTAATGGAAGCATATGCTGGTCCAACATACGGACAAGCATTTTTTCGCTTTATAAACTTTTTATTTGCGGATTTTGGTTTGGTGGTCGTGGATGGAGACAATGTTGTTTTTAAAGCTGCTTTCGCGCCAATAATTGAAAAAGAATTGGTAGAACAGTTCTCTTTTCAGTCGGTTCAGCAAGCTTCTCTTGCTCTAAATGATCTTGGGCTAAAAACGCAAGTGAATCCTCGGGAGATTAATTTGTTTTACCTGAGTCCGAATCGTCGTGAACGAATTCAAAAGAAAGGGGAAGACTACCTGATTGGAGAACAGACCTTCACTGCAGCTGAAATAATGAAAAAATTGCGTGAAAATCCAGCAGATTTTTCTCCCAATGTAATTTTACGCCCTGTTTATCAAGAGTTTATTTTGCCAAATATCTGCTATGTCGGGGGGCTTGGTGAGTTGAATTATTGGCTGCAATTGAAAGGTGTTTTTGAAAAAGCGAAGGTGGTTTTTCCCCTCATTCAAGTTCGTTCAAGTATGTTTTACCTTGATAGCGCCTTGGTTGATAAAATAGATGGCTTAGGCTTATTGTGGAAAGATTTTTTCAAAGAAAAAAACCAAATCGTTAAAGGGTTTATAGCAGAACATGGGGAATCTACTTTTGACTTTTCCAGGCTAGACACACATTTTAATGAATTGAAAATTCTAATTTCTACTGTTAGCGCTGACAACGACACACAATTGTCTACAGCAATTGGGGCCGATTGGTCTAAAATGGAAAGTTTACTTGAAACGATAAAAAATAAAAAGTGGCGGGCTGAAAAACAAAAGCACGAAAAAGCCATTAAGCAAATCGAGCAAATAAAGGAACGATTATTTCCTAATGGGGCTATGCAGGAGCGTTCCATGAATTTTTTCCAAATTTGTCCTGAAGGAAATGTGAGTGAAAAATTGCAGGTAATTTATAAGGCCATCAACCCAACTAGTACTGATATTAATATTGTAATTGAAAGAAAATGACAAAACAAAATAACATCCGTGAGGTATTGGCAAAGCATCCTATCATTCCAGTGGTAACCTTTACGAAACTAGATGAGATAGATGCAAAATTGGAGGTGCTATTGCGGAACAATGTCAAATGTATCGAAATTACCTTGCGAACTCCAGTTGCTTATGATGCCATTCAAAAAGTTAAGGAAGATTATGGCGATCAGTTTACTGTGGGAATGGGAACTGTAGTGTTGGAGCAGCAAATTCGTAAAGCGATTGAATTACAGGTTGATTTTATGGTAAGTCCTGGTTTGCATGGTGGCTTGGCCGAACAATTAATGGCGAGTAAAATTGCATTTATTCCGGGTGTAGCCACGCCTAGCGATATTATTACTGGCTTACAATATGAATGGGATACCTTCAAGTTTTTTCCTGCATTTTTGTTTGGTGGAGTAGAGGCCTTGAAAACATACGGACAGGTTTTTCCGCACCTGAAATTTTGTCCCACCGGTGGACTTACCAAAGAATCGTATCTAGATTACTTAGCCTTGGAAAATGTTATTTCTGTGGGCGGTTCTTGGATAAAATAGCTTGATGACCAATTTTATTTCGTCCTCTTTTGGCAGAGTGGGAACTGTAGTCCAAATACCACATTGAATTGTGTCCACCAAAAATGTTGCGATGCTCGATCTTCTTCGTGCATAGTGGTTCGAATGTCTGGCATGCTGATAAATCCACCTTTTAACTCACTTTGAATAATTAGGTACTTGAAAAATGTAAGGTGTAGAGCAGCCACACCACCAAAACCAACACCTGATAAATGAAATTCATCGTATCGCGGATTATTTAACAAAGTGGTATTAGTTCTAGGGAGTAAAACCCCAATACCCAATCCTTCATTTACACTTAATTGAAAGTATTTCTTGTTGATTAATATGTCGGATCGCCTAAATTCGGAATTAAGGTAATTCAAGCCATCGGTATGTTCGAAAAGTAAAAAATTGGGTTTGATAACAAATGATTGCTGGTCATAGACTCCATCGTATGCTGTTCCACTGTTCGAGATGTAACCGTCAATGGTGGAAACTTGATTTGTTTTCATCACGTATTTCATGTGGTCCGCTCCTAACGAAATTTGGTAATGTTCGTTGATGAAATATCCCATACGAAAGTTGTATTGGGGTATCGTAAATTTCGTAAAGCCAAAATAAACCTTTGGATCAAAGGGTGATTGACGATCATTCGCAATCACATTACTTAAGGTGAAATTATAGTCTGAGCCCGAAAAGTTAATGTCGCTTTTTGAGTAAGCGCCTCTGTTCCAACCCCAGTAAAAGTAAAAGGTTCCTTTCTCTCCCGGCACTTCTTTTTTAGGATAAACTATTTTCTGGGAAAATAAAAATGATTGACCTAAGAGCAAAAATAAAGGCAGGATATATATAAATTTCACGAGGTAAAATTAATAAAATTCAAGGTGCTATTATTCTTTTATATTCTGATAATTTTATAGTACATTTACACTATGAAAATGACAATCTTTCTTTTTAGCGCTGCTTTAATGATTTCATTGTTATTTTCCTCCTGCTCCTCTAGTAAATCATGCACTTGCGCTCAGGTTTTAGCTCAATATAAATAAATAAACTAACTAATTATGGGAACATTATACATTGTCTTGGGTATTATTGTAGTTGTTGTTTTTACTTCCTTCTTAACTGTTTCTCAAGGAAGTATTGCCGTGATCACACTTTTTGGAAAATATCAGCGTATTTTAATGCCGGGTTTACGTATGAAAATTCCATTTTTTGAAAAAATATACAGGCAAATTTCGGTTCAAAATCAAAGTATAGAAATGGAATTTCAAGCCATTACCATTGATCAAGCAAATGTATACTTTAAAAGTATGTTGCTTTACAGTGTGATGGACGAGCAAGAGGAAACCATCAAGAAAGTTGCGTTTAAATTTATTGGTAATAGGGATTTTATGCAAGCGCTAATTCGTACCATCGAAGGTTCAATACGATCGTATGTAGCGAGCCAAAAACAAGCCGAAATACTCGGTTTACGTCATGAGTTAGTGGATAGTGTGAAAAATCAAATCGATAATACTTTAGAAATGTGGGGTTACCATTTAATTGACCTTCAAATCAATGACATTACTTTTGATCAAGCGATTATTGAAAGCATGAGCAGAGTGGTTGCTTCAAACAACTTAAAAGCGGCAGCAGAAAATGAAGGTCAAGCGCTACTTATTACTAAAACGAAAGCAGCTGAAGCTGATGGAAATGCAATTAAAATTGCAGCACTCGCCGAAAAAGAAGCGGCTATGTTGCGTGGTCAAGGGGTTGCTTTATTCCGTCAAGAGGTTGCAAAAGGAATGTCAGAAGCAGCGGAGCAAATGCAACAAGCAAATTTGGATACCAATGTGATTCTTTTTTCAATGTGGACAGAAGCAATAAAAAACTTTGCTGAATACGGAAAAGGAAATACCATTTTCTTAGATGGTAGTGCCGAAGGAATGCATAAAACAATGCAGCAAATTCAGGCGATGCTTAGTAAAGACAAAAAGTAAAAAACGAGTTCGTATCCAGTAATGTTTCTGCGCTTAATTCTTATTCTCGTTTTACTAGCTAACTTAAGTGAAGCCTTTAGTCAAACTCCTTTGGAAATTAAAGAAGCGCAGTTAAGGGAAATTCAAACCAAAGAACGCGCGATTTCGGATGAAATCGAGGCCTTAAAACTTCAAGATTGTGTTGTAAAATTAAATCAAATTGGTATTCCTCTTAGTCAGTCACCATTGGATATTGCCGAGCATTCAGCCATGATTCTTGGATTTGATTGTGATTCGAAATTAGCAGCTTGGTCATTCCACGTACTAAGTCCTGATGTTTTAGTTGGTGGTGTTTCGAGGACAAATGATTTCAGAAAGGATAGTTTAATCGAATGTGGAGATGGCATTGAGCAGGATTATTTCACAAAAAAACTGCAGGAGGATGGCACGTACAAATTTGAAAATTTTGGGTTTGACCGCGGCCATTTAGCGCCATCTGCTGACTTTCGCTGGTCGCAAAAGGCCTTGAGTGAATCGTATTTTTATAGTAACATGACGCCTCAACGACCAGGTTTTAATCGTGAATCGTGGGCTGAAGTGGAAGATTTAATGCGTCGAATAATCGCGAATACTCCAAAGCCCTATTATATTGTTACTGGTCCTGTGTTGGAAAAAAGCCTTCCTAAAGTCGAAAAAGGCCAAAATCATTTGCCTATTCCAGCATTTCATTACAAAATTATCGCGGATGTAAGTGCTGAAAATCCGAAAGGGATGGCTTTTCTTATGCCGAATAAAAAATGCGATCTGCCACCAAGTGCCTACGTGGTTACCATTGATAGTATTGAAAAATTAACGGGGCTTGATTTTTTCTCTAAAATAGACGTCACAAACGCACAAAAAATAGAATCAAAAGCTGATTACTCTCTATGGAACGCGCAAACAAAAGAAGGCGATGTGGAACCGTTGTATGTTTTTGATCTACCCAAAGGGCATTTTAATACCGCTCAAGCACTTTCTAAAGTAGGCAGCAAAGTTTCAATTATTGGAAAGGTGGTGAGTGCTAAATTCGCAGCGAAATCGCAAGCTACATTTCTTAACCTAGATCAGTCCTTTCCGCACCAACTCTTCACCGTTACGATTTGGAAAGATGCTAGACGAAATTTTAGCTATAAACCAGAAGATGATTTGAACGGAAAGTATATTGTCGTTACAGGTCTCGTGGAAATGGATAAAAATGGACTCCCGGTCATTAATGTGACCAACGAAAAACAAATTAAACTCTGGGAGGAAGAAGAGGAATAATCCACTCGTTTAAGGGAATTCAAACTGCTTAATTTATTTTTATTTTATTGTTTTAAACAATTGTTTAAATTAAGTGTTTAAATTTGTGTCCTAAATTGATTAAATGTCATCTAGTTTATCCACTGAAGAGAAAATAAAAGCTGCTGCTAAGCAGGTTTTTATTTCGAAAGGTTTTTCGGGATGTACCTCGCGTGAGTTAGCGAAGGCATCCGGGATGAATGTGGCGCTTGTCAACTACTATTTCCGATCGAAAAATAAATTATTTCAGCTGATCTTTCAAACGGTCATGGAGGAGTTTTTTGAGTCGATGGTGAGTGTTTTTTCGTCGGATTTACCTTTAAAAGAAAAGCTAAAATTTCTAATTGAGCGTGAATATGCCTTTCTATCGAAACACCCTGAAATTCCACGCTTTATCATCAACGAATTATCTAGGAAGGATACCGATTTGATTGAGTTGACGCATGTTTTACCTGTGATTTACAATACCGGAGTCATTGAGCAGGCCATCGAAGCGCAGAAAAAAGGAGAAATGAGACAAGTGGATATGGTGGGTATCACCTTATTGGTTGTTTCTAATTGTCAATATCCTTTTATGGCCAAACCGTTGATTAAAAACCTTCACAACCTAAGCGATGAGCAATACCAACAGCATATTGAGTTGCATAAAGAAATGGTATCAGAAATGATTATCGGCTATTTATTTCCTCCCGCTTCAAAAACGATTTAAAAATAAAATATGAAATATAACTTCCTTATTACCGCAGTATTTTTAAGTTCATTTAGTTTCTTTTCTCAAGTGCTAGATTTAGCTACTTGTTTGAAAATGGCAGATACAGCCAATACCAACATTCGTAATGCTCGATTAGATATCGATATGAATGCGATTCAGAAAAAAGTGTATTTAGCGTCTCGACTTCCAAAACTTACAGCAACAGGCGATTACAGATATAATGCGATTATCGCTGGGCAGGTTGTTCCTGGTGAATTTTTTGGTGGTCCTCCCGGTACGTACTCAACAGTACAGTTTGGCGTCCCTTATAATCTTTCAAATAGCATTCAGCTTACGCAAATTCTGTATAATCCTCAATTAAATTATGGATTTGCGGCTTTAGATATTAATCAAAAAATTGTGGCGGCACAGGAGCGTTTGATGCAGCAGGACATTAAACAACAGGTGTCAAGCACTTATTTTAACCTTCAAGCGATTGTAAAACAGCTGGAATTCGTTGAATCGAATATCGCTAACCTAACTAAATTAATTGCCAACCTTCAAAAATCGTATGAATTAGGTTTGGTCATTGAAACGGAGGTGGATAAATTAAAAATTAGCCGTTTAACACTTCTTAACACTAAACTTTCAACCGAAGCGACAAAAACTCAATTAAGTTCTTTACTAAAGATACTTATCGGTATTAATTCGGATGGCGAATTAAGCTTAGTAAGCGATGAGATGATGGAAAACACCATCTTAGTGGATCAAAACAATATCAATCATCCGGAGCTTGAATTAATGGCAGCACAGAAAGAAATGAACGCGGAAGAAAGAAAGGGGACAAAGATGGCCTATTTGCCAAGCCTTTCATTTTATGCTTCGTACAATTACGCATACAACATTAAGCCAAAAGATGATTTCCGAACCGGGATTAATTCTGCTTTTCTCGGTTTGCATTTAGATTGGACCCTTTTCGATGGTTTCGAAAAATACAACAAGCAAAAAATGAATGCCTTGAATAAGGATAAACTTGATAATCAGGAAGCGTTGTTGAAAAAGCAATTAGCGCTTCTTAGTGAAACCGCAAAAAATCAAATTGATGTGCAGGCGAGTTCACTGGAGACGGCCAAAGAGCAATTGGGCCTTGCCAATAAAGTGTATGTGCAAACACAAGCTCAATTTACTGCTGGAACAATTAGCAGCAACGAGTTGATACAAGCGGATAATGCGCTGCAGCAAGCCCAAACAAATGTAGTGGCGGCTTACATTCAGTTAAGACAAGCAGAATTAGCTTATTTGAGATCAATAGGCAGTATTAAATAAATGGAATTGATTAATTAAAATTAAAGTTTAACATGAATAAAAGAGTCATCACAGTTAGTATCATTTGCATTGTTCTTATTTCCCTTACCGTTTTTCAATTAATGAAAAATAAAAATAAGATTGCTAAAGAAATTTACGTTCACGACACATCAACCCCAATTTTGGTAGAAGACGGACGTGCTGAAGTTCATACTTTCGACAGTCAGTTTTCGTTTCTAGGGACTTTCGAACCTAACCGAATCAATCTGATAGGTTCAGAGGGACAAGGGAAAATAATAAGCCTTAACGTGCAAGAAGGTCAGTTGATAAACCAGGGAGCAATCTTGTTGCAGTTAGATAATGAAATGCTGCAGTATCAACTTGAAAATTTGGATGTTTCTATCGAAAGTCAGTCCAATGATTTGGAACGCCTTACTGCTTTGGCAAAATCTGAAGCAGTACCGGCAGTGCAATTGGAAAAAGCAAAATTGGCATTAAAATCTTCTCAAATTCAACGAAAGCAAGTGTTAAAACAATTAAGTGGAAATGTATTGAAAGCTCCATTTTCAGGCGTTGTTACTAAGAAACTAGTCGATTTAGGTTCGGTGGTCGGTATAGGAACACCTGTTTTTGAAATCACCGATATTTCTCAATTAAAATTAACGGTAAGTGTACCAGAAAGAGACATTCAAAATTTTGTGCTTAATCAGCAAGTCTCGGTTAATGTGGATGTTTTTCCAGGAAAAAGTTTTTCAGGTAAGGTATCACTGATTGGTATTCAAGCGGATAAGATGCATAATTTTAAAGTGCAAGTATTGGTTGCTAATGCCAAAAAAGAATTGCGATCAGGAATGTTCGCTACTACCAGTTTATTATCTTCGAATAGCGTAACGGTCTTATCTGTTCCACGCAAGGCTTTGGTTGGTTCTACTAAAAATCCTGCAGTGTACCTTATCAAAAATGGAAAAGCAACGCTCACTTATTTTACTGCAGGAACCTCAGATGGTGATTATATCGAAGTCATCAATGGCCTAACGAAAGATGATCGCATCATCCTTAAAGGTCAGGTTAATTTAACGGCTGGATCTCCAGTTAAAACATTGAAATAACACCTAAAATGACATTAACAGAATTATCGATAAAAAGACCGTCTTTTATAATTGTCCTCTTTACCATTCTAATTGGTGGTGGAATTTTGTGTTATAAGCAGTTAAGTTATGAATTACTGCCTGATTTTTCTCCGCCAGTATTGATGATTACCACCACTTACCCTGGGGCGTCTCCTAAAACCGTTGAAAATCAAGTGTCTAAGCCACTCGAAGATGCCTTAAGTGGATTGGAAAATATTGCAGAGGTAACCTCTTTCTCCTTGGATAATGCATCCGTGGTATTGCTTGAATTTACAGCATCTGCAAACATGGATAAGTCAATTCAGGATGCCCAACGAAAAATAAATAACGTCGAAAATAAGTTACCTGATGGCGCCTTTAAGCCAGTTATTACTAAAATAGAACCGAATGCTTCGCCTGTCCTTCAAGCAACTGTGGTAGCTACTAAAACTACCGATAGGGAATTGATGGCTCTTATGGAAGATCAAATTCTACCGCAAATTAAGCAGACAAAAGGGGTAGCGCAAATTCAGATGATTGGGGGTGAAAATCGTGCCTTTAGAATTAATGTCGATAATGATAAATTGAAAATAATGGGGCTGTCCTTATCTTCCATTAATCAAGCCATTGCGGGAGCTAACGTAGAATTTCCGACCGGAAAGGTTAACAATGATAATGACCAATTTACCGTTCGTCTTTCGGGGAAGTTTATTTCTATTGATCAATTGGAAAATCTTATCATTTTTTCATCTAGTTCTTCCTCCATTCGCTTAAAGGATGTGGCTGAGGTGCTTGATTCGGAAATTGATAAATCAACGATTTGTCGCTTAAATGGGGTGAACGGTATTGGGCTCCGAATTAGTAAACAAAGTGATGCCAATGCGGTGAATATGGCGAACGCAACCAAAGAAAAACTGAAAGCCATAGAAGAAAAATATAAAAATATTGGTCTTCGTTTTACCATAGCGACTGATACCTCCATTCCTACTTTAGAATCTGTTGATGCGGTAATTCATGATTTAGAAATTGCTATTTTTCTTGTTGCACTCGTTATGCTCTTGTTTTTACATACGCTGCGAAACGCAATCATTGTTCTTATTTCTATTCCAGCGTCGTTAATTTCAACCTTCATTGTGATGTACCTGCTGGGTTATACCCTAAACCTCATGACACTTTTAGCCATGTCTTTAGTCATTGGTATTTTGGTGGATGATTCGATCGTGGTTCTCGAAAATATCTACCGGCATTTGAAGATGGGCAAAGATAAGAGAACAGCTGCTTTAGATGGTCGAAATGAAATTGGTTTTACGGCACTTGCTATTACCTTGGTTGATGTAGTAGTTTTCTCTCCAGTTGTTTTCATTGATGGTATTATTGCCGATATTCTTCGTCAGTTTTCTGTGGTAGTAGTGGTATCTACGCTCATGTCTTTACTCGTTTGTTTTACTTTAACCCCTTGGTTGGCATCACGCATGGCAAAGGATATTACTTTAAATCCAAAAAATTGGTTTCATGCGATCTTGGCTTGGTTTGAAAGAAGAGTTCTCGCTTTTACCGATGCTTATGTTGCGCTAGTGGCTTGGTCCTTAAAACATAAAATAATCATGGGTTCAGCAATTTTACTCATTTTTATTGCGAGTTTCGGAACGATGGCCCTGGGAATTGTCGGTCAAGAATTTGTTGCTCAAGGTGATCAGGGGAAATTTATGCTTAAGCTGAAATACGATAAAAGCACTACGTTTAAGGAAAATAATGCGACAACACTCCAAATTGAACAGCTCATTCTGGACCAAAAAGACATGGTGGATATTGTGTTTGCTAATATTGGCGGCCCAAGTTCTGGCATGGGAGCAGCGGCTTTTGGAGTTGAAAATAAATCAGAGTTGACGGTTAAACTCAAAAAAGACAAACATTTAACGTATCCGACAATTCCTTACATGAATAAAATCCGTAAGAAAATTGAAGATAAATTTCCGGGAATTCAGGTCAAGGCCATTAATATGGGAATGATTGAATCGGAGGAGGCGCCTATTGAAATATTTTTATCTTCTGATGACAGTGAATTATTGATGAAAGAAGCAAGACGGATAAAAGGCGTTTTACTAGCCATGAAAGGGGCAAAAGACCCCGTTATTTCAACAGATGATATTACCTCAGAAATTAAGATTGAACTCGATCGCGAAAAAATGGGCCAATTAGGATTGCCAATTGCGGTTGTTGGTATGCAGTTGCAAAATGGACTAACCGGGAATGATGACGCACAATTCGATGTCAATGGCGAGGAATATGCAATAAAAGTGATGCTAGATAAAGCCAATCGAGAAAATATCGACGATTTAAAGCAAATTCCTTTTACTGCAACTGATGGAAAACAAGTTCTTTTAGGTGAGTTTGCCACGCTCTCAATTGATAAAGCAAATGGAAGTTTAGAGCGAAAAAACCGAATTGCAAGTACTACGATTCGTTGTTATGTATTAGGTACTGCCGCAGGGAATGTTGCCAGCGGATTAGATAAATATTTAGAGAAATCACCCTTGGATAAAAATGTAAGAATGTTATGGGGGGGAGAAGTTAAGCGACAGAAAGAATCCGTTGGCTCACTCGGTACTGCTATGGGAATTGGTCTCATCTTAGTGTATTTAATTATGGTTGTTCTTTATGATAATTATGTTTATCCATTCGTTGTCCTTTTTTCCATTCTTGTTGCGCTTGTGGGAGCTATTCTTGCCTTGAATCTCTCAGCTTCCAGTATGGGGATTTTCACCATGCTTGGCATGTTAATGCTACTTGGTTTAGTCGCCAAGAATGCCATCCTTATTGTTGATTTTACTAATAAACTTAAAGAAGATGGGAAATCAACGTATATGGCCCTACTAACAGCTGTTCGGGAGCGAATGCGTCCAATTTTAATGACCACTATTGCCATGGTGATTGGTATGATACCAATTGCATTCGCAACAGGAGCTGGTGCCGTTTGGAAAAATGGATTGGCATGGGTACTTATTGGCGGACTTACTTCGTCGATGTTGCTAACGATTATCGTTGTGCCTATGATGTATTACGTGGTAGATAGAATTAAAGACAAGGTGGCATCCAGACGGGCGATCAAAGTAAATGCATAAGTTTTTATACTTTAGGAACAATTAAATATCACACTGAATTATGCTATGTAAAATCACAGATAACTGACGAAGAATATCGGCAATAATACCATCAAAGGAATATACTTCTTGGAGGTTAAAACAGCAAATTCCTTTATCACAGAGAAGTTTATAAAAGAATGACTTTCAAAAGAATTAGTTAATTTTAATGGCTAGTAGTAAATAAAGTCTAATTATACATTATTTTAAATGATACGGAAGGATTGGCATGAAGCAGGATTTAATTTTAGGATTTTTATTTCATTTGTCTTGCTCGTTTTACAAACATCGCTATGTTTCTCGCAAACCCTTACAGCGACTTTCCCTTCTATGGCTGGAGAATTGGTACGCTTTGAAACCTTTAAAGGCATTCAATCCCGTACCTTAGATAGCGTTAAAGTAGGTCCAACAGGTATCTTTACCTTTACCTTCAAAACCGACAAACCTGCCATCGGCTACTTGATTACTGCGGCGAATAAACCTTATTTCCTCATTCTCGATAAAAATGAACGCATTCGTTTAAAGGGGCAACACATTGGGTATCCAGAGAGCATACAAATTATAGAAGGTCAACAAAATCAAGCTTTCGCAAACTACGCCGCGCATCACCCAAGAAGAGAACAAGCCCTAAGTGCTTGGGGATACTTGGAGAAAATCTATACCATGGATAGTTTATTCGCCACGCAAGAAGTGCCGTCCAAGGCAATTCAATCGGAAAAAAGTCGAATTAAGCAAGAAGATCAATCTTTCCTCAACAACCTTAACCCTACGTGGTATGTGAGTTGGTACTTGCCCATGCGAAGGCTCGTAAGCGACGTTTCCACCATTGCTCAATACCGCACTGAAGAAATTCCGTCAACCATTACCGCGTTTCGAAAGCTCGATTATACCGACGAACGTCTTTACCGCAGTGGTTTGTTGAAAGATGCCTTGGAAAATCATTTTTGGCTGCTGGAGAATTCTGGTCGTTCCCTAGATTCCGTTTTTATCGAAATGAAGGTTTCCATCGATTCGATGTTGCTTCACCTTGTGAAAAACGAGAGCCGCTTGAATGAAGTAACGGATTATCTCTTCGACCTACTGGAACGCCATTCGTTGTTTGAAGCATCGGAATATTTGGCGCTTAAGGTATTAAACGAGAGCAGTTGCACGATTAATTCCAATTTGGCCAAGCAACTCGAAACGTATCGCGCCATGAAGAAAGGAAACACTGCTCCCGACATGGAATTTAAGGTCAATTTAAAAACAAGCATTCCTAAACTTAAGAAGTTATCGGAGTTAAAAAGTCCATATACCTTAGTCGTCTTTGGTGCCAGCTGGTGCGAAACCTGCAAAGAGGAAGTTCCAAAAATTACCAACTTTTATTCGAAATGGAAAGGCAAAGGGGTGGAGGTAGTGTATGTTTCCTTAGACGAAAACAAAGAGGCTTTTGAGCAATTTACGCAGTCCTTTCCATTTATTACCTATTGCGATTACGGCAAATGGAATGGCCCAATTGTATCTGACTATTATGTTTTTGGTACCCCTACCATGTTTTTACTGGATAGCAAACGCGAAATCTTGCTTCGTCCCAATTCCATTAGTCAAATGGATGCCTGGGTGGATTGGTATTTGAAGTAAGGGAATATGCAACAAAAAAGCGCTTTTATAATTGTCACTTTTGATGGAGATTTCTATTAATGCAATTGAAACAACGAATCTATCTTTTCAATTGAGATGAACGAACTACGAAAAAACGCTTTCTGTTCTTCCGTAAATTCATCCCACGTATTTATTACCGCTTGCTCAAATACTGACATTTTCGAATAATCAGGTGATGGTAAAGTTGAATTTGAAAATGTTGAAGGGGCAATAAGTTTTTCAGGTTCTTTTTGTTTCAATGTAGGAAATTTAGAATCAGCACTACTGTAATTTTTCTTTGGATAATAGTATTCGTTTTTCTTAAAAACTGAACATGATTCCAAATAGCATATTATTCCGATTAAAGAAATGTATTTTATCATAACATTTGACTTATATTGAATCTTGTGAAAATGAATTATCCCTGGATAAAGAACTTAACCATAGGATATAAAACAATTAATAAATAATTCTTCAATGGTTACATTAAATCATACGTTTATCCTATTCATAAATAAGCTAAGGCAACTGAATGAAAAAAATGAAACAAATTCAGTTCTTATCGTTAGGGTTCAAAACGAAAACTAATTATATGAAGATCTTCTTTTTTACCTTTATCTCAGTGAACTCCATCTTTTGTTTTTCACAAGGAACCCAAAAACAATTAAAAGACCCGACCAGCAACCCTAAGGAAATTTCCACCTTGTTGGCTGCCCTTGATAAAGATGTTTTGGAACCTTTCAAATCATTTTCAAAAAGTAAAATCGTTCTAAAAGAAGCGAACGAAAGTGAAATCTTGGTCGAAGAAATAAAAATTGGTTGTGGTAATAATTTCTTTTGTGAATCAAAAAATCAGAATGCCATGATAGTAAGGGGTAAGTGGTGCGGTGATCTCTATTTTTGGGCACCAATAAGCATGGGGACCCAAATTACTGAGGAGGCTTTTCGTAATAATGAATTGTTTACCGGTGAATGTGTCGACCAAGATTCCGCAGGAAACATAATTGCAAAATACACATTTGAAAACGGGAAATTTATTTCTATTTCTCATTTTCATGAAAACGGGAAAGTGTTTCAAAAATATGCTTTTGATAAAGGTATTCCGAATGGGATCAGCTCAGAATATGACACAAAAGGAATTTTATATTTCAGCCGCACGTATGAACAAGGTATTTTAAATGGTCCCTTTTACGAAATTTATTACACCGATGATCCCGATTGTCGAAAACGTATTGATGAAGGCACCTACACTAATAACGAGAAGCTACTCAATAAATCTGTATGTAATTAGATTTTTAATTCCATAAAGTATCACCAATAAGAACCATTTTAGTAGAATAATTAATAAAAAAATAAAACCATGAAAATATTACTTGCTTCATTATCACTTTGCGTAGCCTCGAATTTGCTTTCTCAAACAATTAATAACAACCCTCAACTAACAAGCGTTGCTCAATATTCTGATTCAATGGAATATGATTTGAACAAATTCACCTCAGAATATGCCGTTGAAATTTCAACTTGGCCCCAAGAAAGAAAAGACTGGTTTAATACATTCGCATATACTCGGGGAAACATTAGAATTCCAAAAGAACCAATAGTTCCTCCGAAATGGAATGAATAACTATCCCTGCCTTGGTCGGACTTCCCGATAATTCGGTAAAATAAATTCAATGCTAATAATTTCCTCTTTTCGATAATAAAAAACGATTTTGCTTTGGAACACAATTTCATTGAACAATTTTGATGCAAAAAAGTTATTTTTTTTAGTTCGGAGTCTGTTTTTTTTTAATCAGGTGTTGTATGATAAATAAATAGGTGTATCTTTGCACCCCTCAAAGAACGTTTGAGTGAATTTTATTTATTACAAATTAAGAGTATTTTATGCCTACTATACAACAATTAGTTCGCAAAGGAAGAACTGCGGTGGTTAAGAAAAGTAAATCTGCTGCGCTTGATTCATGTCCTCAACGAAAAGGAGTGTGCGTTCGTGTTTACACAACCACACCCAAAAAACCGAATTCTGCAATGCGAAAGGTTGCCCGTGTGCGCCTAACCAATGGTAAAGAGGTAAACGCGTACATAGGTGGAGAAGGCCATAACCTACAAGAACACTCATTAGTTCTTGTAAGAGGTGGCAGGGTAAAAGATTTACCTGGAGTTCGTTATCATATTGTCCGTGGAGCTGAAGATACAGCAGGTGTACAAGGTCGTTCGCAAAGACGATCAAAGTATGGCACAAAGAAACCTAAGCAGAAATAATATAAAGCTTTAAGAAATGAGAAGAAGAAAAGCCAAAAAAATCGCCATTCTGCCAGACCCGAAGTTTAACGAGGTTGTGGTTACCAAGTTTGTTAATAATTTAATGTACTCGGGTAAGAAAAGCTTGGCATTTAGAATATTCTACGATGCAATTGAGCTAGTAGATCAAAAATTAGAAGATCAAGCACCACTCGATGTATGGAAAAAAGCATTGGAAAATGTAACGCCTGCCGTTGAAGTAAAAAGTCGTCGTGTTGGAGGTGCAACTTTCCAAATACCAACTCCTGTTCGTGAAGAGAGAAAATCTTCTCTTGCAATGAAATGGTTAATTGGGTACTCGCGTAAGAGGAATGAAAAAACAATGGCTCAACGTCTTGCTGCGGAAATAATAGCGGCCTCCAAAGAAGAGGGTGCAGCCTACAAAAAGAAGGAAGACACCATGAGAATGGCGGAAGCAAATAAGGCATTTTCACACTTTAGATTTTAATTAAGAAATGGCAAGAGACCTCAAATACACGAGAAATATTGGAATTGCAGCACACATTGATGCTGGAAAAACCACTACAACTGAGCGAATTCTTTACTACGGTGGGGTTAGCCATAAAATTGGTGAAGTCCATGATGGCGCTGCTACGATGGATTGGATGGAGCAGGAGCAGGAAAGAGGGATTACGATTACTTCCGCTGCCACTACGTTAAATTGGAAATACCGTGATGAATTGTATCACGTTAACATTATTGACACGCCCGGACACGTTGATTTTACAGTAGAGGTAAATAGATCATTACGTGTTTTAGATGGTTTAGTATTTTTATTTTCGGCAGTTGACGGGGTAGAGCCCCAATCTGAAACCAATTGGCGTTTGGCCAACAATTACAATGTACCTAGGATTGGTTTTGTAAATAAAATGGACCGACAGGGTGCAGATTTTTTGATGGTTTGTCGTCAAGTTAAAGATATGTTAGGTAGTCACGCACTTCCTTTACAAATTAACATTGGTGCAGAAGATGGTTTCTTAGGGGTCGTCGACTTAATAAATTTTAGAGGAGTGGTTTGGAATGAGGCAGATTTAGGTATGACTTTCAAGGAAATTCCTATTCCGGATGACGTTATTGACGAGGCACGACAATTACGAAGTGAATTGTTAGAGGCAGTCGCTGAATTCGATGAGTCCCTAATGGAAAAATTCTTCGAAGATGAGAATTCCTTAACCGAAAGAGAAATATTAAATGCCTTGAGATCAGCCACCATTTCAGGCAAGGTAGTGCCAATGATGTGTGGATCTGCATTCAAGAATAAAGGGGTACAAGCCATGTTGGATATGGTGATGGAAATTCTTCCTTCTCCAATGGACATTGATGGTATCACGGGCATTAATCCAAAAACAGATTTAGAGGTTGTAAGACAGCCATCTGTCTCTGAACCATTTGCCGGATTAGCATTTAAGATAGCAACTGATCCTTTTGTTGGACGCTTGTGCTTCGTTCGAGCTTATTCAGGTAAGTTAGAAGCTGGTTCGTATGTTTTGAATACGCGTTCTGGAAATAAAGAAAGAATTTCTCGTATTTTTCAAATGCACGCTAATAAACAAAATCAAATTCCTGAATTAGGAGCTGGTGATATTGGAGCTGTAGTTGGATTTAAAGACATCAAAACAGGGGATACATTGTGTGCCGAAAATGCTCCTATTATCTTGGAGTCAATGAATTTCCCTGAGCCAGTTATCGGTTTAGCTATTGAGCCAAAAACACAGGCCGATACGGATCGTCTTTCCATAGGGCTTAACAAGTTATCTGAAGAGGATCCAACTTTTAGAGTGAAGACTGACGAGGAAACAGGTCAAACTATTATTTCTGGAATGGGTGAACTTCACCTTGAAATTATTATTGACAGATTAAAAAGAGAATTTAAAGTAGAGGTAAGTCAAGGTGCTCCACAAGTGGCGTATCGTGAAAATATCAACGGAACTGTTGAACACCGCGAAGCTTACAAAAAGCAATCAGGTGGTCGTGGAAAATTTGCGGATATCTTGGTGCGTATTTCTCCTCAAGATAATCTTGAAAAAACAGGTCTTGAATTCATTAACAGTGTGAAAGGTGGTAACATTCCTCGTGAATTTATTCCTTCGGTTGAAAAAGGATTTAAAGAATCAATGAAAAATGGTGTACTTGCCGGATTTCCAATGGATTCTATGAAAGTTGAATTGTTGGACGGTTCCTATCATGCGGTCGATTCAGATTCATTGTCCTTTGAATTGTGCGCTAAAATGGCTTATCGTGCTGCGGTTAAAGGTTGCCAGCCAGCTTTACTAGAGCCAATCATGAAACTTGAAGTAGTTACTCCAGAGGAAAATATGGGTGATGTGGTAGGAGATTTAAACAGAAGAAGAGGTATGATGAGAGGGATGGATGATAGAAATAATGCAAAGGTTTTGAAGGCGGATGTTCCGCTATCTGAAATGTTTGGTTACGTGACACAACTGCGTACAATAACCTCAGGTAGAGCCAATTCGTCAATGGAGTTTTCACATTATTCGGAGGCACCAAAAAACGTTGCGGATGAAGTAATTTCAAAAATTAGCGGCAAAACAACTGCATAATTATTATAGACGATGAGCCAGAAAATTAGAATAAAGTTAAAGTCATACGATTATAATCTTGTGGATAAGTCCGCAGAGAAAATCGTGAAAACAGTGAAATCAACGGGTGCCGTTGTTAGTGGTCCTATTCCATTACCAACTCACAAGCGTATCTACACAGTATTGCGTTCACCTCACGTAATGAAAAAAGCACGTGAGCAATTCGAATTGTGTTCTTACAAGCGTTTGATTGATATATACAGTAGCTCATCAAAAACAGTTGATGCACTAATGAAGTTAGAGCTTCCTAGTGGAGTAGATGTAGAAATTAAAGTTTAATATTAATAATTAAGTTATGCCTGGAATAATTGGTCGAAAAGTCGGAATGACTAGTATCTACAGTGCCGAGGGTAAGTCATTACCATGCACGCTAATAGAAGCTGGTCCCTGCGTTGTTACACAACTAAAAACGCAGGACAGAGATGGTTACGAAGCCGTTCAATTGGGTTTTGGTGATCGTAAGGAAAAAAATACGCCTAATGCATTAAAAGGCCATTTTAAGAAAGCGAATACATCACCTAAATCTAAATTAGTGGAGTTCAAAGGTTTTGTAGATGTAAATGTGGGGGATGTTATCAACGCTACCTTGTTTGAGGAAGGTGACTACGTGGATGTTATAGGTACTACTAAAGGTAAAGGTTTTCAAGGTGTCGTTCGTCGTCACGGTTTCGCCGGAGTAGGACAAGCAACGCACGGTCAACACAACAGATTACGTGCGCCAGGTTCGATTGGTGCTTGTTCCTATCCTGCTCGAGTATTCAAAGGGATGCGAATGGCTGGTCAAATGGGTAATAAAAGACGTTTAGCCCAAAACCTGGAAATTTTGAAGGTATTGGTAGAGAAAAATATAATTATAGTGAAAGGGTCGATTCCTGGAGCTAATGGTTCATCTGTAACAATTAAGAAGTAATGAAAGTAAATATATACGATACAGCCGGAACGCTTACTTCAAATACGGTAACGCTTTCAGATGATGTTTTTGGTATTGAGCCAAATAATCACGCTATTTATCTTGATGTTAAACAGCACTTGGCTAACAGACGTCAAGGAACACATAAAACAAAAGAACGCGCTGAGATTTCAGGTTCTACGAAAAAACTTAAGAAGCAAAAAGGAACTGGTGGTGCTAGAGCGGGTAGTGTCAAATCTGGTACACGCGTTGGTGGTGGAAGAATCTTCGGCCCAAGACCTCGTAATTATCACTTTAAATTAAATATCAAGTTAAAGAGATTAGCAAGAAAATCAGCTTTCTCTTTCAAAGCGCAAAATGAAGGACTAATTGTATTGGAAGATGTTACATTCGCTAACACAAAAACAAAGGAGTTCGTTAATTTAATGAATGTACTGAAGTTAACAAATCAAAAGGTGTTGTTGATTTTGGGCGAAAAGAACGACAGTGTTTACCTCGCTTCTCGAAACCTTGGTAAAGTTAAGGTCGTAACCGCTGACTCCGTAAATACATTCGATGTGCTTAACGCAAGAAAGGTAGTATTAACAAGTAGTTCTGTGGGACGCATTGAAGAAATTTTAAATTAAGGGTTATGCAAGGAATTATTAAAAAACCAGTAATTACAGAGAAGGCAACCATGTCAAGCGAAAAGCAAAACGCCTTTTCCTTCGAAGTAGATAAAAAAGCAAACAAGATAGAAATTAAAAATGCTGTAGAAAAAATGTATGGAGTTCATGTTGTAGATGTTCGTACAGCAAATTACGGCGGTGGAAAATCTTCTATGAAATACACCAACAAGGGAATTGTTGAGCAAAAAAGCAAGCAATGGAAAAAGGCCGTTGTTACTGTAGCAGATGGAGAAACGATTGATTTGTTTACTAATTATTAATTGAAATAATGAGCTTAAAAAAATTCAAACCAACATCACCAGGTCAACGGCATAAGATTGCGGTAGACATGAGTGATATTACTGCCTCCAAGCCTGAAAAGAGTTTGGTTTCAAGCATGAAGAAATCAGGTGGTAGGAATAATGATGGTCGCATGACAATGCGTTACATGGGTGGTGGACACAAGCAAAAATATAGGATTATTGATTTTAAAAGAGATAAATTCGATATCCCTGCTACCGTCAAAACAATTGAATACGATCCAAACCGTACAGCAAACATAGCATTGCTTTTTTATGCAGACGGTGAAAAAAGATACATAATTGCTCCAACAGGTTTGAAAGTGGGTGAGGTAATTTTGTCAGGTAAGTCAGCTACCCCGAATGTAGGTCACGCAATGTTTTTATCTGATGTTCCACTAGGAACGGTTGTTCATAATATAGAATTGAAACCGGGTAAAGGTGGATCTATTGCTCGTGGTGCCGGTACTTACGGACAGTTGAATGCGAGAGACGGAAGATACGCTATCGTTAAAATGCCTTCAGGTGAAACAAGGTTAATTCTTACTACTTGTCTAGCAACCATAGGTTCGGTTTCTAATGCTGAACACAACTTATCGGTTTCTGGTAAAGCAGGAAGATCAAGATGGTTGGGTAGACGTCCACGTGTTAGAGGGGTAGTAATGAATCCTGTCGATCACCCAATGGGTGGTGGTGAGGGAAGAAGCTCAGGTGGACACCCAAGGTCAAGGAATGGTATGCCTGCAAAAGGGTTTAAAACCAGATCTAAAACAAAGTATTCAGATAAATTTATTATTGAAAGAAGAAAAAAATAACGTATGAGTCGCTCACTAAAAAAACCTCCATTTATTCATTACAAGATAATGAAGCGCGTTGATGAAGCACAAGCTTCAAAGAGTAAAGCCGTGATTAAAACTTGGTCTAGGGCTTCAACAATAACACCTGATTTTGTGGGCCTAACTTTCGCCGTTCACAATGGAAATAAATTTATTCCTGTTTTCGTAACTGAAAATATGGTTGGTCATAAGTTAGGGGAATTTTCTCCCACAAGGACTTACAGAGGTCATGGCAATAACAAAAAAGATAAAAAACGATAAGCAAAATAGATAGTAATGGGTGCTAGAAAAAGATTAAGAGCAGATTTGCTCAAGGAAACAAAGAAAAAAACGGCGATTGCTGAATTGAATAATTCAACCATTTCTCCTCGTAAAATGAGATTAGTGGCTGATATGATCAGAGGTATGGAAGTGAATAAAGCGTTAAATGTTTTAAATCACAACGCTAAGGATGCTTCGCTTAGCCTTGGAAAGTTATTGCTTTCGGCAATTGCTAATTGGGAAGCGAAAAATGAAGGATTGGATGTTACCCAAGAAAATTTAGTGGTAAAAACCATAGACGTTGGTGGTGGTGCTGTGCTTAAAAGAGTTCAGCCTGCACCGCAAGGAAGAGCACACAGAATTCGGAAAAGGTCAAATCACGTGACTATCATTGTTGATGGCGCAAACAATTAAGAAGAAATGGGACAAAAAACAAATCCAATAGGTAATAGATTAGGTTACATCACAGGATGGGAATCAAATTGGTTCGGTGGAAAAGACTATAAAGATAAGATTGTTGAGGATGATCAAATCCGAAAGTATCTAACTGCTCGACTAATTAAAGCAAGTATTTCCAAGATTATCATTGAACGTACACTCAAACTAGTTACGGTTACAATAAACACGGCTCGTCCTGGTGTTATTATAGGTAAGGGTGGACAAGAAGTAGACAAATTAAAGGAAGAATTAAAGAAGATAACCAAAAAAGAAATTCAAATAAATATTTTTGAGGTAAAACGCCCTGAATTAGACGCCAGACTTGTGGCTGATGGTGTTGCTCGTCAACTTGAAGCAAGGATATCTTTTAGAAGAGCAATCAAAATGTCTATCGCTACATCTATGAAAATGGGTGCAGAAGGAATTAAAATTAAAATTTCTGGACGTCTTAATGGCGCGGAAATGGCAAGATCGGAAATGTATAAAGAAGGTAGAACACCGCTTCACACATTCAGAGCAGATATAGATTACGCACTTGCTGAAGCGCATACCACTTATGGTCGACTAGGTATTAAAGTATGGATATGTCGCGGTGAGGTTTATGGAAAAAGAGATTTGTCGCCTAACGTAGGAGTATCTACGCAGTCTAACAATCCAATTCCGAACAATAGACCAATGGCACCTAGGAGAAAGAAAAATTAAAACGGAGTAAATAAAATAAGATGTTACAACCTAAAAGAACAAAATTTAGAAGAGTACAAAAAGGAAGAACTACTGGACTTGCTAATCGAGGAGCAACTATAGCTTTTGGTTCTTTTGGTCTCAAAACTTTAGAGCCAGGATGGATTACTTCTCGTCAAATTGAAGCTTCTCGTATTGCAGTAACGCGCTACATGAAGAGAGAAGGTAAGGTTTGGATACGACTTTTTCCAGACAAGCCAGTTACCTCAAAGCCAGCTGAAGTTCGAATGGGTAAAGGTAAAGGTGCCCCTAGCCATTGGGTTGCTGTTGTTAAGCCAGGTAAAATTATGTTTGAGGCAGACGGAGTGTCATACGAAGTGGCAAAAGAAGCAATGCGCTTGGCTGCTCAAAAACTTCCTGTGAAATGTAAGTTTATTGTGAGGAATGATTTTGTTGTACCGATTTAAGAATAATTAAATGAAACGAGAAGAAATATTAAAATTATCAAACGAGGATTTATCAAAGCGTTTGAATGAGTATAAAGATCAAATGGTCAGTTTGAAGTTAACCCACAAAATGGCCCCCATCGAAAATCCGATGAGAATTACAGGGTTGCGTAAAATAATCGCTCGGTTGTGTACCGAGTTAACAGTTAGAGAAAATACAGCGAAAGCTCAAAATTAAAAAGCTTATATGGAAAAGCGGAATCTTAGAAAAGAGAGAATTGGTACGGTAACAAGCAACAAAATGGAGAAATCTATTGTAGTTGCTGTGGAACGAAAAGTGAAGCACCCTAAATACGGTAAATTCGTTAAAATGACAACCAAGTTTGTCGCACACGACGAAAAAAACGACTGTAACGAAGGGGATACCGTTAAAATAATGGAAACTCGTCCTTTGAGTAAATCAAAGAATTGGAGATTAGTAGAAATAGTAGAAAGAGCTAAATAAATTGAATAATGATACAAACAGAATCTAGACTTTCAGTAGCAGATAATTCCGGAGCAAAAGAGGTCCTTTGCATTCGCGTGCTAGGGGGTACAAGACGTCGCTACGCTTCCATTGGTGACAAAATTGTAGTTGCTGTAAAAAGTGCTATGCCTAATGGGGCTGTAAAAAAAGGAACTGTTGCTAAAGCAGTTGTTGTTCGGACTAAAAAAGAAATTAGAAGACCAGATGGATCGTACATTCGTTTTGATGACAATGCCTGTGTAATCCTTAATCAAGCTGGTGAAATGAGAGGAACTCGAATATTTGGTCCAGTTGCACGTGAATTACGTGAAAACAACTTTATGAAAATTGTTTCATTAGCACCTGAAGTGTTATAATTAGTAGAATATGCAAAAGAAATTAAATATCAAAGTTGGTGACTCTGTTCGTGTAATGAGTGGAGAATCTAAAGGACAAGAAGGCGATGTTATTGCTATTGATCGTACCAAAATGAGGGTGACAATCAAAGGGGTAAATATGATTAAAAAGCATAACAAGCCCAGTGCGGCAAATCCTCAAGGTGGAATTGAAGAGAGAGAGGGTACTGTGCACATCTCCAATCTAATGGTGGTTGTCAATGGACAAGTTACTAGGGTTGGGAGAAAATTAAATGAAAATGGTAAATTGGTTAGATACGCTAAAAAATCAGGGGAGATTATAAAATGACAACTTACTCACCAAGACTTAAGGAAAGGTACAACGCTGAAATTATTCAGGGTTTAACCGAACAGTTTGGATATTCCTCTGTAATGAGGGTGCCAAAATTGAAGAAAATAGTGCTAAGCCAAGGTGTTGGTGATGCAGTAGCAGACAAAAAACTTATTGAAAGTGCAGCAGCAGACCTTTCGCGAATCGCAGGTCAGAAAGCAATTACTACTTTGTCCAAGAAAGATATTTCAAACTTCAAACTCAGAAAGGGAATGCCAATCGGAACTAAGGTAACGCTTAGAGGTGATAGAATGTATGATTTCCTTGATCGTTTACTTTCTGTGTCCTTGCCAAGAACTAGGGATTTTAGAGGAATAAATCCAAAGGGGTTCGATGGTAGAGGTAATTTTAACTTGGGTATCAAAGAACATATAATTTTTCCTGAAATAGATATCGATAAGGTTAACAGAATATTAGGCATGGATATCACTTTTGTAACAAGTGCAGAAAGTGATGAAGAAGCGAAAGCTTTATTAGACGCATTTGGGTTTCCATTTATAAAAAAATAAGGAATGGCTAAAGAATCAATGAAAGCGCGGGAGCGCAAAAGAGAAAGGTTAGTTGATCGCTACGCAAAAAAACGTGCTGAATTAACTAAAGTATTAAAATCTACATCTGCTGATGAAAACGTGCAAGCGGAAAAATGGAATGCCATGATGGCGCTTCAAAAGTTGCCTGCGAATTCATCTAAAGTGAGAAAACACAACAGATGCGGATTAACAGGTCGTCCGAGAGGATACATGAGACAGTTTGGTATTTCAAGGGTTACATTTAGAGAAATGGCACTCAATGGAAAAATACCTGGTGTGAAAAAAGCAAGTTGGTAATTGAATTAATAAATAGAAAATGACTACAGATCCTATAGCAGACTTTTTAACCCGAATTCGAAACGCGAGTTCCGCAGGTTTAAAAATGGTTGAAATTCCTGGTTCGAATATTAAACGCGCAATGACGCAGATTTTATTCGATCAAGGTTACATTTTAAACTTTAAATTCGAAGAAGATGATAAGCAAGGTATTATTAAAATTGCCTTAAAGTATAACATTTCTACGCGGGTTCCAGCAATTACAAAATTACAGCGCGCTTCAAGACCGGGCTTACGTAAGTATAGCGGCTCAGTTGAAATGCCAAGAGTTTTGAATGGACTTGGTATTGCCATCGTGTCCACGTCGAATGGTGTGATTACAGACAAAGAGGCAAGAAAATTGAAAGTGGGTGGTGAGGTGTTATGTTATGTATATTAATATTTAAGTTGTAGAAAATGTCAAGAATTGGAAAACTACCTATAAATATCCCGAGTGACGTTGATGTAAGCATCAATGGTAGCGTGGTGACTGTAAAAGGTAAATTAGGAGAATTAACGCAAGA
The DNA here is from genome assembly GCA_945888625.1 of Chryseobacterium gleum. Lineage (GTDB taxonomy): Bacteria > Bacteroidota > Bacteroidia > Flavobacteriales_D > Crocinitomicaceae > UBA952. The sequence goes on from CAMDAH010000002.1 coordinate 147,371, forward strand.
TATTGATGAAAGTATTTCGTTGTCTATTGAAAACGGAATAATCACTTTTGTAAGAGCGTCTGACGCACCTAATCATCGATCAAAGCACGGCCTTTACCGCGCACTTGTTCAAAACATGATTATTGGTGTTTCTGAAGGATTTAAAAAGCAAATGGAGGTTATTGGTGTTGGATTTAGAGCAAATGCTGTAGGACAGCAAATCGAATTGTCCCTTGGATTCTCTCACGCTATTATTTTAGAGGTGCCGAAGGAAGTTAAATTCACAACCTTAATGGAAAAAGGAAAGGCTCCACTTGTAACCATCGAGTCTTACGACAAGCAATTGTTGGGCCAGGTGGCAGCAAAAATAAGAAGTATGAGAAAACCTGAACCTTACAAAGGAAAAGGAATACGATTCTTGGGTGAACAAATTAGAAGAAAAGCTGGAAAATCAGCTGGTAAAAAATAAATAAATAGTCATGGCATTAGATAAAGTATTACGTAGAGCAAAAATTAAGCGAAGAATTCGCAAAAAAATTAGCGGTACCGCAATGGTCCCTCGTTTATCTGTCTACAGAAGTAACAAGCAAATTTATGCGCAAATAATCGATGATATTAGCGGTAAAACACTTGCTTCGGCTGCATCACTCAAAAATGATGACGCACAGAAAGTAGCAAAGTTGAACCAAGCGTCAATCGTTGGAAAACTAATTGCCGATAAAGCAATTAAAGCAGGTATCGAAACAGTTGTTTTTGACCGAAACGGGTATTTATACCATGGTAGAATTAAATCACTTGCTGATTCCGCTCGTGAAAGTGGACTTAAATTTTAATTATAAATGGGTACAACAGGAAATAAAGTAAAAACAACAGATAGTGCTGATCTCCTTAAGGATAAGTTGGTTGCTGTCAATCGCGTTACTAAGGTAACAAAAGGTGGTCGAACGTTTAGTTTTTCAGCTATTGTTGTGGTAGGTGACGAAAATGGTGTTGTAGGGCACGGTCTAGGTAAGGCTAAAGAAGTTACGGAAGCAATCACCAAAGGAATTGATGATGCGAAAAAGAACTTGATTCGTGTTCCAATTTTGCATGGAACAGTTCCTCACACTCAAATAGGAAAGTATGGAGGTGCTGAAGTACTACTTAAACCAGCAACTGCCGGTACTGGTGTAATTGCAGGTGGTGCAATGCGCGCTGTACTTGAGAGTGTTGGTGTACACAATGTACTTGCAAAGTCGCAGGGTTCGTCAAATCCGCACAACGTGGTTAAAGCAACCATTGATGCGCTATCAAAAATGCGGGATGCATTAGCAGTAGCTCGTCAAAGAGGTATTTCACTTGACAAAGTATTTAACGGTTAATAGATTTTATCATGAGTATTATAAAAATAAAACAAGTTAAAAGTGCCATTAAAAGACCTGCTGACCAAAAGGCAACTATTAAAGCACTTGGATTTAGAAAATTACATCAAACACTGGAAAAAGAGGGTACTCCTCAAATTCTTGGGATGATAAATAAGGTAAAACACCTGTTAGTTGTTGTTGATTAATAAGAAGTAGAACAAATGGAATTAAATAATTTAACGCCTGCTAAAGGTGCAGTAAAAAAAGAAAAACGAATAGCCCGAGGGCAAGGTTCTGGTCATGGTGGTACCTCCACGCGAGGTCATAAAGGAGCTAAGTCCCGTTCTGGTTATTCAAAGAAGATTGGATTTGAAGGTGGTCAGATGCCGCTTCAACGACGTGTTCCTAAATTTGGCTTCAAAAATATTAACCGTGTCGAGTACAAAGCAATTAATATCGATGCGATTCAAATGTTGGCAGAAACGAAAGGTATAACCGACTTCAATATGGATGTCTACAAGGATAACGGTCTAATTTCTAACAATGATTTAGTTAAAATTTTAGGTCGAGGCGATCTGAAAGCTAAAGTTACAGTTGCAGCTCACCAATTCTCTGCTAAAGCGATAGAATTGATAGAGGCAAATGGGGGAACACATACACAAATTTGATTTTTATTGCTACCTAATAAATGAAAAGACTAATAACAAACTTGCAAAACATCTGGAAAGTTAAGGAGCTTCGGGAACGAATTATTCTGACTTTAGGACTAATCCTTGTGTACAGGGTGGGTTCGTTTGTTATTCTTCCAGGGGTGAATTATGAAGCATTAAAGGCAGCATCTGAAGGCAGCTCGGAAGGACAAAGAACGCTAGAAAATTTATTGTCAATGTTCTCCGGCGGAGGTTTTAACAACGCTTCTGTTATGGCCCTTGGAATTATGCCGTACATTAGTGCTTCCATAATTATGCAATTATTAGGTATGGCTGTTCCAGCTGTGCAGAAAATGCAAAATGAAGGTGAATCTGGTCGCAAACAAATTAATAATTATACGCGAATCCTTACCATTGTAATTTGTGCATTGCAAGCGCCGAGCTACCTTTCCATGTACGTGGAATCTAAAGGGGCACTACCCGCTGATGCAGGTTTGTTTTGGTGGACTCAAACTATTTTAGTACTCGTGGCTGGTTCAATGTTCGCAGTTTGGTTGGGGGAAAGAATCACTGAAAAAGGAATTGGTAACGGTATTTCATTGCTGATTGCCGTTGGTATTTTATCTCGTTTGCCCGGTGGTTTTATCGCTGAAGTAGGAAAATCTTTTGAGGCTGGGAATATGATAAAATTGGTACTCGAGATTATCGCTTTCATGTTGGTAGTGTTAGTTACCATATTGATTGTGCAAGGTGTTAGACGCATACCACTCAACACTGCCAAACGGGTTGTAGGAGCTCGAGCTGCTGACGCTCAAGGAGCAAGAAACTACTTGCCTATAAAAGTGAACGCTAGTGGGGTAATGCCAATAATCTTTGCTCAAGCAATTATGACTATTCCTGTTATGATTTTCGTTGGTGCTTCTAGTTCTCAAGGGGAAGGGGGGTTTTTACAACGTATGCTTAGCAATCCGTATGGCTTGAGCTACAACATATTATTGTGTATTTTGATTATCGTTTTTACTTATTTTTATACAGCCATCATGATTAACCCACGCAAAATAGCGGATGATCTTAAACGAAGTGGCGGTTTTATTCCTGGTGTTCGACCTGGCGAGGATACGGCAAATTATATCGATACCTTGGTTTCTAGAATTACTTTTCCTGGTTCTTTATTTCTTGCTGCGATAGCAATCATTCCTGCAATTGCTAAGATGGTTGGGGTGAATGATGCGTTTGCTATGTTTTTCGGTGGCACATCGCTTTTAATCATGGTAGGGGTAGTTTTGGATACCTTACAACAAATAGAAACGTATTTACTAAACAAACACATGGATGGTTTGATGGAAGGAAGTAGAGTAAAAGGAAGAAGAGCAGCAAACGAATTATCAGGATTTTAATATGGCTAAACAATCGTCTATAGAGCAAGATGGAACAATTCTCGAAGCATTACCCAATGCAATGTTTCGGGTTGAATTGGAAAATGGACACGTACTTACGGCTCATATTTCTGGTAAAATGAGGATGTTTTATATTAAAATTTTGCCGGGAGATAAAGTAAAAGTTGAGATGTCTCCGTATGATTTAACAAAAGGACGTATTTCGTTCAGGTATAAATAATAGATTAAACTAATTGAAATGAAAGTAAGAGCATCTGTTAAAAAACGCACAGAGGATTGTAAAATCGTAAAGCGAAAAGGAAGGGTTTATGTAATAAACAAAAAGAATCCAAAATTAAAACAACGACAAGGTTAAATTATAATATATGGCACGTATTGCAGGTATAGATCTACCAAAAAACAAAAGGGGAGTAATTGGTTTAACATACATTTTCGGTATCGGAAGAAGTATGGCTAAGAAAATTTTAACTGATAACGGAATTGATGAAAGCATCAAAGTTCAGGAATGGAACGATGATCAACTTGCTTTGATTCGAAATTCAGTGAATGAAGTTAAAACGGAAGGTTCTTTAAGATCAGAGGTTCAACTTAACATTAAGCGATTAATGGACATCGGTTGTTACCGAGGCATTCGTCACCGTTCCGGTTTACCATTACGTGGGCAACATACTAAAAACAACTCTAGAACTAGAAAAGGTAAGAGAAAAACAGTTGCGAACAAGAAAAAAGCAACTAAATAAAAGTTAAAAAATGGCAAAAACTAATCAAAAAAAGAAGAAAAACGTCAAAGTTGAAGCAACTGGTGAAGCTCACATCCAAGCTAGTTTCAATAACTTGATTATTTCGCTAACAAACAACGCTGGCCAAGTTATATCCTGGTCCTCCGCTGGTAAAATGGGATTTAAAGGTTCTAAAAAGAATACGCCCTACGCGGCACAATTGGCAGCAGAGGATGCAGCAAAGGAAGCCCACGATTTTGGTCTTCGACGTGTGAAGGTTTATGTTAAAGGTCCGGGAGCAGGTAGAGAATCTGCCATTCGCTCATTAAACAATGCGGGCATTGAGGTAACAGAAATTGTTGACGTTACGCCTCTACCGCACAATGGTTGTAGACCGCCAAAGAAAAGAAGGGTCTAATATTTTAATAATCAGTCATCGAAGGAATGCCTTAATTCATGACATAATATCTAAGAAATGGCAAGATATACAGGTCCAACGACCAAAATAGCGAGGAGATTCCGAGATCCAATTTTCGGACCCGATAAGGCGCTAGACAAAAGAAGTTATGGCCCCGGTCAGCATGGTCCGTCCAAAAGACGTGGGGGAAAGCAATCAGAATACGCTATTCAGCTTGGTGAAAAGCAAAAAGCAAAGTACACTTATGGTATTTTAGAGAAGCAGTTCGCTAACATGTTCGAAAAGGCTTCGCGAATGAAAGGAATTACGGGCGAAAACTTGTTGCAGTTGTGTGAAACTCGTCTAGACAATATGGTTTATCGACTTGGTGTATCGCCGTCTAGAAGAGGAGCAAGGCAGTTGGTTTCCCACCGTCACATTACCGTTAACGGAGATGTAGTGAATATTCCTTCGTATCATGTGAAGGCAGGTGATGTTGTGGGTGTGCGTGAAAAGTCTAAATCACTTGAAGCAATCGTTTCATCGCTTGATTCAACTAGTAAAAAATACGATTGGTTAGATTGGGACCGCGCTACAATGTCTGGAAAAGTGTTAAGTATTCCAGGTAGAGAAATGATTCCTGAAAATATCAAGGAACAGTTAATAGTCGAATTATATTCTAAATAATTTTAAAGTAAAAAAATGGCAATTTTAGATTTTCAAAAACCTGACAAGGTTATTATGATTCAATCAGATGAATTCAACGGTGAGTTTGAATTCCGTCCACTTGAACCTGGTTATGGAATTACAGTAGGTAATTCTTTAAGAAGAATTTTACTTTCTTCTTTGGAAGGCTTTGCGATTTCTTCCATAAAAATTGAAGGTGTTGATCATGAATTTACAACACTTAAAGGTGTCGTGGAGGACATCACTGAGATTATTTTAAGTTTGAAGCAGGTGCGCTTTAAGCAGCAAATCGAAGGAACTGACAATGAAACAGTTATCGTTTCCATTAGTGGACAAAATTCACTAACCGCTGGTGACATAGGTAAATTTACAAGTGCTTTTCAGGTCTTGAATCCTGATTTAGTTATTTGTAACATGGAGTCTTCGGTGAAGTTTGAAATGGAATTAACTATCATCAAAGGTAGAGGGTATGTTCCTGCTGAGGAAAACAAAAACGCGAACGCTTCTTTTGGAACCATTTTTATCGACTCGATCTTTACGCCGATTGTGAATGTTCGTTATTCTGTTGAAAATTATAGGGTTGAGCAGAAAACAGATTATGAAAAGTTGGTTTTTTACATCACGAGTGATGGGGCAATTCATCCTAAAGAGGCACTTAAAGAGGCAGCAAAAATTCTTATTCATCATTTCATGTTGTTCTCTGACGAGCGTATAACGCTAGACAGCGAAAGTAAAGCAGAAACAGAGGAATTTGACGAGTCTTCTTTGCATATGCGTCAACTATTGAAAACCAAACTTGTTGATATGGATCTTTCAGTTCGCGCACTCAATTGCTTAAAAGCAGCTGAAGTGGAATCACTTGGCGATTTAGTGGCAATTCCAAAGGCTGATTTGTTGAAGTTTAGAAATTTTGGAAAGAAATCACTAACTGAATTGGAAGACCTTGTCGATAACAAAGGGCTAAACTTTGGTATGAATGTCGTAAAATATAAATTAGATAAGGACTAGTTCCTATTTAGAACAATTAAGAAATGAGACACGGAAATAAATTAAATCATTTAGGTAGAAAATCAGCTCACAGAAAAGCGATGCTTTCGAATATGGCTTGTTCGTTAATCGAGCATAAGCGTATATCTACTACTATTGCAAAAGCAAAAGCCTTACGGGTTTTTGTTGAGCCATTACTTACTAAATCAAAAACAGATTCTACGCACTCTCGAAGAATTGTCTTTTCGTACTTGCAAAGTAAGGAAGTGGTCGCTGAATTGTTTAGGGATGTAGCGCCCAAAATTGCAGAACGCGATGGAGGATACACGCGTATCATTCGTTTAGGTTATCGCCTTGGGGATAACGCAGAAATGTGTATGATTGAGTTAGTTGACTTTAATGAGTTATATACTAATGAAAAGATTAAAAAGACAACACGTCGTTCAAGAAGGGGTGGTTCAGGTGCTGGTGTAACATCCAATAATGTTTTATCTGGTGATAATTCAGTTGTTGCTGAAGGAGACGTTGATATTGTTGCCGAGGAGGTAGTTGCTGAAGAAGTGTTAGCCGAGGAGGTAGTTGCTGAAGAAGTGGTAGCCGAGGAGGTAGTTGCTGATGAAGTGGTAGCCGAGGAGGTAGTTGCTGAAGAAGTGGTAGCTGAGGAGGTAGTTGCCGAAGAAGTAGTTGCTGAAGAAGTAGTTGCTGAAGAGGTAGTTGCAGTAGAGGTAATTGCTAATGAAGTGGTAGCCGAAGAGGTAGTTGCTGAAGCAGTGGTAGCTGAGGAGGTAGTTGCTGAGGCAGTGGTAGCTGAGGAGGTAGTTGCTGAGGAAGCTGTTGCTGAAGAAGCTGTTGCAGAAGATGAAACGCCTTCCGCATCGGATGATGCTGAAGAAGCAACTGATCCAAACAAAGAAGCTTAAGATTTTAACATATGTTGATAAAAAAAGGCGATTTCTAATCGCCTTTTTTTGTTTAATCAAGTGCTATTTGCCTTAAGTTAATACCTTTGTCGAAATTCATAACATGGAATCTCGCAATCCTGCCATTTTGCTTTTAGAGGACGGAACTGTATTTCACGGCTCAGCAATTGGTTCAATAGGGACATCTGCTGGTGAAATTGCATTTAATACTGGAATGACGGGCTATCAAGAGGTGTTTACGGATCCTTCTTACTACGGACAATTACTAATTATGACCACTGCTCATATTGGTAATTATGGAACGCATGCTTCTGAGTATGAATCTGAATCGATAAAAATTGCCGGTTTAGTAACAAAAAAATTCTCTAACGGTTTTTCTAGGCCGTCTGGCCAAATGTCGCTTCAAGACAAATTGGTTCAAAACGGAACGGTAGGTATCTCTGATATAGATACGCGTTCGCTTGTTCGTCATATTCGTGGCAAAGGGGCCATGAATGCTATAGTTTCTTCAGATGTATTTACCATTGATGAGTTAAAGGAAAAGCTACTTGCTGTTCCCTCGATGGCTGGCCTAGAACTTTCTTCATTTGTCGCGACAAATGAAGCGTATGAAAAAATCCCTGCTAATCCATTGTTTAAAGTGGCATTAATTGATTTTGGAGTGAAACAAAATATCATTAATTGTTTGCTAGTTAGAGGATGTCATGTTAAAGTTTTTCCAATGGATGTTAGCTTAACAGAAATACAATCATTTAGTCCTGATGGTATTATGCTTTCTAATGGCCCAGGTGATCCTGCTGCTATGCCGAATGCAATTGCTTTGGTTAAGGAAATAGTTGATACATCATTGCCTATTTTTGGGATATGTCTTGGCCACCAAATTTTAGGATTAAGTCAAGGTCTCAAGACCATTAAGATGTTTAATGGCCATCGTGGGATTAATCATCCAATAAAAAACTTAAAGACAGGGAAATGTGAAATAACTACCCAAAATCATGGGTTTGTAATCTCAAAAGATAGCATCGATTCTAATAATAATATAGAAGTAACGCACATACATTTAAACGATGATACAATTGCAGGTATTGCTTTAAAGAACAAGCCTGTTTTTTCTGTTCAATACCATCCTGAAGCGTCTGCTGGTCCGCATGATTCTCGCTACCTATTCGATCAATTCATTGCCAATATGGCGCTTATTAATAATTAATATATGAGTAAAATTTCACGTGTATTCGCTAGACAAATTCTTGATTCTAGGGGTAATCCAACTATTGAAGTTGATGTGCTCACATCAAATGGTATTTTAGGACGAGCGGCTGTTCCCTCTGGTGCCTCAACGGGTATTCATGAAGCAGTGGAGTTAAGAGATGGTGATAAATCAAAATACCTTGGGAAAGGCGTATTGAATGCCGTAGCAAATGTAAATACGCTGATCCATAATGGCTTGAAGGGTTGGGACGTTTTTGATCAACAAGGTATAGATACGTGTATGATAAAATTAGATGGTACAAGCAATAAATCGAATTTGGGAGCAAATGCTATTTTAGGTGTATCCCTTGCTGTTGCTAGAGCAGCTGCAAATGAATCCAATTGTAGTTTGTTTAAATCAATTGGAGGCGATCAGGCAGTTACGCTGCCTATCCCAATGATGAATATTCTAAACGGAGGTTCGCATGCGGATAATTTAATCGATATTCAAGAATTTATGGTGATGCCTGTTGGAGCAAGTTCATTTTCGGAAGGTCTTCGATGGGGCACGGAAGTTTTTCATCAACTAAAGGGTGTTTTGAAAGCGCAAGGAATGTCTACAAACGTTGGTGATGAAGGAGGTTTTGCTCCAAGTTTGGGTTCTAACGAACAAGCAATTGAGGTTGTGATTCAAGCGGTAGAGAAAGCAGGATTTTCGCTTGGTCAAGACATGTATATTGCGCTTGATGCGGCAGCATCGGAATTTTATAACGCGGATAAAAATCTTTATCATTTTGAATCCACAGGGGATAGCATGTCGCCTACTGAAATGGTAGATTACTGGAAAAGTTGGGTTGATAGGTATCCAATTATTTCAATTGAAGATGGTTTGGCAGAGGACGATTGGGCAGGATGGAAGTATGTCACGGAAACATTAGGAGATAAAATTCAATTAGTTGGAGATGATTTATTTGTCACCAATACCAATCGATTAACCCGAGGAATTGAGGAGGGAATTGCAAATTCTATTCTAGTAAAGGTTAATCAAATTGGCACGCTCACCGAAACCATACAAGCTGTTCACTTGGCTCAAGCGCATAATTATACCGCAGTGATGAGTCATAGAAGTGGTGAAACGGAGGATAATACCATTGCCGATCTTGCTGTGGCATTGAATACTGGTCAAATTAAAACAGGTTCAGCTTCTCGCAGCGATCGTACAGCAAAATATAACCAATTGTTACGAATAGAGGAGGAACTAGGCGATAGGGCCGTTTATTTGGGAAAAGACTTTAAGTTTATCCCTTAATTTTTTAGATTTTTTCAGGCCAATGCCTTATTCACTCGGTGATTCATGACCTTGAAAAATAGGGGAGGAATGAAAGCTAAAACCATCATGCCTGGATAACCTGTTGGCATCACGGGTGAATCATCGGAGGTTTCCACTAATTGATAGGGTCGATCTGCTTTAAAATGGTGATCGGAATGTCGGCTCAGTTCAAAAAGCACTGCCCGTCCAATCACGTGGTTGGAATTCCAAGAATGTTTCCTTTTCACTTGTTCGTAGTTGCCATTTTCTCTCTGTTGGCGATATAATCCATAGTGCTCAATATAGTTTACAGTTTCCAATAAGACTATGCCAACTAACGCTGCGAAAAGAAAGTAAATTAAGACGGTTAATCCGAAGTAGGCATAAATTGAACCCAAAAATAAGGAATGAAGCATTGTGTATTGAATCATTTTATTCTCCAAACTAAACGCATGCTTTTTCATGATTTTCATTCGGGTAATTTCAATTTTCCACGCTTGGAAATAACTGCCAATTTGTGATCGAAACCAGAAAACAAAAAGCCATTCGTCTCTACGGGCCGTTGCAGGATCACTCTTTGTTCCTACGTTCGTGTGGTGCCCCCTATTGTGATAGGGCAGAAAATGATTTTCTAAAGAACTTAATAAGAGTAATTCGCCAATAAAACGTTCGAAACGATTTGAGCGATGTCCAAGTTCATGCCCTATGTTAATTCCTAAAACTCCACACATAAGTCCCATGGATGAAATTCGTCCGATCAACTCGCTGCTTGATTGCGCCTCTTGAATGTTGAACATGAAATACACCAAGAAGCCAAATTGTATCGGTAACATTAGGTACAGGAGCACTGAATAAAAGGAATCATTAGCAGCAAGTACTTTTTCTTGTTCAGATAAATTTTGCTGATCTACTTTTAAAATAAGTTCAAAGAAAGGAATGGCTCCAAATAAATATAATGCAGGAAGAAAAGCAAGGATTCCGTTATTATGAAAGCTTATCCATACACAAATGGGCAGAGATAAAACGCTTAGGTATTTTAGCTTTTTGAACATAAGGAAAAAATTATTTTGAAAAATTAGGTGAAACAATTAACTCTTTTGTCCCGTGTGCCCATGCATAAAATCCTTCACCGGACTTAATACCTTTTTTGCCCGCCGTAACCATATTCACCAATAAAGGACAGGGAGCGTACTTGGGATTTCCAAATCCGTCATGTAAAACACGAAGAATGGCTAAGCAAACATCTAATCCAATAAAATCAGCCAATTGTAAGGGGCCCATTGGATGCGCCATACCTAATTTCATAACAGTATCAATTTCCTCAACACCGGCAACACCCTCATATAAAGTGTAGATGGCTTCGTTAATCATAGGCATCAAAATACGATTGGCCACAAATCCAGGATAATCATTGACTTCAACAGGTACTTTATTTAATTTTCGTGAAGTATCCATAATTAAATCTGTTACCTCATCTGAAGTGGAATATCCTCGGATAATTTCAACTAATTTCATTACAGGAACTGGGTTCATGAAGTGCATACCGATTACTTTATCCGGACGATTGGTTACAGAAGCAATTTTCGTTATTGAAATGGAGGATGTGTTGCTTGCCAAGATAACTTCAGGAGCACATACTCGGTCTAGCTCATTAAATATTTTCAATTTTAATTCAATGTTCTCCGTTGCGGCTTCTACCACAAGTTGAACATTTTTCACCCCATTCTCAATACTAGTATCTGTCGTTATATTCAATAGCGTATTGAGTTTCTCTGCTTCGCTTAACGTTCCTTTTGATACTTGTCGATCTAGGTTTTTTGTTATTGTTGCTCTTGCTTTGTCTAATGCATCTTGTGATACATCAATTAGGGTTACGGTATGTCCAAATTGTGCGAAAACATGTGCAATTCCGTTTCCCATTGTACCGGCACCTATAACAGCTAAATTTTTCATTCTACGAAGTTTTAATTAGCAAATATAATCATAGTATCTTTGTGACTTATGCGTTCAAATAGAATAAGTAATATCTTAAAAGGGGATTTTTTTAAATCGTTTACGGTTTTACTGTCCGGGACGCTTATTGCCCAAGTAATTGGTTACGCAATAGCTCCCATTCTTACGCGCCAATACTCTACAGAAGAAATGGGTGAACTTGGCTTTTACATGCGACTTACGGGTTTTATTGCTGCCATTGCTACCCTTAGGTATGAAGCCGCTTTACCACTTCCAAAGCGTGATGAACATTCATTTTTATTGTATCGTCTTGCCTACTTAATTTCGACGGTTGTATTACTTCTTGTGGCTGTCGTTTTTGCGTTCCTTGTCGTAAGCGGCACTGGAGGTCAATTTGAATGGTGGTTTTACGTATTTAGTTTATTAGGAACCGCTTTCGTTGTGATTATTAATGTAGGAACAAGTTGGTCAGTGCGAATGGGACAATATCCAATTATTTCTCGTCATAAAATTGCCAATTCGCTTGTGGCTAATTCGCTGAAATGGTGCTTTTCCTTTTTTCATTTAAGTGCATTCGGTTTAATTTTAGCCACACTTATCGGGTATTTTGTTTCCAGCTTAGAATTTGCCTTCAACTTTAAGAAAGTAAACAAGAAATTTAAATCGAGTGTTTCTACTAATAAAACAAAGGCATTAATGCGGGAACACAAAGAATTTCCCACCTTGAATTTACCGCATGTTTTTGTTGATAACGGAAGAGACATGCTAATTGCCACTTTGATTTTTAGTTATTTTTCTGTTGGTATTTACGGATCCTTTAATCATTCTTATACCATGTTGCGCATTCCTTTAATGCTAGTTGGGGTGTCTTTAGGACAAGTATTCTACAATAAAGCGTCTGAATTATACAATCAACATAAATCAATAATGCCTTTGCTGACCAGAATGTTATTGCTATTATCGGCTTTGTCTATCGTGCCTTTTTCTATCTTGTTTTTTTATGGCGAACCCATCTTCATTTTTGTATTTGGGCCTAATTGGGGCCAGGCTGGTGCCTATTCTGAAACGATGTCAGTGTGGCTGCTTTTTAATTTTATTCTTTCGCCGATTACAGCGCTTCCCCTTATTTTAGGAAAACAAAAAATTTCATTTTTTTTGGGGATAGTTAGTTCACTTATTCAAGTACTGCCTTTGTGGATTTTACCTTCGACCTATGGGAACAGTCCAGAGGTATTTGGCTTTACCTTGCAAATAATATCGTATTCACAAGCTGCTTGGTTGGTCCTTACTTTAGTTGTCTTTTACACGCTAGCGAAAAAGGCAACAGCTGCTAATATTTAATAACCAATGCCACCTTTACTCAAGTTAAATTATCGGTATTGAATTTAGTTTTATAACGTCTATACCCGCCTTTTATGTGTACTTTTATAATTGCATGAAATTTACCCAATTAAACCTTAACGAACAATTGTTGGAAGCAATTTCACACATGGGTTTCGAAGTTGCCACCCCTATTCAAGAATTAGCCATCCCTCAAATTTTAGGTAATAAGGATTTAATTGCTTGCGCCCAAACCGGAACAGGTAAAACCGCGGCATTCATACTTCCAATATTAAATAAATTAACGGGAAAAGAAGATTGTTCAATCGACACATTAATCATTGTTCCTACGAGGGAATTGGCTGTTCAGATCGAACAAGAAATTCAGGGGCTTTCCTATTTCGTTTCCGTTGGCTCAAAAGCAATTTATGGTGGTGGAAGCGGCAAAGATTGGGATCTCCAAAAAGATGCGCTCAAGGATGGAATTGACATTATTGTTGCTACACCAGGAAAATTACTTTCGCATATTGCGCAAGGTTATGTGGATTTTTCGAAAGTAAAACATTTAGTATTAGATGAAGCGGATAAGATGTTAGATATGGGTTTTACAGATGATTTAATGTCAATTATCTCAAAGCTGCCTGAAAAGCGTCAAACACTTATGTTTAGTGCAACTATGCCAAATAAAATCAGGGAATTAGCCAAGAAAATATTAACGAATCCAGAAGAAATAACACTGTCTGTATCTAAGCCAGCAGAAGGAGTGAAACAAGCCGTATACTTGACCTACGATAATCAAAAAGTACCGCTCATTAAGCATATACTCACTGATAGACCCGATTATTCTAGCATCATTATTTTCACTTCGTCAAAAAGTAAAGTCAACGAAATTGTACATGCTTTGCGCAAAAATGGATTTAAGTCGCAGGGTGTTTCTTCTAATTTAGATCAAAGTGAAAGAGAGGAAGTACTTCTTGGCTTTCGTTCAAAACGAATTAGAATCATTGTTGCAACTGATGTTATGAGTCGTGGAATCGATATTAAAGAAATTAATTTGATCATCAATTATGATACTCCTTTTGATGCGGAGGATTATGTGCATCGTGTTGGACGTACTGCACGTGCCAACACAAAAGGCGAAGCAATAACACTTGTGAACGAGAAGGACATGAAAAAACTCTTGCAAATTCAAAAGTTAATCGAAGCTGAGATTACTCAAATTCCTCTGCCAGATGATTTAGGAGTAGGCCCTGAATTTAAAATTCAATCAAATTCTGAAAGAAGACCATTCAAAGGAAAGCGTAAGAATTAGTCCTATTTGTTAAGTATCAAAAGTTGTTTGAACAAGGAAAAATTCATCTAATTTTGTTGTACAGACCAACAAATGCCTTTTTATTCACCTCTTTTGTTGCTCTTTTTTCTATGTGTTCAAGATTAAGTTTTTGAACTTGTGGAATAGAAAGTCGTAAAGATTCTCGAATTGATTCACTCAAATCTCCGTTATAGATTATCCCGTTTACACCTGAGTCAATCCATTCTTTGTTGGCAGGTAAGTTAGAAACAATAGGAATGCAACCGTAGGCCATTGCTTCTAAAAGACTGATTGAAGTGCCATCACTTGAAGGTATAGAAACGTATATCGTAGCACTTTGGTAATTTTCTTTGTTTTGCTCATTATTCAAAAATCCCACAAATTCATAACTATCAGAGGGTAAGTTTTCAAACGCTAATTTTTCTAATGCAATGGTGTTTTTACCATTTCCAGCAATTTTAATAGACCAATCAGCATTTGACTTGAGGAAATCGGCACTTTCTTCAATAATTTTTTCTATTTGATAAAGAGGTGCATGCATCCTATTAGAGTAGATAATTTTTTTCTTTATAATTGCATTGTTACTGGTGTCGATATCCACTCCGAAATTTGCGATGAGCACGGTTTTAGAACCAATAAGTTGATGTATTGCCGAAGCCATAAATTGTGCATCTGCCGTAATTTGATCTGCTTTGTTGAGCGCATACTTGACCATCCAACGATGGAAAAAACTCTTATTCGGTAGCAGTAAAACATCGCTTCCCCAGGTTGTAAGCACGAGCGGTATTTTTCTTTGATTCGCAAGAGCAGTCATAAAGCCGTACGAATTAGCTTGATGCACGTGGATTATATCAGGTCCAAATGCTTCAATAATTTGTTTAAGTGCGCGCACATTTAGCCAAAATTGAATGGGATTTCTTAAGCTGAAATTGATTACTTCGCAGGAAGAAAAATCAACATGCTGATTACTCACCACTAAGATTGTTTCAAATTGATCTGCTATTAGGTTGTGAAAATTTCGCAAATGGGTGCTTCCATTACTACCACCTATGAGTAAAAGTTTGTTAATCTTCAGCATGTGACTCTTTATTGTCGTAATTATTAAATGCCCAGCTCATTCCGAAAATATAGACTAACAGCATATTCTTTTCTGTTAGTGGATTATTCGTTAATGCGCTAATGGACATTAATAGAATTAATAATACCGCTTGAAGTGCGTAGGGTTCTATCTTTTTGAAGAATTTAATAAAAGGATAAATAAAGATACTCAAGTAAAACAACAAGCCAATTATTCCATAACGCCACGTCATTAAAAGGTATTCATTTTCTGAATAAATACGATTAACATAAAAAAAGTTTTTGTTTGGCCCGTAGCCAAAAATTGGATGTTTAATAATCATATTCCACAAAAGTTCCCAAGACTCCCACCGTCCTCTGACAGAACCACTATGAAATGCCGTTCCGTCAAGCAAACTATTATTGTATGAATTATACTTAAAAAAGGAAGTAACTAACACCCACGCCAAAATGTAAATCGTGCTTGTTCCAATTAATATAGTAAGCCATTGTTTTAGATTAAATGTTTGACGATGAAATAGGAACATAAAAAATAATATGGCTATAATTATAACCAATATGGTACGTGACTGACACAAAAATGTCATTAGTAGTGCAGCGAAAAATCCAATCAACTCTTTTTGCTTAAATTTAAAGGGGAAATAAAATATAGTGAACATTCCAAAGAGCAAGCCATTAATATTTGGATTGCCCATGGTACCAACTAATCGCTTAACGGCAGGACCACCCAAAGAATTTAATCCAAAAAACTGAATGTGAATGCCTCCGTTGTAATAGTTTTCTAGTAAAAAATTGATGCCAAATAAATTAAAAAAATGTAATAAATTAACAAGAACTAGTAGGCCAAAAAGTACATGAACAAAGTTTTTGATTGAATTAAAATTTATTAGCGAAAAAAACAAGATTAAAAGAGCGATTTTTAACATTTTATACACTTCGAAATAAGGATTTAAATCGCTGTAGTTGTTGGTAATGAAAATTGAAATAAAAATATAAACGCTAAAAGCCAGCGGAATAAAGCTATAAAATCGAATGGTGTTATTTTTTCTATTTATCCATACTACCAATAATAGCATAGGGAGTAAAAAGTCTATCAATTGAACAGCCGGCATAAAAGCGTTAAGTTTAATGTCCGGAAGAAGGACTGCAGCAAACAATAAAAAGAATCCTAAAAATGATGTGCTGAATTCATTTCGCCCAAGCATCATAATTAGATTTTAGTGACGGATTTTCCTTTAAAAATGATTCATCTATTGTTCTCGTATCGCCAATTACTTTAGCAGGATTTCCACCAATAATTGAAAAATCAGGAAAATCTCCTTTTACATAGCTATAGGCCGATACGATGCATCCTTTTCCAATATGCGTTTCTGGCATTATGGTGACATGGGGACCAATAAATGAAAATTTGCCAATTTCTATATTCCCTTTAACATATCCTTTCATATCAGCGCCAGCATAATTAGCACCATAAATACGCAACGATAAATGGCTTGAATGACTTGTCATGGTTATAAATGAGGTGAGTTGACAGCCTTCATGAATAATAATCCCTTGGCTTGCCTCAATAAAATTATGATGCCCAATATAAACGTTAGCCCCTAATTCTAACGATTCAGGATGATCAATAAATGTACTGCTGGAAATTCGAGTTTTTGGGATTTTGTTTTTGTTATTATCCCTTATTATTCCGATCATCCTAGGCATCCCAATGGGGAATATTCGACGAATAATTTTTTGAAATAAGCTGTTTGAAACGTACATTTTCTTTCACTAAGTATAACGAAGTTAATAAAAAATAGGAAGTCACTTTTGCTAATTAGGCAAATTAAGACACTGCAGCTCCTTTATTCAATTTCATTACATTTGTAATAGATGGAACAATCGAATAATCAGGTAAACAACCACGGTCAGAAAGAACTTAAAATTATTCATTTAAGTAGTGCGCACGGGGATAGAGATGTACGTATTTTTCTTAAGGAGTGTTCTTCACTTGCAAAAGTGTATCCTAACCAAGTTCATTTGATTTTAGCGGGTGTAGAGGAGAGAACAGAGGATGGTGTTTCGATTCATTCAGTTGCCAAAGTGAGAGGGGGGAGATTGAGCAGAATGTGGCGTACAGTCAATGAAGTTTCAAAATTAGCTATTGATTTGAAGGGCGATATTTATCATCTCCATGACCCTGAATTATTGCGTATTGCACAAAAACTAAAACGAAAAGGAAAAATTGTTGTGTATGATGCACATGAAGATTTACCTCGCCAACTATTGGGAAAATCGTATTTGCCATTTAAGTCCCTATTTGCTATAATATTTGAGCTCTTCGAAAACTTTATCGTTAAAAAGCTCGATGGAGTTGTTTGTGCCACGCCTTATATTGCCGATCGATTTAAAAAAATAAATCCCAACACGGTAGCGATTAATAATTTTCCCTTAGTCTCGGAGATTGATTTTAGCGTAGTTGCTACTGAAATTAAGGAAAATAAAGTTTGTTTTATTGGAGGAATAAGTCAAATCAGGGGAACGCGACAGTTAGTTGAGGCAATGGATAAAACAAAGACCAGTTTAGCATTAGCGGGTGTGATAGATGTCGCATACATGGAGGAATTAGTTGGACTGAAAGGATGGACAAATGTCGATGCTTTGGGTTTTATAAATCGCAAGCAAGCTCTAAAATTAAAACAAACCAGTATTGCGGGCATGGTAACTTTTTTGCCTTATCCGAACCATATAAATGCACAACCGAATAAAATTTTTGAATACATGGCGGCAGGGCTTCCTGTCATTGGGTCTAATTTTCCACTTTGGAAAGAGATCATTGAAGGAAATAATTGTGGTATTTGTGTCGACCCAACAGATAGTACTGAAATAGCGACTGCCATTGATACGATTGCAAACAACAAAGAATTGGCCAAAGTGATGGGACATAATGGAAGCAGATTAGTAAAAGAAAAATACAATTGGGCAATCGAAGAAGAAAAGTTAGTACTTTTTTATCAGCAATTAAAAAACGAAGGGAAAGTATGATGCAATCTGTTTTTATTCGTGCTCGGCAATTATCATGGACTGAATGGGCTTTATTGTTTAACGCCTTAACCATAATTCATTTAAACTTGGTCCCTTACGGAATTGTTCTTTTAGCGATTGCGGTTTTGATTGACTTTTTGCAGAAAAGAGTATTAGTAGAAGTTAAAATTTATTCGGTTATCTTCCTTTGTATCCCGTTTATTGTTTTTTGTATTGGTTTTATTAATACCGAAAACTTTGCGAAAGCTTTTGAGGACTTGGGGCGAATATTGCCATTTATTCTGTTCCCTTTTCTCCTTATTTTTACTAAGTCAAATACGAAGTTAAAGCAGCTACTTTTGCACGTTTTTATTATCGGATTATTGGCCTATTTTCTTTATCATCTGACCATATCCTTCGTGTTGTTTTGCAGGGACGGTGCTGTTTCCCATTTTTTTTATTCCTCATTAGTGGAAAATACAAATTCATTTTCTATTTTCAACATGTTTGCGATTACTGCTTTAATGGAGTATTTTTTAAAAAATAGCTTGGCTAAGTCAAGGCATATACTCGTAATCGCAACGCTGTTTTTTTTGGTCCTCATTCAAATGCAAATGCAGAGTAGGGTTATGATATTGGTTACACTTTTTTCACTTATACTTTTGTTTTTTATTTTTTGGAAGCGTAAAAAAAAGTGGTGGGTAATTTGTTTATTGGCTTTTTCCGTTTTATTATTTCAGCTTCCTGTTTTTCAAGGTCGATTTCAGTCTGGGATTTCTCAAACAAATAAAATTCGTACAAACGTAAAGTTGCCCATCAATCAGGACGATGCTCCTATGCAAGTTGGTGATTGTAATTCTTCAGTTTCTTTACGATACCTCGCGCTAATTTCAGGATATGAAATTATTGTTAAGCATCCAATTGTAGGAGTTGGCAGTGGGGATTGGCTGGATGAATTGGTGGCTAATTATAAAAAAAATAATCGATTATGTAATCTGAAGAGAAAAACAGCTCCACATAATCAATACCTTAGGATATTGATTAAACACGGCTTACTTGGTTTTTCTGTTTTTATTTTCTATTTCGTTTTTCTTTTTCGAACGGCAATTAAAGAATTTCAATTATCGCAGGTGTCTTTTTTGTTTTGTCTCGTTTTTTCATCTATCGGATATGATTTAATGGATGGGGGAGCTACTGCTCCGTTTGTTGCTTTTTTTGCGAGTATTTTGTTTTTAAAATCGACGAATCAAATAAGTCATAAAGAGGGTGTTTAATGCTAGCTATATCGAAGGATGAAAAAAATATCTGTAGTTGTTCCGTGCAGAAATGAGTCAATGTTCATAAAGGAATGTATTGAAGCAATTTATCATTGCAGTCTACCTGAGCAGATCCAACTTTCCGTTTTTGTTGTGGATGGCATGAGTGACGACGGAACACGCGATAAAGTGCTTCAATTGATAAAGATTTTTCCTTCACTTCATTTGGTGGATAATCAGATGCAACTCACTCCTTTTGCATTTAATATTGGTATAGCTCAGCAAGACTTTGATTATTTGCAAATTGTTGGCGCGCGTCATGTATTAAGTCCGAACTATTTATCGCTAGCATGGAGTCAGTTGAATGCTGATGCTGACACATGGTGCGTCGGCGGTAAAATCAATAATAAATTCCTAACGAAAACAGGAGAAATAATATCCAAGGCAATGGCAACTCGATTTGGTATGGGTATTGGTAATTTTAGAACGCTCGATAAATCTGGTTTTACTGATACGGTTACAAGTCCCATGTATAGAGCTGATGTCTTTGATAAAATCGGTTATTTCGATGAAGAATTGACTCGAAATCAAGACGATGATTTTAATTTTCGAATTAGTAATGCTGGCGGAAAAATTTACTATTGCAACGAAATATCACTTAGTTATTATGTTCGCGCCTCTTTTTCGGGTTTGTGGAGACAATTCTTTCAATATGGTTATTGGAAGGTGTACGTTAATAAAAAACATCGTGCAATTACAACCTGGAGACAAATGGTTCCGCCAATTTTTGTTTTATATATTGGTTTAATGCTACTGCCAATAACAGTTTTACCGGAATATACTTGGCTAGTTATTCTGCCCCTATTAACTTATGTGCTTTTCGCTTCTGTCACGGCAATAAAAGTAGCGAAATTTAATGTTTTTTTTATAGTGCTTAAGTCGTTTATTTATTTGCACATAAGTTATGGATTAGGTTATTTAGTTGGGATTATTCATTTTCTCCTACTCAATAAAAAGCCATCTAAAAAACAAAAAAGAATGTCCCGATAATTTGTAATTTTGTGTTAATTAATTAAACCTTATGATTCCATTCTCCCCCCCACGTATTGACCAAAAAATTGTGGATGCTGTTGTTGAAACGCTCCACAGTGGCTGGATTTCTACCGGTCCGAGGACAAAGCTTTTTGAGAAGAAAATTACCGAATATTGTGGCTGTAAAACTACGGTTGCGGTGAGTGCTTGGACAACCGGAATGGAGGTTTTCTTGCGTTGGTGGGGCATCGGTCCCGGTGATGAGGTGATAATACCAGTTTATACCTATTGCGCTACGGCAAATGTTGTCCTACATACAGGTGCAAAACTAATCATGGTGGATATTAATCAGGATGATTTTAATATTTCAATTGAAAAAATAAAGGCCGTGATTACCACTAATACGAAGGTGATAATGCCTGTTGATATTGCCGGTCTGCCTTGTGATTACGAGCGAATCTATGAACTTATTGAGGAATTCAAGCCCTTATTTTCACCTTCAAATGAAAAACAAGTGCAACTGGGAAGGATTTTATTAGCCTCCGATGCTGCGCATAGTTTCGGGGCGCTGTATCATGGTGTAAGGTCAGGTTCGCACGCTGACGTTTCCTGTTTTTCTTTCCATGCTGTGAAAAACTTAAGTACGGCTGAAGGTGGTGCGGTCTGTTTTAACCTACCGGATAGCTTTAATCATGATGAAATCTATAAGGAATTTTGCATCAAAATATTACATGGGCAATCGAAGGATGCGCTCGCAAAAATGCAGAAGGGTGCTTGGCGATATGATGTATTAGAAGCAGGATACAAATGTAATATGACGGATATTCAAGCGGCAATTGGTTTGATTGAATTAGAACGCTACCAAGAAAATATGGATCGGCGGGCAGAAATTTTTAGGCAATATTATGAAGGATTTAAATCGGCCGAATGGGCTATTTGCCCTATTTCTGTTGATGATTCAAGGCATACGTCGTATCATTTATTTCAGCTATGTATTGCTAATGTAACGGAAGCCCAACGAGATGCTATCATGCATGAGATTTTTGAGCAAGAGGTATCTGTGAATGTCCATTTTCAGCCCTTACCACTCTTCACAGTTTATAAAAAATTAGGGTATTCTATCGAAAATTATCCTGTTGCGTACGCAAAATATGCTTCAGAAATATCACTCCCAGTTTATTTTCAATTAAGCGATTCAAACGTACAAACTATCATTTCAGCAGTGAAGATTGCCTATAATAAGGTGATGGGATGAAACGATTTTTTGATCTTCTATTTTCAATTATTGTTTTAGTCTTGTTTTTACCAATTGGTGTTTTAATTGCTAGTTTAATTGTTTTAGATTCAAAAGGGGGCGTGTTTTTTAGGCAGCAGCGGGTAGGGAAGGATGGTGTTTTATTTTATGTCTTGAAATTTCGTTCAATGCACCTTAATTCAGCTATGAAAGGTACACTTACAGTTGGCGATGATGCCAGAATTACGCGTATTGGGTCGCTAATTCGAAGAGTAAAACTAGATGAATTTCCACAATTTATGAATGTTGTCCTTGGTGATATGAGCATCGTTGGGCCACGGCCTGAAGTTCCTGAATTTGTTGCTTTGTATTCCGAGGATCAACGAAAAGTATTATCGGTTAGACCTGGAATTACTGATGAGGCATCTTTGGCTTATTTTGAGGAAAATAAACTATTGGCAACTTCAACCAATCCAAAAAAAACTTATATTGAGGAAATTATGCCTGCAAAGATTACTATTAATCTAGCGTATTTAGAAAACCGAACACTTTTGGCAGATATTACAGTAATTGGAAAAACAATCTTGAGAATATTTCGAGCGTAAGCTATTATTTATGTGTTAATTTTTCAAACACTGTATAATTAATTGTAATATTGCAATATTACGATATGACAATATGTTTTGCTTTTTTATAACTTCTTGTCGTGTTAAGATTAAAGTTATTTTGGCATATTGCAATAAGACGATTAATGCTATTTTTTTATCAATTTGGTTTAAAGTTATATTTAGATATTGCAATGAGACGATTAATGCTACTTGTTTATCAATTTAGTTTAAAGTTATATCTGCATATTGCAATAAGACGAACGACATTATTTACGTGTCAATTAAATTAAAAAGAAATTTATTTCTTTTAACCAATTAAAAAAATAAATGGGAGCTACAAAACACGAAATTTTTCAAGATCAAATTAACGAAGAAGCAGCAATTTTTAATGCGCTTGGGCATCCAGCAAGGCTAGCAATTGTAAAGACTTTATTGACTTATAAGACCTGTGTTGGTAATTACCTGACAGAGGAAATTGCTCTTTCACAACCAACAATCTCTCAACATTTGAAAGTACTGAAAAATGTGGGCATTATCCAAGGAACTATTGAAGGTAAAACTGTTTGTTATTGCCTAAATCATTCGCTTATCCAAAGACTGCGTGTTTTTGTTGGGGATATGCTCATACAATACGATTTACATCAAACTAATTGTAACTGTTAATATGAAATATCTTGAATTTAAAGAATCACTGCAAAAGTTAGAAAGTTTGACTTTTATAATGCCAAACGGAATTTTATTTCCCGCTCATTTTCATATCACGGAAGTCGGACGTACGCAAAAACAATTTATTGATTGTGGTGGGGTTGTTAGAAACTCAAGTGAAATAAGTCTTCAACTTTGGTTGGCAAATGATACTAATCATTGTTTATCTCCCAAAAAACTGTTGCAAATTTTGGAAGATACGGAAAGTAAAGTAATACTGCCTGATGAAAATGTAGTGTTGGAATTACAGGGGCAAACCATCGAAAAATATGCCATTTCGTTAACTGAAAAAGGGTTTTTACTCCTTCCAACTCATACGGCATGCTTAGCCGAAGACACTTGTGGAATTATCCCTGAGAAAGCAAAATTAGACTTGGCAAACTTAGGAGGTAAATCATGTTCGCCTGGTTCTGGCTGTTGTTAAATTTAGTTTTATGTACATAGATATATCACTTAAAATCGAAAAATTAGTTACGCAATTTGACTTAATTCCTGTCTCAAGAAACTTGGCTTTGCGTCAATTAGCAACGCACATTTTAAGTCATCGGAGTCAATCTAGTTCTTTACAGCTTCTTTTTGTTTGCACCCACAATTCAAGGCGAAGCCATATGGGGCAAGTATGGGGGCAGTTAGCAGCGAATTATTATAAGGTGGAAAATGCCAACTCTTTTTCTGCGGGGACAGAAGTGACAGAACTAAATTCCAATGTGATAGAAATGCTTCAAAAAGTTGGTTGCAAGGTGTCGACTTTTCAAAAAGTATCAAACCCAGCTTATTTAATTGAATTTGGAGAAAATCAATCGCTTACTTGTTTTTCAAAATTGATGGAACACGAAGCAAATCCAAGGGCCGATTTCTTTGCCATTATGATGTGTACTGAAGCAGAGGCCAATTGTCCTTTTGTTCCTGGAGCTATAGCCAGAATTGGCTTACCTTTTGATGATCCTAAAGCTTACGATAACACGCCTATGGTTAGCGATGCTTATCTTTCTACTTTTGAAGAAATTGGCGTTCAAATTCTATATCTTTTTAATCAAATTAAGCATGACAACTACTAAAAGACTTTCTTTTCTAGATCGATATCTCACAGGGTGGATTTTTATTGCAATGGCAATTGGAATTGGAATTGGGTATTTCTTCCCCTCTCAAAACCAAAATGTAAAAGAAGAAGTTTTCAATCTACCCCTTGCACTTGGATTAATAATTATGATGTATCCTCCGCTTGCGAAAGTGAAATATGAGTCGATGGGGACTGTTTTTAAAAACGTGAAGGTTTTGGTATTGTCGCTGGTGTTAAATTGGGTCGTTGGTCCATTGTTAATGTTTGTTTTAGCGATAACTTTTTTAAAGGATCTTCCACATTATATGGTTGGTTTAATCATAATTGGACTTGCTAGATGTATTGCGATGGTAATTGTTTGGATAGAATTGGCGAGTGGAAACCGTGAGTATGCTGCAGGATTGGTAGCAATGAATAGTATTTTTCAAGTCTTCTTTTTTAGTTTTTATGCTTTTATTTTTCTTTCGTTTCTTCCAAGTCAAATGGGGATTGAAGCAACAAATGTTTCTGTCGACATGCTCGAAATTGCCAAAACGGTTGGTATTTATCTCGGTATACCTTTTTTATTAGGATTCACTTCTCGCTATTTATTGATCAAGATCAAAGGGGAAGCTTGGTTCACCTCTTCTTATTTGCCTGCGGTTTCCCCCTTGACTTTAATCGCTTTGCTCTTTACTATTATGTACATGTTCTCGCTAAAAGGAGAAATGGTGTTAGCACTACCAGTTGATGTGGTAAGAATTGCAATTCCGATGATTATATACTTTGTTTTGATGTTTGTTATCAGTTATTTAATGGCGAAAAAGTTTGGCGCAAAACAAGATGAGGTAACGGCTATTGCTTTTACAGCGACAGGAAATAATTTTGAATTAGCTATTGCTGTTTGTATTGGGGTTTTTGGCATCAATTCCGGCGAGGCATTTGCAGGTGTTATTGGTCCCTTGATTGAAGTGCCTGCGCTAATCGTATTGGTGAAACTCGCAAATTATTGGAATGCGAAATGGAAAAGTAGTTAGGTTGATTAGTTAGGAAGTATCAAGAATTAGCCGTGTGATTTCATCGAGATCTGATTATCGTTTATTGTAATTGGTGAAAAAAATAAAGTAGTGTTGTTCGATTATTATCAGATATTCGTGATTTTTTGTTAGGTTAATAGTGAGTTTTAGTAATTTTAGCAGGATATTCTTTAGCAAATCTATGAGTAATTGGAATTGGAATTGGTTGGTTATTATTTGTTTCTTTCTGTCGCAATTTGTTTGTTTCGCTCAAGTTGACGAAGAAAGTCAGTTTTCCGATACGACAGTAATTCCTGCCAAAGTGTTGCTCGTAGTTCCACCTTTTCAGCGGATTTTAGCTGATACTTTATCTATCGGGGAGTTTGATGAGTTGGTCATCGATTCTTATTGCGCTCGCCAAATGCCTGCCGTGTACGATGCTCTACACTCCTTTCAAACCAGACAAATGGATAATTTTGGTGGGCATTTAAATGACAAGGTTAATCTCGGCTTGGAAAATATCCGAAAAAAAGGTTTTAAGTCAGACGTTAAACAGTTTTACATTCAAATTGATCCAAAAACATTAACAGTATATTGGATTGCGGTTGTTGGACCAAGTACCGACGGTAAGTGTTACGTTAGAGTTGATAGCCGAGGAAGTGCCGGCGGTGGTTTGCCTGCTGTATTGAAACAATTAAATCGAATGCATGGGTATTACCCGACTTTAGCAGAAGTTAAATTTTATGAGTTAAATGAAAATGTTATAAAATGCTTCAATTGGAATGGCGATACCTTGAAAGAATTTACCTCCTTCGTCAATATACAACAACATTTTTTTAAATACGCTGACGCTCAAATAGGGTTAAGCATATCGCTCGAGGAATACACAAAAAAATATCCTTTTCATACAAGCGGCAATAATTTACCAGGAACTAAAAATAGACCTCCGGTGACTTACAACTCAAAAAAATACAAGGTTAAGTTAGGAGATACCTTGTCTGAAATTGCACAAAAATACCACACTTCAGTTGCTAAAATTAAAAAGGCAAACGGGCTAAGATCCAATACCATTCAAATCGGTCAGGTTTTAAAAATACCGCGTTGATTATAAGATTTTTTTAAACTTTAACTTAAAGTTGGAAATGACTATTTTTATACTTTAGCTAAAATAGAATTAAACAAATGGAATCTTGCGATAATAAAATTCAAAACACCAGTAACTTACAACGTTTAGCAGTGTTAATTGGCGCTATCTGTACCGCACTTTTTTATGTATTGCTCCGTTGCACAATCAAAGAGTTAACTTTTTTGGATAAGTTTTGGTGTGCATTACCAATTTTCAGTAGTTTGATTGTTACCGATAGGTGTATAATTAAACGCTTCATAAATTTAATAATAAACAGAAAAATAAAATGATAGAAATTGCAATTGCTGTTTGTCTCGGAATATGTTTGTTTCGTTGTTGTTGCGGAAGGTAGTAAACTTAAGAAATTAGGCCATTTTTTTCGAGTGAATGAACCTTCACGTGCTAATCTGCACCTTTGTGGCAAGATAGCGATCAGCCAATTTAATTAGTTGCTTTTGATTAAACTACGCATTTCAAAATTGGCTAAATAAGTTTTAAAACGAATAAAATATTTTACTCAAAGCAAGGCTCGAAGCAGTAAATTTCCTTAAACTTGTTGAAAATTTAATTCGCTATGCCCTTTCAACAATTTTTTACCAAAAAACGCGTGCGATTATTTTTTTGGATCTTAATTATTATCCCTGTTATCCTCTTTACATTACTTGTTGGCATTATTTATTACGGCCAAGATTCTATCGTTCAACACGCTATTGGTATTGCAAATAAAGATATGAAGGGTAGATTTAGTGTTTTGGGGAGTCATATTGCGCCTTTTGCCAATTTTCCCCAAATATCAATTGACCTTGAACATGTCAAAGTATATGAGTCTAAAAAAAAGAATGCCGATTGTCTAGTTCATGTAAACGATGTATATGTTGGCTTTAGTTTGTGGGATATTGTAAGTGGAAACTATACCATAAAGGGAATAAAATTAAAAGACGGCCACATTGATGTTAAACAACACAAAGATGGCAGTATTAATATCGCTAATGCACTTGCTTCCGAATTACCACCTGAAAAAGTAGAGGAAGATTTCCACGTGGATTTAAAGGCTATTTCAATCGTAAATATTGATATTTCTAAGCTCAACGAAGAAACGAATTTAAAACTGGATATTTTTATTAATAAAGCGAAATCTAAGTTTAAGTCGGACAAAAAAAACATTGATTTTCGTCTAGAAACTGATTTTTTTATTAGCGTTTTACAAGACGGGGATAGTACTTTTTTTAAACATAAGCACATTCATTTTGACACGCAGTTTACATATAAAAAAGCCACTAAAATGGCAATTTTTAACGAAACGCAGGTGGAATTAGAAAAGGCTGTATTGGATTTTAATGGCAGTGTTCGCCTTAATAATGACATAGAAGTAGACTTAAAATTCAAAGGGCATAAGCCAGATTTTAACTTGTTTTTAGCTGTTGCTCCCGATGAATTAAAAGATGCGTTGAGCACTTTTGAAAATCGAGGAAAGATTTATTTTAATGCAACGGTAAAAGGCAAAACAGCAAATGGCAATCGACCCGCAATAGGGGCTCATTTTGGTTGCAAGGAGGGGTATATAGCGAATATTGAATCAGGAAAAAAAATGAATGACATTGGTTTTGATGGGTATTTTTCGAATGGTAAAAATAGGGACTTGAACACCATGCTTTTTACCCTGAATAATATTAAAGTGAAACCAGAAGTGGGAAGATTTAAAGGGAAGTTAAGTGTTTTTAATTTTCTTTCCCCCAACGTAGAAATGCAAGTTGATGCCGATTTAGACCTTGATTTTCTTGCCAAGTTCACCAAAGCAAAAGAGCTAAAAGATGTTGGAGGAAAAATTTTATTGCAAATGAATTTCCATGATATCATCGATTTTAATCAGCCTGAAAAAAGCCTCGCGCGTTTAAATGAATCGTATAATTCTAGTCTTAAAGTGGAGAATTTTCACGCAAAAATACCAGGTCTTAGCCTTCCCATCAAAAATTTGAATCTTTTTGCCACCTCACAAGGCCATGCGGTAAACTTAAAATACATGAGCGTAACTATTGGAAAGTCAGATTTCGAAATGCTTGGATTTCTAAGTGATTTACCAGCGATTATTCATCATACCGATATTCCAGTTGAGGCAGACCTAAAAATTCATGCGAATCGAATCGATTTGGCAGAGTTAACAGAGGACGATGCCGGTAAAGTAGGGCTCAATGAAGAAGTAAGACAGCTGGATATGAAGCTAAAGTTTATTACTTCTGCTCGTGCCGTTACCGAATCAGAGAACCTGCCGCTTGGTGAATTTTTCTTGGAAAAATGTAACGCAAAGTTGAAAAATTATCCTCACGCTATTCACGATTTACACGCAGACTTACTCATTGGAAAGCAGGATTTAACCTTGAAGGATTTCAAGGGATTTGTGGACGCATCCGATTTTCATTTTTCAGGTCTTTTTCATCATTATGACTTCTGGTTTAAACCCAATTTGGAGGGAGATGCGAAAATCACTTTTGATTTTAAGTCAAATCACTTAAAATTAGCAGAGCTATTGTACTACGGTGGACATAATCATTTGCCATTGGAGTATCGGAAGGAAGAGTTATCAAATTTTGATTTGAAAGGTCATTCTGATCTACACTTTAAAGCCGGTGAATTTGTAAAAACTGCCGTTCATCTTGATAATCTAACGGGTAAATTTAAAACGCATCCGGTTAGTCTAGCAGGGATAAATGGAAAAATAAATTACCAAGCCGACCAACTTTCTCTTGAGCATTTAAAAGGGGTAGTTGGGCATTCTGACTTTGATGTGAGTCTTTTGGTGCATCTAGACAAATCAAAGCGGCGTGACTTTATAACGCTGCGCGCAAATCGGATAGATTTGGACGAGTTTTTAAGTCATTCCACGCAACAACCTACCGAATTACACGGAGCAGAGCATGATAAGGTCTGGAGTATATTTGACGCCGAATTCCCTAATATTGATTGTAAACTCGACGTGGGATCTTTCAACTATGATGCCTATACCATTAACAAGTTAACGGCCGATTTCAAGGTTTTTCACGACCACCACGTAGAAGTTAAAAAAATTGGACTAGAAACAGCTGAAGGTGCTATTTCTGGATCTGGCGTATTTAGCGGAAGGGATAAAAATCACATTTATTTAGAACCAAATTTAACAATACATCATTTAAATCTGGATAAATTCATGGTGAAGTTTGATAATTTTGGACAAGATTACCTGGTTTCTCAAAATGTTCATGGGTATTTTCAAGGAAAAGTTACAGGTAAAATCCACCTCCATGCAGATTTAGTTCCGAAGCTAGATGATTCTAATCTTAAAGTCAATATGACTATCACCAAGGGAAAGTTGGAAAACTATGCGCCTTTAATTGATTTGGGAACATATTTTGAAGATAAAAATGTTGCCATGGTACAATTTGATACACTTACAAATGAACTTCTTTTGAGTAACGGAAAATTGAGTATTCCACAAATGATTATTTGTTCAAGTTTGGGTTTCTTAAAAATTGAAGGTTCTCAAGGGATCCTTGGAAAAATGGATATGGATTATACCATTGGCGTTCCTTGGGCGATGATTAAGGACGTGGCTAGGAACAAAATTTTTAAAAGGAAAGCAGATGACGATAAAGATCCCGATGAAATCGTAAAAGAAAAAGACGGTGCGAAATACGTCTATTTTAGAGTGTCTGGTGATTTGGAAAATTACTCAGTAAACCTGATTAAAGGAAAGAAAAAATAACCTTTTTGTTACTCAACAATTATTTTTTTGACGTAGTTTTTGCCACCAATATTTATTTTAAGTGTGTACATTCCAGATGGAAATTTGGAGACATCTATTTTTATCGACTTTGAATTGGGACGCAAAGTCCGTAATTCCCGCCCTGTATCATCATTGATGTGAATAGTTCTTATTACCGCCTCACTTTGTATTTGTAGAAAGTCACTCGTCGGATTTGGAAATACGGAAAATGGTAGCGTGGATTCATCAATAGAACCGATGCAGTCATTCACAACGACTTCATAAGTGGCAGTTGCCTGTTGCCCTGTCAAATTATCGGTTACTGTTAATTGATAGCTCGTTGTCTGATTTGGACTTACCGAAAGTTGATTTTCTGATGTGCCATTATTCCAAAGTAAATCAAGGGAATCAGATCCGCCTGATATGGAGCTTTGCAAGGTAATTGTTTCGCCAATGCAGATAGTATCTGTGGAGTTTTGTAGCGCTAAATTCTTTTTTAGGATGGTAAACTCATCTAAAATTTGTCCATTAGATCGTAGGTATTTAGCATCTAAGCGGTTTCGATAAACATCCATGATGAAAGAGCCATAGACGCCACTTCCGTTGTCGCCAAAATGAAAAACAGGATGATTCATTGTACCGTCGTTGTTTTCACTTCCCGAATTACCGCAAACTACATAAACGGTTCCATCGCTATTAGTAGCAAATTTATCTTTCACGTAAGCATTCCCTTCACTGAACTTACCATTCGTTCCATTTACTAAATTCGTGGCAGGGTTCCACGTAGAGCTATTACCAAAATGGTCTTTGATAAGGTAACTTCGCTCAAACACATGGCTGTGTCCGCATACAACAAGGTCAACGTTGTATGACTCTAAAACGGGCACAACGTCTTCGCGCATCGTTTTCATGACAAGCTCCGTAGCTCCATCAGAGTCATGTGAGCCTTTTGAGTAAGGAGGTTGATGGAAATAAGCAATCGTGAAATCTTGCTGGTTTTGCGACAAATCATCGTGTATGTAATCAATCATGCGCTGAACTCCCGTTCCGGTTTGTAAGAAATCAAATACCTCGGAATTTAATGAAATAAAATGAACGTTACCGTAATCATAAGAATAGAAAACTTCTAAGTTGGACGGGTAGCCCCCTGCCTCTGCTTGCTCTGGAACATCGACTATATCGAAGTAAGGTCCTTCATGGTTTTCCAAAGGAATGTTCGAATACGGGATTCCTAAAAAGGCACTTTGAGCCCAAATTTCATTGTAATCATGGTTTCCCGGTGTTGGCATAAATGGTAACCATGAGAAAATATCCATAAATCCGTTGAGACCAAATAGTTTACTTTGGTATTCCGCATCTTTTCCGTCGTTGTATACGTTGTCACCTAACCACAACCACACATCGGTCGCTTGGTTTCCTGTCCAATTTAAATAGGAAGATTTTACAGCTATTTGTCCAGCATTACCTTTTCCAAAGTCACCAATGGCCCAAATTCGTATCGAATCCTGTGATCCAGAAACAGGATTTGTTTTGAACCGATGCATGCTGGTATTCCCACCATAAATTTGTTGATCGCCAACGGCATAGAAATAATTGCTTGATGAAGGCAATCCAGTAATCGTTACCGTATGATCGGTGGTATTTGAATTCCCAAGCGCCATAGCAGATAAATTTGTCGTATCGGGTCCGTACCATACTGTTGAATTCGTGGCAATGTTGCTTCGCCATTTTATTACAATGCTGTTGGGCGTGGGGGTTTGTAAATAGGGGCCACGAACAACTGTTGCAATTTGTGCCGCAAATGGAAAGCTTAATAAAAGAAAAAATAGTAATAATCGCATAGCTTTATTTTTGCATATATTTAATCAAAATTATGTACTAAGCTTTTCTTAAATGTTAAGGTAATTTTAAATAAAACAATATTTTTTCACACTTTTGCAGGTGCTTAAATTTATACTATTCTTTTTTTATTTTGGTTTTATTCAATTGGCTATATGTCAAGTGAAAAATCCAAATTTTGTCCGGCGATACATCAATAAGTTTACTAATGATACGACAGAAAAGGCGGGCTTCCAAAACTTAATCTATCCAATTGCAGCTTATGCACCCGAAACTAAATGGGAGTTTGGTGCGAGTAGCGTCCTAATCGGTTATGCAAAAAAAGACACAAATAATCGACTATCTGAATTGAGTGTTTTTACATTTTTTACAACCGAAAGGCAATATGGAGCAACGATTGAACATGCACTATATGCCGATAAAAATAAGTGGTTTCTCTTGGGGAAGTTGAAAACCCAAAGTTTTCCCCTATCCTACCATGGTATTGGAGCGAACAGTGCTAAAGAAAAAATTGCTGTTGTTGAATCTTTCACCTTCAATTGGAAAGAGCGTATACTTCGGAAAATTTGGCGAGATTTTTTTATCGGTCTTGAATTGGATTTTCAAAGTTTAAGCCGAGTAAACTTTAAATCGTACACTAATGATGTTTCCCTGTTGACACCTATAGGCTTTCAGGGGTCGAACAATTTGGGGATTGGTATTGGACTATTGCACGACAATAGGCAAAATGTGTTAAACGTGCGAAATGGACTTTTTGCAGAAACAGCCTTTTTAAGTTATCGTAAGCGACTGGGGAGCATCAATAATTTTAGCACATTATTTACTGATTTGAGGTATTTTATTCCAATTCGAACCAGAAATGTGTTGGCAATTCAATCCGTTGGACAATTTACCCTTGGTGACGCGCCATTCAATCAGTATGCGCTGATGGGTGGAGAAATGATGATGAGGGGTTATTATTTTGGGAGGTTTCGAGACAGAAACTTCATTAGTTTACAGACAGAATACAGAATGCTTCCCTTGTTTTTTGCTAAAAAGTTCGGTCTAGCAGTTTTTGCCTCCACGGGAATTATTTATGATAAAGCAATAAACATCAGTACCATGAACTTAAAATATGCTGGTGGTGCCGGGATTCATTACCTTTTATTCCCCAAAAAAGACGTGTGGACACGCTTTGATTTTGCTGTCAACAATGAAGGTAAAACCGGCGTTTATCTTTACATGGGTTGTGCGTTTTAGGATGAATTGGGTTGTTAATTTAACCTCTTTACGGGGAATTTATCTACTTTTTTTGAATAACATGCGAGTTACTTATCGTTGACTTATTTTATATTTTCTTTTGGATTATGTTTCCTTAATTGCAAATACGGGTGTTCAAATAATAGATTTAAGAATTAAATTAAATCATGTAAAGTTTAGAACATTAAAATTCAATTATTTTGAGGGACTTGATAGTTTCTCTCTAAATTATTGGTTTGATGAGTTGATTGAAATCAAAAACATAGCAAAATTTATTAGAAAGTATGACCTTGAACAATTGGTTAATTAAGAATATCATTATCATCAGCTTGTTATGAAAACATCTTTAATATAATATTTTATTAACATGCCGAAACTAAAGTATATTTATTTTTACTTAAAAAAACAAAATATGAAACTTCAATTTACCCTCGTATCTTTATTCTTCACCTTAATCATGTTTGCTTCTCAACCTAGAAAAGTATTGATTATTGGAATAGATGGTGTTCGTACGGATGCTTTACAACAAGCAAACACTCCCAATATTGACGCCTTGATTGCTTCAGGTTTTTATACCTATGAGTCCTGGCATGAGGGTATAACAGTATCCGGTCCGTCATGGTCTACCATAATGTGTGGAGTAGAATTTCCGAAGCACGGAGTAACCAGCAATTCGTATTCAGGAAGCAACTACAACCAGTACCCCTATTTTACCCGCCTTGCTAAAGATTGTCTACCTGACTTATATGAAGTTCAAATCGTGCAATGGGCTCCTATGAGCGATAATGTGTACAACGATGGATGGGACCAAAAAATTAAAGTGTGTGATGGATGCGGCGCCAACAGCGTTTCTGCTGCGCAAACCCAACTGGCCAATCCTAATTTGGATGTACTTTTTGTATATTTTGATGAATGCGACTTAACAGGGCATTCTATTGGATTTAACCCTGCGAATCCGGCCTACATTGCTGCTATTCAAACCGTTGACGGTCATGTAGGTAGCATATTAAACGCCTTGTACAGTCGTCCGAATTATGCCAATGAAGATTGGATTATCTTATTAACCACCGATCATGGCGGCATTGGAACTGGGCATGGAGGAAATACCAATTCAGAACGCAAGATTTGGTGGGTAGGAAGTGGAAACAACCCTGTTTCAAAACAACTCACCAATGTTGCTGATCCTGGAAGTTATGTAATGGGAAATCATAACGCACAAGTCGCGCTTAACAATCCGTCGCAAGCCGATATCGCGGTAACAGCACTTGATCATTTATTTAGGGGTACTTCCTGCAATCCTACTGACCCAGCGTTTAACTTAGATGGAACCTCATGGTTGGATTCCTTGCATTCAGATCCTATTGTTGCTACTACTGAAATTCAAGAAGATTTCATAAAAATGTACCCCAATCCTGCAACGGATATTCTGAGCATTTGGTTTGAGAATAATGATCAACAATCGATATCCTACGTGATTTATAACCTTCAGGGAAAGGCTGTGAAAGAAGAAGAGAATGCTGAAGCAATTAATGCAAATAAGCTCAATATCGATTTATCCAAGCTTAGACGAGGAAATTACCTCTTGAAATTTCAAATTGGAGGTAAGCTTCTCACCAAGCCCTTCATTGTAGAATAATTGTGTGCTTCTCAAGCGATCATAGGTAAAAATATTAGGATAGCATTGAAGATTTTTTCGTTGCTTTCCGTTTATCAATCTATAACTATGATTTATTCAACAAAGATGATCAAGCGTTTCAAATTTAATATAAAGGGAATAATAAGTTTGGAAAATCATCTTAGTTTAGGTGTGTGAAAAAGGTTCCGAATCAAAGTTTATTGTTTTTCTTTTGGTCATTTACGGCGGTTTTCATGGCCTATTCCACCATGTACGCCTTTAGAAAGCCTTTAAATGCAGGGACCTATGAAGGCGAAACTGTTTGGGGATTTGGATTAAAATCGATATTACTTACGAGTCAAATTGTCGGGTACATGCTTTCCAAGTTTATTGGAATCAAAGTGATTTCTGAATTATCTAACACCTCTCGAAAACGCTTAATACTTTACCTTATTCTTTTTGCTCATGCCGCACTTTTACTTTTTGCATTAGTGCCTGTTCCATATAAATTCATATGTTTATTTCTCAATGGTTTGCCGCTGGGCCTCGTTTGGGGGGTGCTTTTTTCGTTTGTAGAAGGAAGGAAACTAACTGAAGCCTTAGCTGCAGGTATCGCCATTGGCGCCATTCTCTCCTCAGGTTTGGTGAAATCCTTGGCAAGATACCTAATGGATAATGCCTACTTCAATGTACCAGAATTTTGGATGCCCTTCGCGGTTGGTCTTATCTTCCTACCTATATTGCTGTTGTCTATTTGGATGTTACAACAAATACCCGAACCTGATGCAGAAGACATCCATCTCAAGACCAAACGGTCTGCCTTAACTGGAAAAAAACGAATCCGTTTGTTATTTCTTTTTTTGCCGGGTATACTTTCGTTTGTTTTTTTGTACTTGTGCTTAACGGTATTTCGTGATTTTCGAGATAACTACGCTGTTGAAATTATGGAAGCGTCTGGCGAATTCAATTCAGGAGTTTTTATAAAAACCGAACTTCTCGTTGCATTTACCGTTTTGCTAACGACCTCATTGGTCATTTTTGTAAAAAATAATTCCCGCGCTTTTTTTCTGTGCCAATGGCTCATTTTATTGGGGTTTATCCTTATGTTTCTAGCAGGTATAAGCTTAAGTAATGGGCAAATTTCGTTTATAAGTTTTACCATTTTAAGCGGAATTGGCATGGCTATGGGTTACGTGCCTTTTCAAATCGTACTCCTTGAACGTTTTGTTGCGGCTTATCGAATCGAAGGAAACGTTGGATTCCTTATGTATTTATCTGATAGTTTTGGATATTTAGCAAGCGTTATTCTCATTTTTTCAGGGGAATTTGGTTGGTGGAATTTTAACAAAAGTGACCTAATTGTCCAATTGGCGATTTACGGCAGTGCTGCGGGATTGGTGTTTTCGATTTTTGGTCTTATTTATTTCCATCTGCGTGGAACTGTCTATGAAAAAGCATTAAATATTTAACACTCAATTCATGTTTTAGTCACCTTAGGATTTTAAATTTACTTGTGAATTTCAGACTTATTATAATTTTATCTTTCCTTTTTTTGTTGTTGAACAGCATGCTTGTGACTGGTCAAAAAACAAAGAAAGTTTTAATCATCGGAATTGATGGTTGTCGTTCAGATGCTTTATTGAAGGCCAATACACCAACAATTGACTCGTTAATTTCCATTGGATTATTTACTCAAAGTTCATGGCATTTGGGAAAAACTAAATCCGGACCTGGATGGTCGAGTATGTTAACAGGCGTTTGGGATGCGAAACATCGCGTGCACAACAACCGATTTTCGGGACATCAGTTCGAGAAATACCCTTTTTTTCCAGCATACCTTAAGGCCTTGGATAGCACGATCAATAGCACTATAATCATAAGTTGGAAATCGCTAGCAAACCTTGCGCCGAAATTTGGTTGGGATCAAAGTATTTTCGCATACAACGACGAAGAATGTTTGCAAAAGACCTTACAGTGCCTTTCAACCCGAGATCCAGAAATCATTATGGTACATTTTAATGATGTAGACCACATTGGGCACCTTAGTGGTTTTGAACTTGACAACCCAAGATATATCAAAGCAATTGAAGGGTTAGATGAAAAAATAAAACGCCTGTTCTATTACCTTAATAACCGCCCTAATTTTACCAATGAAGATTGGTTAATACTCTCGTCCACCGACCACGGAGGAACAAAGCATGGGCATTCCAATAGTAGTGTAATGGAACGTAAAATTTGGTGGTTGGGTGTGAATTCAGCACTGCCTAAAGGTCAGCTAATTTCACAAGATCCGGGTTCATTTTATTACCCGGAAGTTCCTTTCTGTAGCCATGCTCAAACGCCAACACCCTATATTGTAGATATTGCAGCAACTGCCTTAGATTTTCTCATGCCCAATTCAAAGGAATTACCCTTAACTTTGGAAGGCAAATCATGGCTTAATAAACCTATTTCTAATGCGAAAAATTGACACCATCATTTTTGATTGGGCGGGTACCTTAGTAGATTTTGGGTGCATGGCTCCAGTTAAGGTCTT
This sequence comes from Chryseobacterium gleum, assembly GCA_945888625.1. Lineage (GTDB taxonomy): Bacteria > Bacteroidota > Bacteroidia > Flavobacteriales_D > Crocinitomicaceae > UBA952. The sequence goes on from CAMDAH010000002.1 coordinate 184,596, forward strand.
TATTGAAGTTTTTAGGGAAGTAGGCATAGAAATTACGGAAGCCGAAGCACGCGAACCCATGGGCCTCAGTAAGCGTCAGCATATTATAGCCATTATAAAACAACCGCGTGTGCAACAATTATGGATAGAACATTTCGGTGAACCTGCAACGAAGCGGGATATTGATATACTATACAAAGCATTTGAGCCGAAACTTTTAGCCTCGGTTTCAGACTACGTTGAACTCATTCCTGGCGTAGTTGAGACCTTGAACAAATTGCGAAAGCAAGGCATTAAAATCGGTTCTACCAGCGGTTACAGCCGCCAAGTGCTGGATAAAATCATCTCATTGGCCCAAGCACAAGGCTTGGAGTTAGATTACTCTGTTGCAGGAGATGAATGCAAGGAAGGAAGGCCATCTCCCTTTATGATTTTTAGAAACATGGAACATTTCAGTACCTATCACACAGATTCCGTGATCAAAGTAGGTGATACGGTTTCCGACATCGAAGAAGGATTGAATGCGGGGGTATGGACTGTGGCTGTTATTACAGGTAATGAAATTGGAATGTCGAACGGCGATTGGACTGCGCTATCCACTGAGAAAAAGGAAGAAATAATGCATCACGCCAAGGATAATTTTAATCGTTACGGTGCACATTTCATCTTAAAAGACCTGAACAGACTCATAGAAGTTATCGAAGAAATTAATCTGATTTTAATTTGTGAAACCAATAATCAATACTAACCTATGAAAACAGTTACAATTTTATTTTTTACAGCCTTTAGTTACGGAATTATGGCGCAATGCCAACCGAGTCCTGCAATTACTAACATTTACCAACCCATTGGTGCACTAAACTCACCTAGCGGTGGGCTGCTTACCCCTTCGAACTTTTATGCGAGTCCTGGACAACCCTTTAGCCAAGTGGTTACGGCAATGGCTCCTGAACAATTGACGGTTGCTAACCCTTTAGGATTTCCACCGACCATTACGGTCAATGTCAATTGGATTAGAGTAACGAACATTCAAAATCTTCCTTCATGGGTATCCTATCAATGTGGTGGGCAACTTGACCCCTCGGATCCGTGCAAAATGGCTTATCCAACATGGAGTTGCGTAAACGCCTATGCCAATACCGCAAATGGAACAGTACCCTTGAATGAAGTTCCAGGGAGTGTGTATTCGCTAGAAGTCATTGTTGACGCAAATGCGACTATTCTTGGCACCCAATCGAATTACAACGGAGGAAACATCAGCTTGTATATTTTAAATAGTTTGGTCAATAGCCTTTCCTTTGATTCTTGTAACGGAGGAACAATAAGCACTACTACTTCAGGGGGATTTAACGATCCAGGAGCCTACGTTTACACATGGAGTAACGGACAACAAACACCTCAAATCAGTAACTTACAAAACGGGTGGTACACCTGTACAGTGTTGGACCAAGCCACAGGATGGGTTACTACCGATAGCGTTTTAGTAAGTGGGATTCAGCCCGTAATACTAGTGAACGATATTGCCGTAACGCAACCTACAAACACTAACAATGGCGCAATCAACGTTGCAGTAAGTGGGGGAAATGCTCCATTTAGCTATGCTTGGAGCGGTCCTAATGGTTTCACCGCTTCCACTTCCTCTATCACTAATTTGTTTGGAGGTACTTACATCTTGACTGTTACAGATGCCTCGGGTTGCGTTGCTACCAAAACGTATTTTTTAAGTGCTTTGGGCATTTCAAATAATTCTATAGGACACATTAAGTTATTTCCAAACCCTGCAAATGATTACATTATCGTAAAAGGATTAAAAAGCTCAGAAGCAACCGTTGAAATCGCCATTTATTCTTTAGATGGTGCTCGTGTAGCGATGAAAACCTATCACGTAAATGACTCGAAAGTTCAGATTGAAACAGCTGAGTTGGCCGATGGAAAGTACATGCTTGAAATAATACAATCCAACTTAAGTATTTTCAGGCCTTTTGTTATTAAGCACATGGAATGATAAATAATTTTCCAAAAGGAATAGAACTCTTCGTTTTTGATATGGCGGGGACAACGGTTGACGAAACCTTTGCGGTTCATGATGCCTTAATTGCAGCATTCGCCAGCGTTGGAAAAAACATCACTCGGAACCAAGCGAACCTTTCGGTCGGCGTACCAAAACCTTTGGGAATTGAGTCCATTTTAATAGCTTTCTTTGAACCTGCCAGCTCCGATGAAGTATATAAACTTCACAATAAATTTCTCGAAAATATCAATAAATATTACTTGGAAAAACAAATTCAGCCCACTGAAGGAACGCTTGAACTATTCCAAGCACTGCGATCTAAAGGCATAAAAATAATGTTAGATACCGGCTTTTCAAGTACCACAGCGGATATCATTATTCAACGTTTAGGATGGGAAGCCCTTATTGATGGGAGAGTTTGCAGCGACGAAGTACCAAACGGAAGACCTCATCCCGATATGATTTATCAGGCCATGGAACAGTGTGGAATTCAACATCCAAACCATGTTGTAAAAGTAGGCGATACACCAGTCGATATCCAACAAGGGAAAAATGCAAATTGCGCTTACATCATTGCTGTGGATGCAGGAACTTTTCCCAAAGAGTCTTTAGAAGCTGAAAACCCTGATTTGATCGTAAAAAAATTGAATGAAATCATCCCTCTTATTGAAGCCCATGTATGATATAGCAATAATTGGTAGCGGTGTCTTGGGAAGTTTTCACGCATTTCATGCGGCGAAGGTTGGATTGCGCGTTGCCGTCTTTGAAAAAGACTTAATGCCCATGGAATCGAGCGTTCGTAACTTCGGGCAAGTGGTACCATCTGGGTTTGCTCCAGGACGATGGCATTATTACGGAAGATATTCCACCAAACTTTATCTCGACTTACAGCAAAAAATAGGCATTGGAGTGCGTAATAACGGTTCGGTTTACCTCGCAAACACCGCTTGTGAAGCCCAGCTATTGGATGCCTTGCACGAGAGCTTCAACCAAGTAAATTATTCGTCGGAACCGATGAATCAGCAGCAAGTTTTATCCCGATGGTCGTCCATGAAAAAGGACTATGTTCGAAGTGGCCTATTTTTCCCTCAGGAAGTTTCTGTGGATCCGCGCATCATGATTCACAGAATTCACGGGTACATGATCGAACAAATGGGTGTGGACATGCATTTTCTTTCCCCCGTTATCGAATTGAACGACCGTGGTGATAAGGTTGAAATTTCCACGAGTAATGGAAAAAAAATTCAAGCGAAACAGGTGATTGTTTGCAATGGCCGAGATTTTAAAATACTATTTCCTGAGCTCTTTAACACTTCTGATATCGAGGTGTGTAAACTTGCCATGATGGTGACAAAACCTATGCCCGAAATTGAACTCAAAGGAAATATTCTTACCGGTCTCACGATTCGTCGTTATGAAAGTTTCAAAGCGTTACCCGAGTATTCCAACCTCCTTCCGGATCCAAAACATGAACCTTTGTTAAAGGAAGGAATCCACCTATTATTCAAACAGCGGATGGACGGCAGCATCGTGATTGGGGATTCACACCACTACCGAGATGTCAGAGAAAGTGATGCCTTGGGCTTTGATTACGAAACTCAAGTGGGAGATATGATTCTCAAAGCTGCACAAGAAATTATCCAACTACCCCATTGGGAACTTGCCGCACAATGGAATGGATTCTATGCACAAATGAAAGGAAAGGCTGAAATCTTTGACCAAGCTCACTCTGAAAATATCCGAGTTATATGTGCCATTGGTGGTAAAGGAATGACTGCATCAGCTGGATATGCCAAAGAATCGATTGAACGTAGTTTTAACCTAAGCCTCCCTAACTATGAGTAGTTTTTTGCGTTTTTTAGCAACTCTTTTATTCGTTTCCTTATTGAACCCAAGTTTCGGACAAACAGGAAATGTTGAAGGCGTCATTTGGGATGATAGAGGACCTACACCCGGAATCATCGTTACCTTGTTAAATGAAGAGCAATTTAAAGCACAGAGCGATTTAGATGGAAGGTTTTTATTCTCAAATATCCCTGTGGGAACTTATTCCTTAAGGATAGAAACTTACGGGTACAACGAATACCTGCAAACCGTTTCAGTATCCGAAAAAAACACACTTAGATTACCTAAAATTCAGTTGATCGAGGGGAAACAATATCAGGAAATCACCATAAGTTTTTTGTCCAAAGTTTCCGAACAAAAGGCCATTAATCTCGTTAAGAATTCACCATCAGTGGTCAGCATCGTTTCCGCAGACATCATTGCCAAGCTCCCCAATAAAAATGCCTCGGATGTGGTTGCACGTGTGCCAGGAGCCTCTCTTACCCGAAATAAAGGAGAGGGAAGCAATATTTCCCTTCGTGGAACACCCATCGATTGGACCGCAACCTTTTTGAACGGAGACCGACTTCCTGTGGCGGATGAGGAAAATCCGACACGTTCTTTTGAATTCGAAATTCTACCTGCAGACATGATCGAGTATGTTTTTGTTTCAAAATCCACAACACCGGATATGGAATCGGATCAAATTGGGGGCTGCATTAATTTCATTTCTCGTTCTACCATAACTTCGAAAACTTTTAAACTGAATTTAGCTGGAGGCTATAACGCTTTGGCGCAAAAACCCCTTGGAACTCTTAATTTTTTATGGGGTAATCGAAGTAAAAATAAAAAATGGAGTTTCTTGGTCAACGGAACCAATTATGGGCGATATTATGCGGCAGATGTGTTCAAACTCATTTATGGAAGTAATTTTAACCATAGCTTAAACCGCTATGAATTAAGAAAATACGAAGGAACGCGTATAAATACCGCGGCGAATGCTGCATTAGAATTCCAACCGAACCCCAATTTTAAAATTGGAACTCACTTGATTTACAGTTATATGCAAGACGATAAATACCAGAAAAAACAAAGCTACAACTGGTACGAAGGATCAGGACAACGCATTCGCTTGCAAAACATTCACGGGAAATTAAACAGACAATTTTTTGGAGGAGATATTTATTCGGAATGGAAAATAACCCCTGCCTTGATTTTATTCACAAAGGTGACGCACTACGACAATCAATTTTGGTATGGAAACATTCCATTTGAGAAAAATGACGCTCGAAACGGTTATTTCATCAACGAATTTATTAGCCCCTTGCTTCAGTTTACGGACCAATCCTATGTAAGTTTATATGGAGGCACCATTGACCCGAACGATCCTGGGGGCTTTCCTGCAAAACTTATCGGACCGGATGACCCTTATGGCAACGGTGACAATCCCAACAATCTACAACCGCAGTACGCCACTATTTTTGGAGGCCAACCTCTGCGTGCCGACGATTTCGAATATTACCGAAGTTATACGGAAATCAATAAAACCAAAGAACGGGATTTGGTGGTTGCACAAACGAATCTGTCGTATGTCATTAATCCCCATCTCAAATTTAAGATAGGCACAAAATTAAGGCAGAAGGAAGGATCTCGAAGCATAAGCAAACACGAATGGTTTAAGGATTATTCTATACCGGGGAACAACAACCCATTCTTATTAAAAGATTTTGCACAAGAGTTGTTTTCCTCCAACCCAAACGGATATTTGGCCCCATTAGGAGCCAATTACGAAGGACAATTCTATCCGTTTCAAGACCGCCAAGAAATATCCTCTTTTTTAATCGACTCGGCCTATTTGTTACGGGAAATGCCCATGAATAAATTAAACCAAGAATATTACCAATGGGTAGGTTCTAATTATTCCTATTCCGAATTTCAATCTGGTTCCTACCTAATGGCCGATTGGAACATTAACAAATTATCCTTGGTGGGTGGCTTTCGTTACGAATATACCCGTTTCAATGAGGTATCAGACACCTTAACCGCTGCACTTGCCTTTGACTCCTTAACGGGAAGTCAATATAATATCCCAGAAGCAAGAAGTGTTTCTCGATCCTATGCTTTCCTGCTGCCCTCGCTTAACATCACTTATCGGATGAACGATAAAATCAACCTTCGCTTAGCCTTTTCACAAGGGATGAAACGTCCTAACTTCGAACAAACAAAACCCGGATTTGCAATGATTCGATACACGGATTTGGTATATATTTTCGGAAACCCTAATTTAAAGCCTACCTATGCCTTCAATTACGATGCGGCTTTTGAGTACTTTTGGCCCGGTAAAGGAATGTTCTCAGTGGCTTTATTTTACAAAGACGTTTACGACCATATTTTTACCGTGACGACTGCAGATATCGATCCTTTTTCAGGAATAATGGTAAAAAAATATCGAAATGCTTCGCGAGCCACGGTTTATGGTTTAGAGTTAAATATTATTCGTAAATTCGATTTTCTTCCAGGGTTTTTGTCCGGTTTTGGTACGAATTCAAACATTACCCTTTCCGATTCAAGGATGGAAATTCCAGGGCGCCCAACAGTCCAAAAAATGACCGAACAAACTCCATTAGTGTTTAATTTAGGCTTGGTTTACGAATACAAGAAATGGATAGGACGAGCCACCTTCAATTACATTGGGAAACAACTGAAAGAAGTGAATTTAGCCTCTATTGTTGGTATTGGTCTGATGCACTTAGACGATGATTTTGATACTTATTCTAACGCTATGACTAATCTTGATGTACAACTTTCCTATCAAATAACCCCCAAATTGAGTATTTACTTGGAAGGAATGAATATGCTAAATTCTCCCGAACGCAAGTATATCGGTAAGGAATGGCGGCATTTGCGTATGGAATATTATGGGTTCCGATGTCAGTTCGGTTTTCGCTTGGATCTATGAAGTATTGCCTATTTATCGGAATATTATTGGCTATTTCAAGCGCTCATGCCCAATTCGGAATTATTCGTGGAAACATCGCAAATTCATCGATCATTACGGACAGCATAAAACTTGTTTTAAATCCAACCAACTTAGTAAGTTTTACCGATAAAAGCGGTCGGTTTGAATTCCGTGATATACCCTTTGGAAAGTACGATCTTGAAATTAACCATTCGAAATTTGGGCTAAGATTCATTGAAATTAACCTGAAAAAATCCGAACTTATCCTTGATACAATTACCCTCGAGCTAACCAAAACTACCGAAGTTGTAATGATTCGGCGAGAAAGAAAGCGTTTAACGTCGCTAGAAAAAATGAAAAAATCAAAGGTGCAACTCAATGTGATCGATAAAGAAACCTTAGAGCAGTTGAACAATAAATCGGCAGCAGATTTCGCTTCTCGTATGCCAAGCGTTATGCTTTTTCGCGCACGAGGGGAAGGAAATTCGGTGTCGCTTCGTGGCACCCCTAACGATTGGACTGCTTTGTTAATTGATGGCGATCGGTTACCCGTGGCTTGCGAGGACAATACCACCAGATCCTTTGAATTTGAAGCTTTTCCCTCGATTTTTGTCGACGAATTGCATGAATACCGTTCCATTGTATCTGAATTTGAATCCGATAATATCGGAGGAAGTTTAAATTTTTTAAGTCCAAAACCTCAGTTTAAACGCATCGTTAACCTTGATTGTGCCTTGGGAATGAACCTAAAAGGAAATAAACCTTTGGGAGAATTTCGTGGTTTTTATAACGGTTTTACCCAAAATAAGAAACTTGCCTATTTTGTGAATGGTACCTATTACGGTAGAACCTATGCCAGTGATGCCACGAAAACATTGTTTGGAAGTAACCTAAATTTTGGCATTAACCGCCACGAATTGCGGAAATATGAAGGTTTTCGAGCTACCTTCGGTGGACAGTTTGGATTAGATTACGTTCCTAATGCAAGATTAAAATTTTCGCTAAGTGGATTTTTGGGTCGCATGGACGACGATAAACAAATGAATAAAATTTCTTTTAATTGGTATGAGGACAATGGTCAACGCGTACGATTGCAAAATTCCGCCGGACTTTTAGTACGTCAAATCCTAGGTGGGGTTTTCCAAGCAGATCTTACCCCTTCTAAAAAAATCAAGGGTCGCTTTCGAATTGCTAGCTACCAAAATCTTTTTGATAACCGTAAACGACCTTTCGTAAAATCTGATCCTAGAAACGGATATGTTTTCTACGAATTTCAAAGTCCTCAGATTCAATTCAACGATTTCTCGAATGTCACCTTATTCGGAGAGGCTCTTTCCAACCCAAACGACCCAGATTTCATAACTTTAAAATTGGTAGGTCCTGATAACCCTTACGGAACAGGTGATCCAGCAGGGATTGTTTATCCTGATTTTCAGCCAACCTTGACGGCCCAATCCTTTGAATTTGCCCAAGCGTATTCCGAATTAAATTTCACCAAAGAAAGTGACCCTATCGTTGCAAGCAGTGATTGGGATCTAATATTGACATCAAATTTATCCTTAAAAATTGGAGCAAAATTTAGAGCAAAAAATGGCGAAAGGAGCTTATCCAAACATTTATGGATTCAAGATTTTTCAAGTGGTACGGCTCAAACCATAATGCTCAGTGATTTTCAAATTGAACCATTCTTAGGCAGTCAAGCCTTCATGACACCTCAATTGAACTCTTTGTACCAAATCTTTGATTATGGGATGCTCTCTAATGATGCGGTTAATTCTTTTTTCAACCAAACCGAGGGCAAATTGCGTGAATATTACATGAATGAGCAAAATTTTGATTACTATGAATGGGTAGGAAGCAATTACCGATATGCGGAGCGACAAATCGCGGGTTATGCGCAGTTGGACTATTCAAAAAATAAGTTTGGAATGGTTGCTGGGTTGCGCTGGGAAAAAACCATACTCGATCAAACTTCCGACACACTAACCAGTGAAATTGATTTTGACAGTACAACTAATACGTACTATAACCTTCCAAGAACTTGTTCCATTCATCGTGTTTACGACGCTTTTTTACCTACAATAAATCTTACTTATCGATTTAATGATCGTATCCAACTTAAAACCTCTATTTCTCGATCATTGCACCGTCCTAACTTCGAGCAAAGCAAACCTGGCCATGCTGTCATACGGTACAACGAATTAGAATTTACTTTTGGAAATCCCAATATAAAACCTTCGTTTTCCACGAACTTTGATGTTTCCATTTCTAAATACATTGGGAAAAACGGGCTTTTTTCGGGAGGTGTTTATTATAAATATATTGAAAACTTCATTTACTCGATGTCGGCCTATAAATCGGATGTGATGTCAGGGTTAACCATGCGGCAATATGGAAATGCTCCTAGTGCATGGGTTGGGGGAATAGAATTACTATACAACCAATCCTTTGATTTTTTACCCAAAGGTTGGAAAAATTTAGGCATTCGCTCAAACATAACCTTTTCCACCTCACGAATGAACGTTCCTGGAAGGATAAACCAAGTGCTCACCAAACAAACACCCTTGCTTTATAATATCAATCTTTACTATGAAGGTGAGCGCTTGACCGTCAATGTGGCATTATTGTACACTGGAAAATACCTTAACGATTTGAATCTCACCTATTATAACGGTCAATTATTACACCCAAGCAGCGCCTTTGATACGTATATGAACGAAACGTATCAATTAGAGGCTACTGCGGGGTATCAATGGGACCAAAAATGGGAACTTGAAGCACAAATCAGCAACTTGCTGAACACCCCGGAAAGTAAATACCTAGGTGAATCTTGGAGAACCATGTATACAGAGTATTACGGAATGCGTTGCCAACTAGCGGTCAAATATTCCCTTTAGTTTACTTGCTAAAAAATGACTAATTAACGCCAAAACCGATCCGTTCATCTTACTTTCTGGAGTAGTTCGTGACAAATGATTGGCTATTTTAATTCGGGCACTAATTAATTCTATTTGATGATTTTATTTGCCGTTTAATTTATTTATAGCTTTACTAAGCACTTCGTATATTGGTGCCCATTCAATTTTATACTAAGGAAATAAATCCCGGTTGATAAGCCTTCAGTGTTCAAAATAGCTGTTTCGCCGGTTTGACTTATTTGATAAGGATAGCGGTTTCCTATGGCATCAACTATTTCACATTCGCCCATTTCATCACTCTTTATTAAGATTTTATCGTTGAATGGATTGGGACCGATGGTAAAAGGCTGCTCAATTTCCGAAAGGCCAATCCCAATTCCTGGTAATTCAGTCCATTTGAAGATTTTTGGCAGCCCCAATGTATCGAAACTCATTTCTGCAACAGCCAATTTTCCGTCCTTTGCAAACCATGAATAATTTTGTGTGGTATCGGTATTGGTAGAAACAAGTTGCCAAGTTGGAGGAAAAATGGGCAGGGCAAATATAGAATCAGTAAAAATCTCTGTTCGCTTCACTCGAAGCACATTGTAAGTGCCAAAGGGCGTGGTGATTTGCCCCCAGCCATCTGTCTCGTCTACCACATTACTTATTCGCCTAAAGTTTATTTGACTAATTAAAGGGTTAAACGATGCACCCGGAACAGTCACATTGAGGCCATAGGTATCTGTAAAAGTGGATCCGTAGGTTCGGGGAAACTGATGTAAAGTCAAGGCACTGGCAAAATTTACGTTGATAACACCTGTTCCCAGTAAGTCTCCGGCGAAACCTTGTGTTGTGAAACTTTGCGCTGAGTTATTAAAGTATAAGTAGCTAGCATTGTCACTGGTCATTGCCATGTTGGAGCTACTAAATTGGTTGCCGTTAGGGGTAGAGGCCACAGAAACAATGGAGGTATTCTCATTGATGACAAAAGCGCTTGTAGCAACAAAATTCCATGTTTGGTTGGGTCCACTACCACCTGGACCAGGATGTACGGTCATGGTATCGGATTTTCTAGGGATGTTATCCCCGATACTCGGCATATCGCCTTGATCGATGGTGATTTGAGCAGAAAGGGCACCTGTAAAAAGGACCAACGATAAAAGTAAGGGTTGTTTCATAGTCTTTATTTTTTTTCTAAGGTATAAATTTTTAGTAATAAAAATCATATTTTTGACATTCTCATCCAACATTGAATATTTTTATTTCGGCTAAATGAGAGTTTATCTTATTACATAATAGTACTTACCGTGAAAAATGTTATTTTTTGTTTCTCGTTTTGTCTTTTTGTCTCGGAAATTCAAGCTCAGGTTTTTGCGGCAGGTGAGGGACATAGCCTATCTATTTGCAATGATGCAAGAATAAAAGCGTGGGGACGAAACAATCGCGGGCAGCTAGGAAATGGGACTACAACGGATAGCAATCTCCCCGTTCAACAAAGCATTTTAACCAATGTCATAGCTGTTTCTGCAGGATCTGAATATTCGCTTGCATTAAAGGGAAATGGGACCGTTTGGGCTTGGGGTGACAATAGCAGAGGGCAATTAGGTATTGGTAATAATGTGGATAGCCCTATTCCTGTTCTTGTTAATGGGCTAAATAATGTGGTTGCGATTTCGTGTGGTGGCTTTCATAGTATGGCTTTGAAGAGTGATGGCACCGTTTGGACTTGGGGATGGAATCTTTTTGGTCAATTAGGTCATTCGAATTATATTGATGTCAATAGTCCTGTTCAAGTTCCTTCACTTACAGGAATTGCTGGTATTTCCGCAGGGTGGAATCATTCATTGGTACTAAAAAGCATGGGGGCTGTCATGGCTTTTGGTGATAATGGCAATGGACAACTAGGAATTGGAAACTCAAATTCAAATACTTGTTTACCTACAACCATAGTAGGATTCGGAAATGTTGCTGCGGTAGAAGCAGGAGGATATCACTCGTTGGCACTTAAAAATAACGGTTCTGTCTATACTTGGGGGGCAAATTCCTTTGGGCAATTGGGAGACGGGACTAATTCAGATGCTAATAGTCCAGTTAATTTGGATGTATTAGTTGATATTATTGCTGTGTCCGGTGCTGGATTGCATTCTTTTGCAATAAAAAGTGATAGCACATTACTGGCTTGGGGAGCTAATTTGAATGGTGAACTGGGTATAGGCACCAACTTAAGTAGCAATATCCCTTTATTAGTCTCCACTATTAGTCCTGTTGTTTCTGTTTCAGCTGGTTTTAGTCATTCGCAAGCCATGTATGCAAATGGTAATTTCTTTAATTGGGGGACTAATTCGTTAGGTCAATTAGGTATTGGACAAAATATCGATAGTAATATCCCAGTTACTCCTCTTAATCTTTGTGAGCTTTCAAATTTTATAGTAGAATCTGAGCTGGAATCTCGCCTTAACATCTTTCCGAACCCATCAACAGGTATTTTCTTTATGGATGAAAGTTTCCGAAATGAGGCAACGATGGTTTCTATTTTTGATCTTTATGGAACGCTTGTTTACACAGGATCGGCTGATAAGCTAATTGATATTTCCCATTTACTAGGTGGTGTATATGTTTGCCAACTAATGCCTTCCCGATTGCATTCGGTGAAGCTAATTAAATACTAATTGGGTTTATAGTATTTTTCGAAAGCGAAATATACCCATTCCAAGAATCCCTAACAATACGCTTGCAAAAACCAAGTGCGCGGTTTGAACTAATCCTGGCATATCAAAGTAGGCCAACATAACGCCTGCAAACAATTCAAATCCAAGAACAATGATGGCATAGCGAATGATGGATATCTTACTTTGTTTTTCGTTTCTCCATGCAATAATAACAAGTAGTACAAGTACCATCCAACTAAAACTACGGTGTATAAAAAATGCCATTCCAAAATGATCACTCCATGTTTCACGACCCAATCCCGACTTGCTTAGTGCATCGATATACTCTCGAACCTGGGTTCCCAAAAACATTTGATAAAAGCTAATTCCGAAAATAAACCACCAAATGTAGAAATCCATTTTAGGAAGTGGAATCTTTTGCTCTTCACTTGGTTTCAAACGATAGATGATATATAACTGAATCAGCAAAATGACTAATGCTAGGAATAAATGGATGGTAATTGTCCAGGGTAATAAATTCGTTGCGACTACAATAGAACCGAACCAAGCTTCAATTCCAATGAGGATTACATTTAACGCGGAAAACCAAATTAAGGGAGATTTTCGGTAGTAAAGTAAAAACCATCCGAAGCCAAATAGCAGGGCATTACCACCTAAAAAACCCAGTAAGCGATTGAGGTATTCAATCCACGTTTTGCGGGCATTAAAGGATTCTTCCTTGTAAATTTCTGGGTCAGTACTTAATTTTTTCGCGGTACTTTCCATACCAACAGAGGCGAGTAGTCGATTAAATTTCGCTACTTTTTTCGAGCGCTTTGCAAGGTATATTTCTTTGTAGTCAGCGGGTAACTCATTAGCCGAAGTAGGAGGGACCCAACGTCCAAAACACTTCGGCCAGTCCGGACAGCCCATGCCACTGCCGCTGATACGAACTAAGCTTCCTGCAACAATAATTAAATAGATGAGTATTAGTGCGCACCAGTTGAAACGAATAAATGCCCTTGAAAACACCATGTGCAAAATTAACAGTTTGTATTAACTTTTTTGAATAACTAATATGATTTTGATAAATACAAACAAGTTAAACTTTGGTTGACAAGAAGCTTTTTTTAATCAATATGCCTGACTTGTAATCTAGTTCCTTTTTTTTTAAATAAAAAAACGCATGTGTTCAAGTTTAAATACTTACTTTCATAAAAAATTAAATCGTTATGAGAAATCTATTTATTTTAATTTGTTTTGTACTAGGATGCAATTTTATAAATGCTCAAAAAATATTTTCAGTGGAATATGAAAATCAAGCAGATGTAAACGTATTTGTTGTTAATTACGAAAATCAAGCAGATTTAAAAGTGTTTAAAGTAAAATACGAAAATCAATCTGGAAGTAATGACGGAAAGTGGTTTTTTACACAATATGCTAATCAAGCAAAGAAAAAGATATTTTTTGTAAAATACGAGAACCAAGCCGACTTAAAGATCTATTTCGTAAGTTACGAAAATCAGGCTGGTTGGAAAAACTCGTCCAAAAAAAGTTTATTGTATTAAATCACATTGTGATTTCAATGTGCTTTTTTAATTATTGCTAATTTCATATGATTTAAAATCGAGAAAAAATGGATAAATTCATTCTTTTAGCTCAAATTGCTGTTGCTGTTTCCGTTTACTACGTTTGGATATTTCGTTACTTTAACGTCATTAAAGAGTTCAAAGCTTTTGGACTGAGTGATGTTATTCGAAACGCTGTTGGTGTATCGAAAAATGCGCTTGCTACTTTATTAATTACTGGTATTTGGTACCCTGAGCTAGTTCAAGTTGCCGCAATTTTGATGGGTGCATTTATGGTGGCAGCTCAATTTTTTCATTTCAAAGCAAAAAATCCTGCGAAACAACGCATTCCTTCACTAATTCTTTTGGTTTTGTGTGCAATTATTGCATCGGGAGCGCCTAGCAGTTGCTTATGGCCATAGACACAATCTGCGTCTTGTTCTCAAGTTTGTCATTTTTTGCTTATGTCGGTTCTTACTTTTTTTCGCCGCACATGAAAAATGAGTTCAAGCGCTTTAATCTTGAAAAGCTGGGCTTAGTTACTATCATCTTGGAATTTTTTGGAGCCACGGGTTTGTTAATAGGGTTAATTTACAATCCAATTTTACTTGTCTCATCGCTAGGATTAGCATTGCTTATGTTGAGTGGCCTAATTGTTCGTATTAAATCCAAAGACAGCCTACTGATCACCTTGCCGGCTGTTTTTTTTATGTTGTTGAATGGGTACATTTTCATCAGTTCAATTTAAGTCAAGCGAAATAATTTCGCTAGTTGATGGCCTCATCAATATTTCATAAACATCCTGCCAGGTTTAGAACATTAATTGGCTAGTTATTGTTAAAATTCTAGAATTTTTAATTACTATTTTCACGATATGGAACCCTTATTTATTACCGAATATGCAGCAATTCTGTCAAAATTAAATACAATCGATCCCCTGAAATATGCGCAATCACGTAATTTTATTAACGGCCAAGTAAATTATCTTTCTCCTTACATTTCTCGTGGTGTTATTAGTACTAGGCAAGTACTGGATTACTTAATCAAAAAAGGAGCTGGTTTTAATCAAATAGAACCGCTTGTTCAGCAACTTTGTTGGAGGGATTATTTCCAGCGTATTGCGCAGGAGAAAAATATCAATGGGGCAATCAAACAGGAACAGGAAAAAGTTTCTAATCACGGTCTATCTTCGTCTATTATTGATGCGGAAACGGGTATTGTGGCAATTGATAAAGCAATTATAACTTTGTACAAGACGGGTTACATGCATAATCATGCGCGCTTGTATACTGCTGCCTTGGTTTGTAACAATGCACAGTCCCATTGGTTGCATCCCGCTCAATGGATGTATTATCATCTTTTAGACGGCGATTGGGCGAGCAATGCGTGCAGTTGGCAGTGGGTGGCAGGTGCAAACAGCAGTAAAAAATATTTCGCCAATCAATCGAATATAAATACTTTTGCAAATACTAAGCAATCAGGTACTTTTTTAGATACTTCTTACGAGGAATTACAGCTGCAACGCACCGTTCCAAACGTATTATTTCCTATGCAGCAAGTGAATCTAGTAACGACACTACCCGAATCCACCTCGTTTATAATTGATGCAAGTCTACCAACCTATATTTATAATTACTATAACTTAGACCCAAAATGGCATGCAAATGAAGTTGGCAACAGAATTTTATTGCTTGACCCGCAATTTTTTAAGGAATATCCTGTCGGTGAAAAATGCATCAATTTTATGCTAGACCTGAGTAAAAATATTGCCAATATAAACGTGTTTGTCGGTAGTTTTGATGAGCTAACGAATCAACACACATTGGGTGACGTTTTCTTTAAAGAGCATCCTTTTAATTTTTCTTACAAAGGATTCGAAGAGCCGCGCGATTGGATTGCTCCTCTTGTAACAGGCTATTTTCCATCTTTCTTTGCATACTGGAAAAGGGTTAAAAAACACCTAACAGACAAAATAAAAGCATAATTAATGACCTTAAACCATAGTTCCGATGTAGCTTCTAATAACTTAGTTTCAAAAACGGAGATTGTTATTGTTTGGTTTAAAAGGGACTTACGCTTGCTTGACCACGAGGCACTATTTCATGCGCAACAACAAGGTCTGCCAATTTTGTTGGTTTATTTTTTTGAACCAAGCGTAATGAGTTATCCGGATAGCGCTGATCGCCATTGGAGATTCATATTTCAGTCCATTGAAGATCTTCAGGGCTCGCTAAAAATGTTTGGTACGAAGATACACGTATTTCATGCAGAGGTGTTTGGTGTCTTTGAAAAGTTAGCTGCAATTTATCGTATTCGGGGCATTTTTTCTCATCAAGAAATTGGCAATAAATTGACCTACGATCGCGATATTGAAATTGCGTCATTTTGCAAAAATAAAGAAATTAGCTGGCAAGAATTCCAGCATCATGGTGTTATTAGAAAGCTAAAATCGCGAAAGGATTGGGAAAAAAGATGGAAACAGTACATGTTGCAACCGATTAATTCAATACGTTTAGAGGGTAGCCAGTTCGTGGAACTCGAAAATGAACTTTATCATGCAATTAAAGGCCCCGAGTTGGCTTCCGAAATCACTACAAACTACCCGTCATTTCAAATGGGAGGAAGCACTTTAGCTTGGAAATACTTAAATAGTTTTCTCACAGATCGCTCTGCTAATTATTCAAAATTTATTTCAAAACCTGCGCTAAGCAGAAAGGGGTGCAGTAGAATTTCTCCTTATTTAAGTTACGGAAATATCAGTATGCGTTTGGCATATCAGGCGACAATTCAACACTATGATGCTTCACCAAATAAACGAGCGCTGGCTAATTTCGTATCGAGGCTGCATTGGCACTGTCATTTTATTCAAAAGTTTGAGGACGAATGTAGCATGGAATTTCAAAATGTAAACGCGGCATACGATGGTATGATGAAGCCAGTGAACAATGAATACATCGCTGCTTGGCAGGAGGGAAGAACGGGTGTGCCGCTGATTGATGCTTGTATGCGTTGCTTGGTGGAAACAGGTTGGATTAATTTTAGGATGCGCGCAATGGTTGTTTCTTTTTTTGTTTTTAATTTGTGGCAAGATTGGCGTGAGTTGCACTTTCTTGCGAAGCAGTTTTTAGATTATGAACCTGGCATTCATTACCCACAATTGCAAATGCAAGCGGGTGTTACGGGTGTAAATACTATCCGTATCTACAATCCGATTAAAAATTCTGAGGAACACGATGCGGAAGGTGTATTTATCAAAACATGGATTCCAGCGCTAAAAGAGGTGCCCGCCGCCTTAATTCACGAACCTTGGAAAATGAGTGCGCTCGAACAAGTATTCTACAAGGTTGAAATAGGAAAAGATTATCCATTCCCAATTGTTGATATGGAGGAAACAAGAAAAGCGGCTAGTGATTTAGTATGGAGTTTTAGGAAAACAAAAGAGGTGAAGACGGAGGCAGTTCGGATTCTTAAAAAACACGTTAATACCGACGCCACAAAGTTTAGTTCTAAAAATGCAAAGTCAAAGTGAAACAACGTAAAAAAAGTGATTTGCCCTCAAAAATTTGCGATGTTTGTCAACGTCCTTTTTCTTGGCGAAAAAAATGGGAAAAAGTGTGGAATGAAGTAAAATATTGCAGTGATTCCTGCAGAACAAATAAAAATAAGAAATGAAAGTAGGTTTAGTCTTTCCACATCAATTAGTGGAGCAAAGTGCGCTATTGGGTACTTGTCAGTCAATTTATTTGGTGGAAGAGGTCTTGTTCTTCAAAAAGGTTAATTTTCACAAGGCAAAAATTGCTTTTCACAGGGCTTCTATGAAGTTTTATGAGCATTACCTTAGTTCATGTAATGTCAATGTGATTTATATTGATGCACAAAATGATTTAAGCGATGTTCGAAAATTGATTGCACACTTCGTCACCCAAGGCACTACTTCCATCGACTACCTTGATCCAACCGATAATTACTTGGAGCGGAGAATTACGGAATCGAGTAGGACAGCGGGAATAGAATTGCATAAGCACCCATCTCCTCTTTTTTTGAATACAAAAGAAGAAATCTTTTCTTTTTTTAAGGATAGAAAGCGTTTATTTCAGACTGATTTCTACAAGCAGCAACGAACGCTTAGAAATGTGCTCATGGAAATGGGAAAGCCTGTTGGTGGAAAATGGACATTCGACGATGAGAATAGATTAAAATACCCCAGCAAAAAAATACCCCTAAAACTTATTTTTTGTCGCCTAATCAGTTTCATCTCGAGGCTGTAGCATATACAGAAAAACACTTTTCTGCTAATTATGGTCAGTTAAACCAAGATACCTATTATCCCGTTAGTTTTGCCGAATGTAAAGTATGGCTAACTGATTTTTTTGCCACTCGTTTTGACGAATTCGGAGCTTACGAAGATGCGATTGTTGCCAAGGAATTACTTTTACATCACAGTTTACTTTCCCCTTTACTAAATGCTGGTTTGCTGTCGACACAATTCGTAATTGATGAGGCACTCGATTATGCCGATAAAAACGAGATTCCACTTAATTCGTTGGAAGGGTTTATACGTCAAATCATGGGTTGGAGGGAATTCATTCGAGCGGTTTATGAACTAAAGGGCACAGAAGAGCGAACTAAGAATTTCTGGGGTTTTACAAGAAAAATACCTCCTTCATTTTGGAATGGAACTACAGGTATCGAACCAATTGACACCACCATTAAAAAAGCGCTAGAAACAGGTTATTGCCATCATATTGAAAGATTAATGATAGTTGGTAATTTTATGTTATTGTGTGAATTTGATCCAGATGAGGTCTATCGTTGGTTTATGGAACTTTTTATTGACGCGTATGATTGGGTAATGGTTCCTAATGTTTACGGGATGAGCCAATTTGCTGACGGTGGTTTAATGGCCACAAAGCCTTATATCAGTGGAAGTAATTATGTTTTAAAAATGAGTGATTATAAAAAAGGCGATTGGCAGGCAACTTGGGACGGATTATTTTGGAATTTTATGCACGCCCACCGAAGTTTTTTTCTTCAAAATCCAAGACTAGGAATGTTGGTTCACACTTTTGATAAAATGCCACAAGAAAAGCAGACGCTCCATTTAACTAACGCGGAACGTTATTTTAATTTATTGGACGGAATTTAATTATAGAAAATGATCTGCTACTCCATATTAAAATTAAGTAAAATGCTTTTTTTTTAAATAATTTTTTGAAACATTTATAGTAATTTTGGTGTTTATATAATAAAATCAAATTATGTTAAAGAAATTTACAGTTACAGATAAATTGCTTTTTATTGCAGCCCTTCTTTCTTTGTTGTTTTCTGAAAGTTGTTACTTTCTAGGTGAGACTGATGCAGGTACATTCGTGGGCTTGTGGGTACCCTCTATTTTAGCTTTTGGAATTTACCTCAAACTTATTAATAACCAGAAAGATGTCTGAAATTGTACCTTATTTTGCGGGTCTTATCACCCTAATCTTTGGAATCGCTTTTGCATATGCAATTAGACGACCAAAAGATAACTAATAGTAAATTTTACCTACTTTTTTGTTGATTAGCTTAATCATGTAAATTTCGATTTCGTTCCAACATTCGTTGGCAAATCTCCCATGCTATTTTATTTATTCTACCCCCTAAACCATTCGTGTTTCCAAAGCCCTGTTTGCCTTTTAGTACATTTGAGGTGTAGTGAGTAATGCCATTGTAAAATCCCCATAATGTCATCCCCAAGTCATTGGTCTCTCGTTCCAGTGAATTCATAATTTCTACTTTTCGTTTCCTCTGGTTTGCTTGGTAGTCGAGCGAAGAAATTTCAGGTGCTAATTTCATAAGTAACCTATCTACCATTTGATTAGCCATCCAATTATTGATAGTGACTGTCATCATCCTATTTACTTTCAAATCCAGCTGTTCTCGGTTGTGCAAATAGTTTTTTATTATTGTTTTTGGATTAATAACGTTACCATGTTGGTCATTTAGGTGTTTTAAGCGCAAGGGATAAAGATCACTTGTGAATTGATTTTCACAACGGAACATGTAATTCGACATGCCAGCAAATACTTTACTTGTCGTATCGTGTGAATTGCCGATAATTAAAAAGTCCTTAACCGCTTGATTTCCTAGGGTGGTCTGCTTGTTATTTTTTAAAAATGCAAGTATTCTTTTTCCGTTCCCAAATTCTTGAAACCCTTCTAATCTGAAATCAGAGATTGCCGTTATCTCGTGGACTAAATTTTTTAGTTCTGTATTGTAAAATGGTCGATATTGATTCGAACAAATATTTAGTAATTCTCCGTTATCGGATCGGCATATGGCCACTTTTGATTTATCCGCTTTGTTTGCTATTTGAACTTCTTGTATGTCCAATTCCCAGTTTAATTCTTTGCTTAGTTCAGTTTTCATCTTCTTTGTTTTTAGATTACGAAACAAAGGTATATTAAATGTCCGTATTATTAATACGGAGTTATTTTTTTTAGTTAATTATTATTTTATTTTTGATTTTTCTTATTTTCACTAACAAAATAATTAAGGCTAAAAAACTAGGAATCAATCGAATTGACAGCTATTTAGAGAATATAATTAGGTAAAATTAGCCAGCATCCTATTATTTCAGGATGCTGGCTCTTATGGAATTAAAATGTTGAATTTTTAGCGAATTATATTTACGTGTCCAGTTAAGGTCTCTCGTTGTGCGTCGCTTCGTAACTTGTAATTAATTTTGTACGTGTAGCTTCCGTCTTGCACTTGTAAGCCATTTTTTCCATACGTTCCATCCCATCCGACACTTAAATTGTGGCTTTCCCAAATCGTTTCTCCCCAGCGATTGTATAGGTATAGATCGTAATTGTATGGGTCAACACTCTCTGAAAAAATGGGTAGCCAATTTTGATTAAATTGATCTCCGTCGGGTGTAAATGTATTGGGAATATAAATCAACAAGGAGGGATGTACGATTACTGTCTGCGTCATGGTATCTGTACATCCGTGTTCGTTTGTAGCCGTAAGTAATATGGTATAGTTCGAAGGTGGATAAGCGGGAAAATCATGGTTAGGGTCTTGAACTATTGATGGCATACTTCCATCACCAAAGTCCCAATAGTATGCGTTTGCCCCAATGCTCGCATTATTCATGTTCGAGTTTATTACTGCTTCACTGAGTTGGAATGGATAGGGTGAAAAGGAGGCAATTGGATTTGGATATACACAAATGTAATCTGTTAGTGTTGCTGTCCAGTTGCATCCTAATGCTGTTGTAACGCTAAGTTGTACATCGTAACATCCGGGAATTGTATAGGTGTAGTCTATATTTGTACACGTGCTTTCACTTTGTCCATCGCCAAAATTCCACACGCAATTAACGCCGGCTGTACCTGTCGAGGTATTTGTAAAGGACACTTCAAGTGGCACACACCCTTCTGTTATTGGTGCCATAAATGAAACATTGGTCATTGGCTCAATAGCAACTTGTACACTGTCGCTGTCAACACATCCATTGTTGTCTGTTCCGATTACGGTATAATTTGTAGATTGTAGGGGAACAAATTCTTGAGAATTCACAATGCCATTATTCCAAAGGTAGCTTTGGGCTCCGTTTGCTGTTAATGTAGCGCTGCTTCCTTCGCAAATGTGCTGATCAATTCCTGCATTAACTATCGGATTGGCATAAATAGTTATGTTTATAGAATCTGTTGCTGAGCAAAAATTTAAGTCTGTTCCGCTTAGGGTATATTGGTAAGACCCGGGAAGTGGAATGAACGGAGCTCCATTACTAATTCCACCGGTCCAAACGTAGCTCAATGTACCGTTGCCTTGTAAGGTAATTGTACTACCTGCACATGCAAAGATGTCATCTCCAGCTTCCACTATTGGCAGTGGATTAACAATAATGTATAGGCTATCTATATTTGAACAGCCATTGGTATCGGTTCCAATTACGTTTATAAATCCATCGTTATTGGGAATGTATTGTGTACCATTTGCGCCATTTACTTGCCAATTATAGCTCGTTCCACCACTTGCGTTAAGTAGTACTCCGTCCCCGGCGCATAAGATGGTATCAATTCCAGCATCGATAATGGGTTGTGGATGTATGACTAAATTTTGATAGCTTGTGTCACTGCAACCAATTGAATTAGTAGCAATAAGTGAAACCATATAGTTTCCTGCAGCTGAATAGATGTGTTGTGGATTTGCTAAATTACTATTTTGACTTCCGTCCATAAAATTCCAATTATAGGTGCAAGGCACATTGGCTTGACTTTGAAATGAGGTTACATTGTATTGGCAGAATCCATTTATGGTAAAATTTGATTGTGGTGGAGCACCCACAATGATATTTTGTATGGTGGTATCGCTGCATCCTCCAACAGTTGTGCTAATATGGGTTACGGTGTAAATACCCGGAGTGGGATAGGTGTGTTGTGGATTCATATGTAGCGCCGGATTATTTCCACTAAGTGATGTGCCGTCTCCAAATAGCCAAGTCCAACTAGAAAGCACGTTATTTGGCAGGCTTAATCCACCTAGTATTGTGGGCGTAACAGTACTCGTTGAATTAAATTGTATTGGTTGAAAGGTACAGCCTAGGGCATGCGAAAAGTTTGCTGTAACCACTGTTGGAGTTAATTGGGTACTAATCGACACAGGACAGTTTCCTTGATTACTGACGGAATTCATACTACAAGTATAAACTTGATTATTGTTAGGGCTATTAATTGTAATGGTTGGGGTTGTAGCGCCACCTGGAGTCCATTGGTAATTTTGAAATCCAATTGGTGCCGATAATGTAACTTGGTTGGAACCAATACAATAGTTCATATTGATATACAAGGGCATGCACTCTGCAACGAGGTAAGCATAGCCAAAATGCGCTCCTAGCGAGCAGTCGCGGGTGGTAAATTCAATTGTAATGGTTTGACCCATATATGAACTTAAATTTACACCTACCGTTTTCCAAGGGAGCCATTTTATGCCATTACAATTCTGAAAGTTTTGCCCCGGTTGCCCAGCATAAACAGTATAAATTCCGCAATTTCCGTTGATCTGTTGCCCCGCTGCATTCTTTAAGCGCATTTCGAAGTTGGGTTGTTGAACTGCGGTATGATCTGGATCTTCAAGTACTACAGCATATTTATAAATGAAAAGTGAATTGTCTAGCGAAACGGTTAGTTGATAGCTTATTTTTTCACCTTCAGAGCCATCTATTTGATTCCCTAATCTTATAGAACGATTGTAACCTGGAGGAATCATTGGTAATCCCCCACATGTTTTTATGTCGAAACCTTGCGTGCTAATGATGGTATGTCGCCCGTTTACAATTCCTAAGGTTGCTCCGGGATTCCCAAAATTTCCTGTGTAGCCTGTCCAATTGGTAAAATTATTCATTGATAAGTTGGCATTTGGACAGCCTTGTTGTTGGTTTTGGGCACGAAAAGTAAAGCAGGTTAGCAGGTAAAAAAATGAACATAAAATTGCCTTGAAGCCATTGTGGCTTTTAAAATTTAATCTTTGCATATAATTGATTACGAATTGGTTAGGTAGCCTTCTTTTTCTATGCTATCGTTCTTTGAATGGATTTGCATGGTAAAACGAGCTTCCTTTTTTTATATTTTTATTGTTAAAAACTTCTAGCTCTTAAAGCTAATTTTTAGCTAAATATAATATGATTTTTACCCGATGATTATCCATTTAGCTACTCCTTGGCGGATTTTAAAAACGAGATAGACTAGTACCTAAACGATAAATTTTAAGTGCTAAAATTGTTAAAAACTATCAGATAGTAAGTGCAATAAAAACTTATCGCATCAAATTAACATGACCAGTTATTTCGAATCGATCGTCGCGAAGCGGTGTTTTGTAGGAAATTTTGTATGTATAAATTCCATCTTGGCATTCCCGTCCGTTAATTCCATAAGTACCGTCCCAACCCGTTAATGGGTTATGGTTCTCCCAAATTAGTTCGCCCCATCTATTATAGAGGTAGAGCGAAAAATTATATGGGTCAACACCTGAAGAGAAAACAGGCAACCAGTATTGATTGTGTTCATCTGCATCAGGGGTAAAAGTGTTCGGTATGTAATAGATAAGCGATTCATCAACCACAACAATTTGTGTCATGGTATCGATACAACCATGTACGGTGGTGGCTGTTAACTCGATGGTATAGTTTGATGGGGGAAAAGATGGAAATGAATGTGAAGGGTCTTCTTCTGTTGATGGTGACGTTCCGTCGCCAAAATCCCAATAGTAAGTGTCTGCACCTACAGATCCGTTGTTCATATTGGCAGTGGTAATGATATCGTTTAAGGCATTAGGCGAAGGGGCAAAAATAGCTTCTGGATTCGGAAAAACACAGATATAGTCGTTGGTTAAAGCGGTCCAAACACAACCCAATGCAGTCGTTATTGTCAACTCGACATCGTAACATCCCGGGGTAACATAGGTGTGCACAATACTAGCGCAACCTGTGCCTGTTTGTCCATCTCCAAAATCCCAAAAACAATTTACGCCGGGCGTACTTGTAGATGTATTGGCAAAATTAACTTCGAGTGGTTCACAACCTTCCGTAATGGGTGCAAAGAAAGATACATTCGTTACTGGTTCAATTAGTACGTTAATGCTGTCGTTGTCGGTACAGCCGTTTGCATCTGTTCCAACGACTTCATAGTTGCTACTAACCAAAGGAATAAACGAAACTCCGTTCACTACATTATTGTTCCAAACATAACTAACTGCTCCAGTACCACTTAAGGTTATTGACGATCCAGAACATATAATTTGATCATTTCCTGCCACTACGATTGGTTCAGGAAATATAATAACGTTCACGACATTTGTATCGACACAATTGTTTAAATCTGTGCCAGTAACTGTGAAGTTATAGGTGCCCACGGCAGGAATAAATGTAACGCCATCGATAACATTTCCATCCCAAACATACGTTGCAGCACCTGTACCACTCAAGGTAACGCTGGTCCCAATACATTCTGCTATATCTATTCCCCCATCTACAATTGGTTGAGGAAAAACGGTCACAAATAAACTATCGTTGTTTTGACAGCTATTCGCGTCAACTACAACCACCGTCAAATAATTACTACTAATTGGTACGTATGTTGAACTATTTGCGGTGCCCGTTTCCCAAGTATATGTCAAACCTCCACTTGCGTTAAGGGTAATTGGAAATCCTGGACAGGTGGATACATCCTGACCAGCATCTATTATGGGGGTGGGGTAGATGGTTACCACTTGCTGTAAGGTATCATCACATCCATTAGCATTTTGTGCAATTAAGGTAACCGTATATTGGCCCGCAGTGGTGTAAACGTGTGTGGGACTAGTAAGTGAAGAATTTTGAGTGCCGTCTCCAAAATTCCAATCATACGTTAGTGGTAAAGGATCAATAGTGGTGTTCGTACAAGTTGCTATTAATCCCTCACAAGCGTTGGAAATTGTAAAGTTTACTGTGGGGTTATTTTGAATGTTGACTTGAGCAGTATCGGTATCAATACAACCATTAATGTCAATGCCTGTTACAATGTAGTTTTGAATTCCCACCAATTGTGAAAATGGAACACCGTTGCTTATTCCGTTATTCCAAGTATAAGTTTGTGCCCCGGAGCCATTTAAGGTTACCATTGTTCCCGTGCAGGTAGCAACATCAAGACCAGCATTAACAATAGGTTGAGGATAGACTGTTACAAGTGCATTGTCCGTATTTATGCAGCCGTTTGCGTCAATTCCTGTTACGGTATACGTATTACTTGAAAGCGGTGTAAAAGGCACATTGTTTATACCCCCATTGTTCCATGTGTAGGTATTGGCACCACTTCCACTCATGGTCACCGGAAACCCAGGACAAACACTTTGATCAACACCTGCACTCACTGGAGGTAAGGGATAAATCGTAAGGGCTTGCGTTAAGGTATCAATACAACCTCCTTGGTTAGATGCAATTAAACTTACATTGTATGTTCCCGCTGCTGGATAGGTGTAAGTTGGATTAACAACACTTGTGGTAGGGCTTCCATTTCCGAAATTCCAAGTATAAGTACAAGGTGTTGGATCCACCGTTTGATTGACAAAACTTACGGTTTGGTTAACACACGTATCGTTCATTGTGAAATTAATCAAAGGTGGCGGAGAAATGGTAATTGTTTGTGATATCGTATCGGAACATCCTGCTTGCGTGGTGGTAATATGTGTTACCGTGTATGTACCTGCATTTTGGTAAATATGAGTCGGATTCATATGAACGTTTGGATCATTTCCACTCAAGGTTGAATTATCTCCGAAATTCCAAGACCAAGAGGAAGCACCACCGTTGGGCAAAGGAACACCGCCAACGGTATTGGGCGCTATTACAGTAGTGGAGTTAAATTGAATAGGCGCCCAAGGACAAGCAGAACCATAGGTAAAGTTTGCATTAACTGTAGTTGGAATAGATTGGGCACTAATAGCAACGGTGCAGTTTCCTTGATTGCTAAACGATTGCATCGTGCAAGTATACGATTGATTTTGTCCTGGATTATTTACGGTAATTGATTGTGATGTTGAGCCGCCAGGTTGCCATGAATAAGATTGAAAACCAAATGGAGCAGTAAGTTGTACTAGATTCGATCCGAAGCAAAAATCTACGTCAATGATTAGCGGCATACACTCAGCTACCACATAACCGTAACCATAATGGCCCGAAAGACTACAGTCTCGGGTAGTAAATTCTATGATTACATTTTGACCTATGTACGGGGTTAGGTTAAGTCCTACCACCGTCCATGGCAACCATGTTGTGCCTCCACAATTTTGAAAGTTTTGTCCAGGTTGTCCGCCATACACGGTATAAATACCACAATTACCACCAATCTGGGCCCCAGCTGCATTGAGAACTCTTGCTTGAAAGGTCGGTTGACTATTGGGTGAGTGTCCGGGGTTTTGAAGTACAACAGCGTATTTGTAAATAAATAGCGCATTTGCTTGTGAAACTGAAATTTGATAAGTTACCCTTTCTCCTTGTGCTCCAACGCTAGAATTTCCTAATCTTAATGAACGGTTGTGACCTGGTGGGATCATTGGAAGCCCCCCACACGTGTTTGGGTCAATACCTGGAGCTGTAATGATAGTATGTCTTCCATTTACGATACCCATGGAAGCACCGGGATTTCCGTAGTTACCTGTGTATCCTGTCCATCCGGTAAAGTTATTCGACGATAAATTGGCATTTGGGCAACCTGGTTGCAGGAATTGTGCATTAATAGGAGAAAAAAACGCTATTAAAACTAAACAAATAAATAGCGTTAAGCGCAAAGTAAAATTTTTCAAGGCTTCTGTTTTTCTTATTACGTAATTTAATTTGAGCGGTTGTTTTATTAATATTTTTTTAATAATCAGGGTATTATATTAAATTCAATGATGCTAAGTATACCCCCCGCAGCACTACCAGCGCTACCAAAGGTAACCGATGTGCCAGCCGAAAGCCAAAAAGGAAAATTGGCTACTTGGGTGGAGGTTAATTGCTGACGAAGATTATAATACACCCCATTATATAACATGTAAGTATAGGTATTACCAGCGGAGTTCAACATGCAATTTTCTAATTTCCAAACTTTACCCGCGGGAACTGTAATTGGTGTTGTGTTGCTCGAGGCAAATGCATAAGTAATTACTTGATTAAACTGTAGGTTGCCTTGGGCGAAAGAAGCCTGAATGCTAACCAAAAAAAGGAAAATTAAAATAACTCTCATGGTATAATATTAAATTCAATGACACTTATTTTGTTTAAGCATATTCCTCCTGATAGCGTTGTCCCAGCAGGAAGCCAGATTGGAAGTATAGTGTATGAGTGAACATAAGATCCGCTGGAATAGCCCAAAGGGCTTGTGCCTTGGCCTACTTTTGTGGGGGTACCAGCCACAACAATTGCTGCAGAATTATTGTCATTTGTATTACAATTGCCATAATTTCCTGTTTGATAGGTTGTCGAGCCTTCTGCTATGTTGTAAATTACACTTTCAATCTTCCACACCTTACCAGCAGGTACTGTTTCTAGCGCGGTAACTAATTTTACTTGGTTGAATTGTAAATTACCTTGGGTAAAAGCACCCGTGTATAGAAAAATGGTAATGATGAAAATGTAAAGTCTTTTCATGGTATAATGTTAAATTCAATAATACTAAACCATCGATACGCTCCTTGAGTTGAAGAGGAATGTCCTAGGATTGTTCCCTCTGGAAGCCATATTGGAGAAGAAGCAGAATGGCGATAATATCCCCCTGAAGATACGACAGGTCCAGTGTGCTCAAATGCAGCTTGATTATTTAAATAGACATAAGTACTTCCGGCATATCCTCCCATTGCTTCTATTTTCCAAACTTTACCGACTGGAACAGTCCATTGTGCTAAATTACTTGTTGTTGCGGTTAAAAATAACACTTGGTTGAACTGTAAGTTTCCTTGGGCGAAAGCAAGATGATTAAGTAGTATAAAAAGAGCAATGTAAAGTGTCCTCATGGAATAATGTTAAATTCAATTACCGAGGCAAAATCGGAAGAACAGGTAGTTCGAATTTGGTCACCCGATTTCAACCAAATTGGAAATTTATTGTGATTCATCATTTGTAAACTATTAGTACTTCCCCAAGCGACATCTCCTACAAAATAATAAAACCCATTATTTATTATTAATGGGCGATGTATTGTACTTGAGGTACATGAGGATGAAGAACTATTGCTATTTATTAATTCACTCTCCAAATATGATTCAACCTTCCAAACTTTACCGGCAGGAACAGTTTGTAAAACTTCTACAACTCGAATGACCTGATTAAACTGCAAGTTACCTTGAGCGAAAGCACCCGTGTATAGAAAAATGGTAATGATGAAAATGTAAAGTCTTTTCATGGTATAATGTTAAATTCAATTATACTGACCCATCGATAACCTACAGTTCCATTGCAAGAAAATGCGTGTAAAGGAGTTCCCGCAGGCAACCAAAATTGTTGTGTAGATGAGACATAATTGTAACCACTTGAATAACTATCTGTAGATCCTGCACGAAACGCAGTGTTTACTCCATTAAAGCTAAAATCACAATTGTAATAACTGGTAAGATTAGTCCCATAGCCTTCTATTTTCCATGTTTTACCCGCAGGGACTGTTCCAAGTAATATGCTTGAATTTTGACTAGTGGAAAGTAATAATACCTGATTAAATTGCAAGTTACCTTGTGAAAACGCAACCGTAGTTAGAAAAATGGTAATGATGAAAATGTAAAGTCTTTTCATGGGATAATGTTAAATTCAATTACGCTCAGGTAGCGCATGTTGGTTCCTGCGGCTAAAGTAGAACCTGCTGGAAGCCATAATGGAAAAGGGCTGTAACCTTGACTGGCATAGGTTGCGGAAGAGCCTGGCTGGCCAAGATTCGTATATAAATAATTGGTTAGTCCATTGACCTGAAATGACATATCACCCACAAAACCAGTCGACATCATATTACCACTACTACATGCAGTATTACTTCCTGCTCCGATACAAAATGGCTGCCCACCTTGAAATGTTGCACTCTCCACCTTCCACACCTTACCTGCTAGAACAGTTTCAACTGTGCTTACTAATTTCACCTGATTAAATTGCAAGTTACCCTGCGAAAAAACCACATAGTTAAAAAGTACACTTACTAGTAGAAAGAAGTTTCTCATGTGATAGAAATAAGGCTAAAAATTAAAAGCCGTCTGCGGTATAAATAAGTGTATTTGCCGATGAAGATGATCCTCCTCCTGCTCCAGCTGCCCCACCAATTGCCGTCCATGCTGTTCCATTAAAATAATAGAAACCAGCCGTTCCATCTGTTTGATAAACAAGTAACCCAGTTGCCGGAGTTAAAATTGCCGTTTTCTGAGCCAATGTCATGGTGGGTAATAATAAACCTTTTGTGGTCGATTGAACATCTAAAATGGCAGAAGAATTAGGTGAAATGGTCCCAATTCCTATGGCTGTACCTGTATTCGTTAATGTTGAATTGGCAATCCAGGTGCTGCCGTCATTACGTAGCGTTTGACTTGCACTTCCCGCTGGTAAGGCTCCTGCTGGTCCCTGTGGACCAATAGCACCTGGCAAACCGATAGGACCTTGCGTTCCCGCTGGTCCGGTAGCACCTGTTAATCCAGTTGGGCCTGCTACACCTTGTGTACCTTGTGCTCCTGCTGGTCCTGTAGCGCCTGTTAATCCAGTTGGACCTGTTGGTCCTGCTACACCTTGTGTGCCTTGTGCTCCTGCTGGTCCCGTAGCACCTGTTAATCCAGTTGGACCCGTTGGTCCTGCAACACCTGGAAGACCTTGTGCTCCTGCTGGTCCTGTTGCTCCTGCTGGTCCCGTAGCACCTGTTAATCCAGTTGGACCCGTTGGTCCTGCAATACCTTGAAGACCTTGCGCTCCTGCAGGTCCTGTTGCACCTGTTAATCCTGTTGGCCCAGTTGGACCTGCTACACCTTGTGCTCCTGCTGGTCCGGTAGCTCCTGTTAATCCTGTTGGACCTGTTGGACCTGTTGGTCCTGCAACACCTTGAATTCCTTGTGCTCCTGCTGGTCCGGTTGCTCCTGTTAATCCAGTTGGACCCGTTGCTCCGGCTGCTCCTGCTGGACCTGTAATGTTGCCAGTTAAGGCCCACGTAGTTGCGTTTGATTTATAATAGACATTGCCATTGGTCATGTTGAGATAGAAATCACCCATTGCACCTAGAGCCGCAGCTGGAATCGCATTTCCATATCGCCATTGATTTAATTGATTCCCTGCATTTTTTGCATAAAGCGCATAGGGCACACTCATCAATTGTTGAGAACCGTAATCAAGGTAGTTCGTTCCGTTGGTAAAACTTACGCCAAGACTTACGAAATAAGGACCTGTAGCCCAATTAATCGTTGAAATGTTCCCACCAAGAAGTGTCCCTTGTCCAATAACTAAATTCACAACGCCTTGCGCTGAGGTGGTAACACTGTGTCTTTCTTGAAATACGATGGTACCTGAAGCAGAAGTTTGTTTTATTTGTATCCGAATGGCGATGGTGGTATTAGCGATTAAAGACCCCGAAAGATTTCGGATAACCGCTTGATAATTGATACCATCAGGCGCTTGTGCTAAGGTCTTTGAATTTGGAGCAAAGAGCACTAAAAAGAATAAAGCCGATGCTAAGCTTAGGTTTGAAAGTAAAGTTGTTTTCATTTTTTTAAAATTTAATTTATTTATTATCTTCTATTTTTTTTTCTAATGCTTCAATTCTTTTTAATAAATCTACTATCACTTTATCTTGCTCTTTTAATGCTTCAACAAGAATGGGAATAACTTCTGTGTACCCTACAGTTTTCAAACTTACCGACCCTGCATCAACACCGTCTGATCTTAGCGACATATTTGGAATAATTTTTTCTTTAACTATTGCAGGAAGTATTGTTTCCACTTCTTGTGCAATAAATCCATAGGTTAACCCTGCTTTTAATCCAAGTCCAGGAAACTCATCTAATCGGTGTTCGTAGGAAACGCCTCTTAAATTATTGATAATCGAACGGGCATCAGCGATCGTATTAATGTTCTTTTTTATTTTTAAATCGGAAGCACTTCCGAAAAACCCTGTATACCCTAAGTCATTTTGAAACAAACCGCCCCACCCGTTAACAGGCAAAACTGAGACCGATCCATTAACACCAATAGCATTAGCGTTATTTGTCATTCCTCGAACACCAGCACCAGTGCCACTTCCAACATGTTCTCCTTGAACAGCACCAAAAGTGGTAGTGTTTCCAGGCATTATCGCACCATAAACACCAGCTCCGTTAAAGGAAGAGTAGCCATTCACTGCCCAAGGAAACGTAGCATTTGAAACGCCATTCATTAAATCGCCTGCCATCGATGTACTAGTTGTACCAATAAAAAATTCGCCGAGTGCACTAATTCTTCCACGTACTAAATTGTTTGTTCTGAAATCAATAGAATAGTTACTATTTGTCCCTAAACTAAGATCACTAACACTCGTATTGCCTCCTATAAGTAATGCTTTATTAGTTGAATTTACCGTTTGTGGAACACTCGTAACGATTGATAAAGTTCCATCCGTTTGAAAGTTGTCAGAAGTAATTGATGTAGCAGTACCTGCTGGTCCTGCTGCACCAGTTGGACCTGTAGCACCTGTTGCTCCTTGAAGACCTTGTGCTCCCGCTGGTCCTGTTGCACCTGTTAATCCTTGAATTCCTTGTGCTCCAGCAGGGCCTGTGGCTCCTGCCGGTCCAGTTAAACCAATAAGCCCCTGTGCTCCAGTTGCACCCGCTGGTCCAGTCAATCCCTGAAGGCCTTGCGCACCAGTTGCACCTGCCGGTCCTGCCGGTCCAGTTAAACCAATAAGCCCTTGTGCTCCAGTTGCACCTGCCGGTCCAGTTAATCCTATTGGTCCTGTCGGTCCTGCCGGTCCAGTTAATCCTATTGGTCCTATTGGTCCTGTCGGTCCTGCCGGTCCAGTTAATCCAGTTGCTCCAGTGGCCCCTGTTGGCCCTGCCGGTCCAGTTGGTCCTGCCGGTCCAGTTGGTCCAGTTGGTCCTGCTGGACCTGTTAATCCAATTGGTCCAATTGGTCCTTGAGGTCCACCTGCTGGGCCCGCTGGTCCTATTGGACCTGTTAATCCTATTGGACCTTGTGCACCTGCTGGTCCTGCCGGGCCTGTAGCTCCAATTGCACCCGCAGCTCCTGCTGGTCCTGCTACACCTTGAATTCCTTGTACTCCTGCTGGTCCGGTGGCTCCTGTTAATCCAGTTGCACCCGCAGCTCCTGCTGGTCCTGTAATATTGCCTGTTAGCGTCCAAGTAGTTGCGTTTGATTTATAATAGACATTGCCATTTGTCATGTTGAGGTAGAAATCACCCATTGCACCTAAAGCCGCCGCTGGAATAACATTTCCATATCGCCACTGATTTAATTGATTTCCAGCATTTTTGGCATAAAGCGCATAGGGAACACTCATCAATTGTTGTGAGCCATAATCCAAGTAGTTCGTTCCGTTGGTAAAACTCACACCTAGACATACGAAATAAGGCCCTGCAGCCCAATTAATTGTTGAAATATTCCCACCAAGAAGTGTTCCTTGTCCAATAACTAAATTTACTATGCCTTGCGCCGAGGTGGTAACGCTGTGTCTTTCTTGAAATACAATCGTTCCAGAAGCACTGGTCTGTTTAACTTGTATTCGTATGGCGATAGTGTTATTGGCCACCAAATTCCCTGAAAGATTTCGGATAACCGCTTGATAATTGATACCATCAGGTGCCTGCGCACGCAAATTGTTATAAATAAAAATAAAGAGTAAGGGAAGTAGTAATTTATACATAGTTTAATGTTTTTCTAATTAAAAGATAAATATAAATAAATATATTTCCATTGGGCAGTTTTTAGTCAAAAATTAAATAAAACATATTTATTATTTAACATGGAAAGTCTCCCAAGGTTGAAATATTTCTTTATTTTTATGGTGTTAAAAAAATACTCAATGAAAATTTGTTTATTAATTATCTTTCTAAATTGTATTGCCTTATCTTACACTCAGGGAAATTTACAATTTAACCAGGTGAAAATAATTTCAAATACAGATGCCTCACAAACGGTTCCTGCCGGAAAAGTATGGAAGATTGAGAGTGTTTTTAGCGAAGGAGGTGATACCTACGCAATGGGTGCAAGCGGCACTGTTTATGCACACTTTTCAGCTTGTGGATTAGCAAGCTTTAATTTTCAAAATTACGGTAGATATTTAAGTATAAATAACATACCAGTAGCTTTTGGTATTCATTCGGCTGGAAGTCAGATGACGAATTTACCAATTTGGCTTCCATCGGGTACAACAATATGTACCTGTATACCTAGTTACATTTGCGCAAGGGGCTACTCAGTAATTGAATTTAATATTGTACCATGAATTCACTTTCTTTCCTTTTTTTTACATTAATTCTTTCCACAATTGGTTTTTCGCAAGGGAACTTGCAGTTTAACCAAGTAAAATTAGTTTCCACTATAGAAACTGTACCAGTTGGAAAAGTTTGGAAAGTGGAGGCTGCATTTGGCGATGCTTTGTTATCCAATTGTAGTACTCAGCCGATGCACAGGATTTTAGTTAACAACAATCAACTTACCATTTCCAATGTTAGCAGTGTTGGTTTTAATACTTATTGTAACGGATGGCAAGGAACTGTATGTGTTACTACTTTTCCGTTTTGGCTTCCCGCTGGTTCAACGTTGGCAATAAGCTCCAATGTAGTTTCCATTAGTGTTATAGAATTTAATATTATACCATGAATTTTCTTTCACTATTTATCTTTACACTACTTTTTAATTCAGTCGCTTTTTCGCAAGG
This sequence comes from Chryseobacterium gleum, assembly GCA_945888625.1. GTDB lineage: Bacteria > Bacteroidota > Bacteroidia > Flavobacteriales_D > Crocinitomicaceae > UBA952. Next base: position 218,866 of record CAMDAH010000002.1, read on the forward strand.
AAACTTGCAATTCAACCAAGTAGTTTCTTACTCGGGCACATCATCTTCAAACAACAGTCCGACTTGGATTGTTCCGGTTGGAAAAGTGTGGAAAGTTGAAACGGCATTTGCCTCTTATGGCTCAACGGCTAATAGACGGGTATATGTAGACGCAGGTGGTGGGTTTAGTTTCTTTTCAATTTCGAATTCTAACGAAACTACTATTCCACACGTATTACCAATTTGGTTAAAGTCGGGTGACCAAGTTTATGTTTTTGCTTCTTGTTCAAACTGCGGCGTACAAGTTTTAAACTATGTAATATCTATTATTGAATTTAATATTATCCCATGAAAACAATTACTACATTCTTTTTTATTTTGCTTTTTTCTACGCTTGGTTTTTCACAAGGAAATCTGCAGTTTAATCAAGTTTTAAATTTATCATTCACAAGTGGTGGTACTTTTTATACTATTCCAGCTGGGAAAGTATGGAAATTAGAGAATGTAGGGATGTCATCTTATGCCTCTTATTTTACAGTAAGTGTAGCGGGCCAACAAATATTTTTAAAATGTACACATACAGGTTACACTACTGAATTTAACTCTTTTCCTTATTGGGTAAATGGTGGTCAAAATATCGGGTTTTCTGGTTTAAATGCCGGCGTTGTTAGTATCATAGAATTTAATGTTGTACCATGAAAAACTTACTTTTTTTTACCTTCTTACTCATCAGTTTGAGCTTAACAGCTCAAGGAAACTTGCAGTTTAATCAAGTGGTAACATTGACAGGAACAACTATTATAGATCCTTTTACATTGGCCACTGTACCTGCTGGAAAAGTTTGGAAGATTGAGCATTCGTCAGCTGCACGAGCAGGTTCTCCTGCAATAGTAAATTATGTTTGTAATAATGTTTCTTCACCAAATTCTCTTCCTCAATCAAATTGGGGATCCTACAAGATGCAAGTTAATGGACCAATTTGGCTGAAGGCTGGAGACTCAATAAAGTTTTCTTATTCGTCAGCTAATAACGCGACTGACTATTTTTTTTCCATTATTGAATTTAATGTAGTTCCATGAAAAACCTTCTGTTTTTACTTTTTCTTTTCTTCAGTTTGAGCTTTACAGCTCAAGGAAACTTGCAATTTAATCAGGTAGTTTACTTGTCTGCAAATACCGACAACACCACCCAGTGGACTGTCCCTGCGGGAAAGGTGTGGAAAATTGAGGCTGTAGGAGTTTACGGCAGTACTTTGACGGTATATTTTAATGGAGTAACGTCATTTATTTATGCAGGAGCTTATTCCAACTCAAGTCCATCTGGCTATTACCGAAATGCGGATGCTACACCTATTTGGCTGCCGAGTGGCAGTATCCTAGGTCAATCTTGTGGATGTGGAGGCAATCGTTGGTTTAGTATTTTAGAATTTAATGTTGTGCCATGAAAAATCTCCTGTTTTCACTTTTTCTATTCTTCAGTTGGAACTTTACAGCTCAAGGAAATCTCCAATTTAATCAGGTGCTGCGTATAAACAATATAGCTCAAACTGTTCCAGCTAACAGAGTGTGGAAAATAGAATCGTATATGCAATCTCAAACGTCATTGAGCGATGGAGTTGAAATATCATCTTGTAATTTAATCGATCGTCATCACCCATTTCTTATCAACACAAAACCTTATTATCTAATTAATGGCTCCCCAGGACATGGTAGTTCAGGGACTTATATGGCTGTTGGAAATCAATTGCCCATATGGTTGAAGACTGGTGATATTGTCCAAACGACTTGTGTCGATAATTTCTTAAGTATTTTAGAATTTAATATTATTCCATGAAAACACTTTCTTTCCTTTTTTTTACATTCCTTTTGTTAAACAAAATTTATTCACAAGGAAATTTGCAGTTTAATCAGGTTAAATTGATTAGTGTCATAGAAACGGTGCCAGCGGGTAAAGTTTGGAAGGTAACAAACTTTCTTCCAACACCTAATGGTAATTATCAGGCTATAAGCCAACCCGGAGTTGCTGAATATTTAATTAATATAAACGGTGTAGCTATGAATTTAGGACGCAGGGCTTATTATAATAATAATTATAACCACCAACTGGCTGAAGTTCGACATACAGGCGACATTTGGTTGGCTGCAGGCACGACACTTGCTGCTTTTCAAAATATTGCTCACTTATCAGTCATCGAATTTAATATTATTCCATGAAAAATCTCCTTTTATTTAGCTGCTTACTATTCAATTTCAGCTTTAAAGCGCAAGGCAACCTGCAGTTTAACCAGGTATTGCATTTAGAAATCACTTGTTGTACTGCTTCAGCCTTTTCAGTTCCAGTTGGTAAAGTGTGGAAAATAGAAGGTTCGATGGCCTATTCGAATAATTATCCTACAAGAATAACGGCTATTAATGGCAATCCAATGGAGGCATACCTTACAGGATATACCTACCTTAACTATGGTATTTTACCAATAACTTTACCATATTGGTTACCAGCGAATACGCAAGTTTCTTTTAATACAGGTAACACAATTGGCTACAAAGGCTACGTTTCTATTATTGAATTTAATGT